>BAXG01000012.1 GCA_001310455.1 Photobacterium sp. JCM 19050
TGGCTTGGGTATAAAGGTGCGAGAGTTTCTATAAACACAGTCGTTTCAGAAAACACGGTCGTTTCAGTAAACACACAGCCAGTAAGGGAAAATTGCACATCGGTTACTGCAAGGTTTGGGATGTGGGTCGCCTGAAGTGCTCGTTTGACGCTTTATGTATTGATAGTCTTATCTAATATCCGGACGTGCAACTTTCGGATCAAATGTGACTTTATAATTAGGGATAGTGAAATGTGTCGATGGCTTGCTTACCGGGGAAAGGGAATATATCTGGATGAATTGTTGTACAAGCCTGAGCGTTCACTGGTTCACCAAAGCCTTGAGGCCGCGAAAGCGGTAACAGCTGTAAACGCCGATGGATTTGGCCTCTGTTGGTATGACAACCGGGACTTTCCGGGAACCTACCATGAAGTCCTGCCTGCATGGAGCGACCAGAATCTTCGGTCGCTGGCTCACCATATCAACTCTCACTGTTTTATGGCGCATGTGCGTGCTTCTACCGGCGCCAATACGTCCCGTACCAATTGCCATCCGTTTGTTTACCGAGACTGGGCGTTTATGCATAACGGGCAGATCGGTGAATTTGAACGGGTCAGGTACAGGCTGGAACGATCACTACCGGAAACCTTGTTCCTTGAAAAGAAAGGGCAGACGGACAGTGAACTGATTTTCTTGTTAATGCTTAAAAACGGGCTGACTGAAAACCCCTATGAGGCAATGAACCAGACGGTGAGGGAAATAGAACTCGCCATGCAGGAGAGGGGAGTGAAAGAGCTTCAAAGCATCAATGTGTATCAGCGATGGGGAATGCTTCTGGGGGATGAGGTACAGCTCCCATGCCTGTCCGCCACCATCACTTTATTACTGCGAGTTGGATGATGGAATCGTGTTGTCTTCAGAACCACTGCAAGAAGATCACTCTTGTTGGAAACCGGTTCCTCCGCAGTCGCTTATCAAGGTATATGGCAACAAGCACGTTGAGTTGGCAAAGCTGAAATAATTTAATTTATTGATAATATGAAGAAAATATCTGTTTGGAAGCTTTTCTTTACAGATTTTTCTTTATTATGAGTCTCTGCTCATAGGGGCAAAAGTCGTCACCTCACTGCAAGGCATCTAGCCTGAATAGTAGTGCAGCAGTTTACGAGGTGACCCATGAATCATCACGATTACCTTATGCAGCTTAACCACATCAGCCCTGAAGCGGTACACCAGCTTGAACCCTCTTTCGGGTGTCTCCCTACCACCCCCTACGCAGATGGCGAGTACCGTCTCAGACGCTACTCGGTTGTCCGTATGTATGGCGAAGAAATCCGGCATATGCCGCACCATTCTTTCGTTCAATCTGAAGACATCAACCACCACCAGGGTGGGGTGCTACGGGACTTCGAAGAGATAGAGGAAGATGTGCTGCTGTCTGAAGGGATGGCGGAGATGTGCCGTGTCTTTAAGGAGCAAAATGGGATTGATGATGACCAGGACATAGAAATCCACCAGATGCGGATCATCACCTTGGATGAAGTAACCCCGGTATCCCCGGAAGGAATTCACCAGGACGGCTTCGACCACATCGCTATTATCGCCATCGAGAGGGACAATATCCAAGGCGGTGAGATCATGGTTTACCGGGACAAAACTGAACAACCCTTCTTTTCAATGCCAATGGACAAGGGCGATATGGCGTTGATTGATGATCACGCTCTCTGGCACAACGCCAACCCGATTCGCCCTCTCGATCCATGTCGGCAAGGACATCTTGATGTCTTTGTGTTGACGACCCGAACCCGATAACAATCGGACTGGTCTATGAGCATTCTGACTGGTTGAAATCATTCATTTTGCGCTTTGGACTGAGTGATTTCGCCAGTGTCACCCCCGGCTAATGTGACCCGGATGTTACCCGCCTGCCGTTATATTTCCTTTGTTACGTCCCCCAAGCAGATTGCGTGTCGGTATCGTGGATAAATGTTGGGGAAATCCTGACATTGGAAATCATGAAAGCGTGATATTCTTCACGGTTTCATAATTCCTATAAGTAAGAGCGTTCAATTAATGCGCAAGAATTTCATTGCTCTGTTTGGAGCAGTGGCCAGTTTTTCTGTTAATGCTCACGCAGAGATTTCGACAGCAGACACCACAGCAACAGATACCCCTGAATACAGTGAAAGCCAGACGGTTTACCCCGAGCAAAACTGGGGTTTGGCGGGCGTGTTTCGTACTTCCACGATGCCGTACCGTACCTCGATACTGGGTGTGAATTCTGATGAATCAGATACCGTGACCAGTTTTATCCCGATGATGTTCTATGAGGGAGAGAATGTCTTTATTCGAGGAACTGAAGCCGGTGCTTACCTTTGGAAAGAAGACAAATGGGACACCAGCGTAATTGGCCGCCTCCATTATGTGGACATTCCAAAACAATTCCAGAATGCAGTAGGCGGGGACACCACTGACTTTGGCCTGCAGACCCGTTACCGTTTGGATAAAGATGTCACCGCAAACCTGGATCTGCTTTGGGATGAAGATGCCCGCTTCCATGCTGAAGTAGGTGTAACCAAGAATATCCATAGCGGTAACTGGTTTATCCAGCCTCAGCTGACTGCCCGCGTGAAGTCCTCAAGTTACAACAATTACTACTACTCCATTAACGGTATCGGCGATGACATCGGCGCAGGTGTAGATCTTAAAGCCGGGGTTAAAGGCCGTTATCACGTTGCATCCAACTTCTATCTGGTAGGCGGCGCTTACGCAACGCTGTTTGAGAAAGAGCTGCGTGATTCCCCAGCCATACAGGCTCCGGGCCAGTTGGAGTTGTATACCGGTATTGCATTCTTCAACAACCAGGATGAACCCCGCAAGACCAGTATTAAAAACCGGCCATACCTGCGTATTGCTCATGGTTGGGCGACACCTTCCAATATCGGGGATATCCTCGGTGGCAAGATTGAAGACGATAAGTACGACAACCAAATGACGTCCGTATTCTACGGTTACCCGCTGACCGATGAACTGTTTGGTTTGCCGATTGATGTGTACCTGACACCGGGTGTGGTCTGGCATTGGTCTTCAAAAGTGCAGTCTTCTACCCAGGAACTGGTTACTGCAATTAAGGCTTACTATAACTTTGACTGGCCTACCAAATGGCGTTTCGGTCTGGCAGAAGGTTTGTCGTTTGCCCGTAATATTACCTATATCGAACAAGCTGAAATGGACAAGAAGGGTTACCGCCCAAGTCATCTGCTCAATTACCTCGACTTCTCTGTCGATGTGAACGTGGGGGATCTGTTTAACCAGCGTGAGCTTGATAATGTGTGGTTGGGTTATTCAATTCACCACCGCTCGGCGATTTTCGAAACTGCGTCGCAGTTTGGCCGTATCAAAGGTGGAAGCAACTACAACACCTTCTACGTACAGTTTTCGTTCTGATACCTCGATAAAAGAAAGCCCATTACCGCGGTGTAATGGGCTTTTCCGTTTTGGAAGCGGAATAAAATATGAAGAAGAGAGACAGTATTACAACGCAATAGCCTTCAGCGATGCTTCGGCGTCAGCGAGGGATTTTTCCTGGTAATCCGGCCCCATTGCCAGTGCTTCGCTGTAAACCACGCTGACATCCGTCATACCGACAAACCCCAGTACAGTTTTCATAAAACCGACGACGTGATCGTTTGGCGTGTCCTTGTGGATTCCACCACGGGTCGTTACCAATACGACTTTCTTACCGGTCAGTAAGCCCTCTGGACCACTTTCGGTATAGCGGAAAGTCACACCTGCCCGTGCGATAAGGTCTATCCATGCTTTTAACTGAGCCGGAATGGAAAAGTTGTACATTGGGGCAGCAATAACGACTACATCGCTTTGCTCCACTTCGGCAAACAACTGATCTGAGAGAGCATTGACTTCCTGCTGGCGGGTCGAAAGGTTTTCACCACCACGAAGACCCATAACCAGTTCGCCATCGAGCATTGGAAGTGGATTGGCGGCAACATCGCGTTCAATGATGCTGGTGGTGCCGTGTAGCTGATTAACATAGTTATCAATCAATTTATTCGAAGAAGAATAATCGCCAAGAATGCTTGATTTAATGACCAGTACATTTGCCATGTGAATACTCTCTCTATACAAAACTGGAAGTTGGAAGGGATGGTTCTCCCCCTTATCAATATGGTTTCATCTTATGAAGAATTACTTTTTGGTGATAGCTGAAAAATCCGTCTCAATTGTTCGGAAAAATTGAATAAGACCGGTCCGTTTGAAACTGACATCTCCTGATACAGATTTCTCTTGCTTAGAAAAGCGAAAATATTGAATCAAAATGCAATCAATGTTTCCAAATATGAATTCTTTGAATGCTCAAAAGTGATAAGTGCGCTGCAATTGTCCAACAAATATCACTGTAGTCTCCATGTGAAGCTGATCGAAAAGCACTGTTTTTCAGGGTGTTACGCACTCTTTTTGTGCCTGGAAAATGGATGATCAGCAGAAACAGGATGTTCGGCAGTTTTTTGGAGAGTTATTTCAATGAGCGATGTCGCACTCACTATCAGCATATTGTCGCTGGTTGCAGTGCTTGGTTTATGGATTGGAAACTGGAAAATTTACGGTGTAGGTCTGGGAATTGGGGGAGTGTTGTTCGGTGGCATTGCCGTTGGACACTTCGCCGGGATGTATAACATCCAGCTTGAGTCTCATACCCTTCACTTTATACAGGAATTCGGCCTGATTCTTTTTGTCTACACCATAGGTATACAGGTCGGTCCGGGCTTTTTTTCTTCCCTCCGTAGTTCCGGGTTAAAGTTAAACGGCTTTGCCGCTTTGGTTGTTCTTATTGGTAGCCTTGTCGCTATCGCCATAAATAAAGTTGCCGATGTGCCCCTTGAAGTGGTGCTGGGCATATTCTCCGGTGCGGTAACTAACACGCCATCCCTGGGTGCGGCACAGCAAATTCTGTCTGAACTCGGTGCCGGTGACGGATTACTGGATATGACTGGTATGGGTTATGCCGTCGCGTATCCGTTCGGCATCTGTGGCATCCTGATTACCATGTGGCTGGCCCGACTGTTCTTCCGTATCAATATTGATAAGGAAGCTGAGGATTTTGACCGCCAGTCCGGTAAAGGCAAGTCAGATCTCCACACCATGAACGTGGCAGTGAGAAACACTAATCTGCATGGTCTGCCTCTTACAAAGATCCCGTCATTCAATGACGGCGGCGTGATTTGTTCCCGTCTGAAACGTGGCGAAGAACTTCAGGTCCCAAACCCGGATACCGTGGTTCATGTCGATGACCTGCTGCACCTAGTCGGTGAAAAACTGGCGTTGGAAAAGCGCGTCTGGTAATCGGTGAAGAGGTAGAGGCGTCTCTGTCCACCCGTGGCACTGATTTGCGTGTTGAGCGCGTGGTGGTGACCAATGAGCAGGTGCTGGGCAAAAAGCTGAAACACCTTGATCTCAAGCAGCGCTACGATGTGGTGGTATCTCGCCTCAACCGTGCCGGTGTTGAACTGGTGCCTACCGGGGAATCCAGCCTGCAGTTCGGTGATATTCTGAACCTTGTTGGCCGCCCGGACGCGATTGAAGCTGTTATTGCCATTGTCGGCAATGCCAAGCAAAAACTGCTGCACGTACAGATGCTGCCGGTGTTTGTGGGGATTGGCCTGGGTGTGCTGGTGGGGTCTATCCCGTTTTACATTCCGGGCTTCCCGGCAGCGCTAAAGCTGGGTCTTGCCGGCGGCCCGCTGGTAGTGGCGCTGATCCTTGCCCGTATCGGCAGTATCGGCCGTATGTACTGGTTTATGCCGCCAAGCGCCAACCTAGCACTGCGCGAAATAGGCATTGTGCTTTTCCTTGCCGTGGTAGGGCTGAAATCGGGTGGTGGTTTCTTCGATATCCTTGTCGACGGTGACGGTCTGTCCTGGATGGGATACGGAGTATTGATTACCTCCATTCCTCTGCTGGTGGTGGCGGCACTGGGCCGGATTGTTGGAAAGCTGAACTACCTGACTATGTGTGGCTTGCTCGCCGGGTCGATGACAGATCCACCGGCGCTGGCATTTGCCAACAGCCTTCACAGCAGTGGCGCAGCAGCGCTTTCCTATGCGACGGTTTACCCGCTGGTGATGTGCCTGAGGATATTGACGCCGCAGATTTTAGCTGTCCTGTTGTGGGTGGCGACATAGGGCATCACTGAGTCATACAAAAGAGCCCGGACAACTGTCCGGGCTCTTTGCTATTCACTTCTGCAGTGACCTGTTTATGGCACAGAACAGCATATCAGCCGCACTTGGAATCGCCGCAGTTCAGGCAGGTCTGGCAACCGTCTTTTACCACAACGGCCTTGGAATGGCACTTGTAGCAAAGAGTAGCGTGAGGGGGAAGTTACCGGTGTCGGCGTCTTCCTCGACGTCTTCAACTTTGGCTTCTTCCACTTTCTTACCAGCCAGTTCAGCACGTTTTGCTTCCAGAAATGCTTTCTGGTGCTCATCCATTTCCGGGTTGGCAATCATACCGATTTCCATCAGGTGCTGTTCGATAACGTTACCGATTTCAGCGATCAGGGAAGGTACGTATTTTCCCTTGTTCCAGTAACCGCCTTTTGGATCGAACACAGAGCGCAGTTCTTCCACCAGGAAAGTAATATCACCACCTTTACGGAATACTGCTGAGATGATGCGGGTGAGGGCAACAATCCACTGGTAGTGTTCCAGGCTCTTTGAATTAATGAAAATCTCGAATGGACGGCGCACTTCGTGCTCGCTGCCCTGGTTCAGGATTACGTCATTAATGGTGATAAACAGCGAATGCTCAGAAACGTGCTCCGGTGTTTTCAGCTTGTATGTGGTGCCATACAGCATTTCCGGACGCGGCATTTCTTCATGCATGGTTTCCACAACAGGTGCCTGAGGTTCAGGCTGGGCTACCGGTTCGTCGTTTTTCTTTACTTTGTAAGCAACAATTTTGCTTTCGATTTTCTTAACCATGTTTAAACCTGTCTATATCACGCAATCTGCTGTTCAGAACTTACCGTAGTAGCCTTCTTTCAAGGCATCGTACAGGTTAGCAGCGGTGTGGATCTCGCCGTCGTATTCTACCTTATCGTTACCCTTGGCTTCGAAGGTTGAACCGTTTTCCAGGGTGAACACATAAGTGGTGTTGGCCAGATCTTCTTCTTTTACCAGTACGCCCTGGAACACTTCCGGGTTGAAGCGGAATGTGGTGCAGCCTTTCAGGCCTTTTTCGTAGGCATACATGTAGATGTCTTTGAAATCTTCGAACGGGAAGTCAGTCGGTACGTTGGCTGTCTTCGAGATAGAAGAGTCAATCCAGCGCTGGGCAGCAGCCTGGACTTCAACGTGCTGCATTGGCTTGATGTCGTCTGCAGTGATGAAGTATTCCGGCAGCATTTCGTCCGCGTTGGTGGTGTAAGGCATTGCTTTCTCGTTCACCATCGCACGGTAAGCCAACAGTTCGAAGCTGAATACATCCACGCTTTCTTTCGACTTCTTGCCTTCTTTGATCACGTTACGGCTGTAGTGGTGCGCAAAGCTAGGCTCGATACCGTTACTGGCGTTATTGGCTAGTGACAGTGAGATAGTGCCGGTAGGTGCAATAGAACTGTGGTGAGTAAAGCGGCCACCCACGGTTGCCAGTTCTTCTACCAGCGCAGGATCCACTTCGGCGACTTGCTGCATGTAGCGGCTGTAACGGGCGTGAAGTACTTTGCCTTTTACCATGTCACCCACCTTGATGCCGTCTTTTTCCATTTCCGGACGCAGACGCATCATTTTAGGGGTAACTTCAAATTCCTGCTCCAGAACCGGTGCAACACCTTTTTCTTTTGCCAGGTTAACGGCTTCGCGCCAGCCTGTCAGTGCCAGTTCCTGGGAAACCTGCTCAGTGAAGGCGACAGACGCTGGGCTACCGTATTTCATCTTCAGCATGGTCATGGTTGAACCCAGACCCAGAAAGCCCATGCCGTGGCGACGCTTGTTCATGATCTCAGCGCGTTGCTTTTCAAGAGGAAGCTGGTTGATTTCAACCACGTTGTCCAGCATACGGGTAAACACTGCAACAACCTTGCGGTAGGCTTCCCAGTCGAACACGGCGTTTTCAGTGAACGGGTCACGTACAAACTTGGTCAGGTTGATTGAACCAAGCAGACAGGCTCCGTAAGGAGGCAGAGGCTGCTCACCACATGGGTTTGTTGCCCGGATCTCTTCGCAGAACCAGTTGTTGTTCATCTGGTTGACTTTGTCGATCAGAATGAAGCCCGGTTCAGCGTAATCGTATGTGGACGACATAATCACGTTCCACAGGTTACGCGCTGGCAACGTGCGGTAAATCTTACAGGCAACACGGCCTTCAGCGTCCTCAACCAGACCTTCTTTGGTTGGCCAGTCAGCCCAGACAATGCTTTCGTCATTGTTTACGTCCAGACCGTCAAGTTTGGCTTCTTTTGCGGTAACCGGGAAAATCAACTGCCAGTTAGCATCGGCTTTTACGGCTTCAATGAATTCTTCGGTGATCAACAGCGACAAGTTGAACTGGCGAAGGCGGCCATCTTCCCGCTTGGCACGGATGAAGTCGACGATATCGGGATGACGGATGTCCATGGTACCATCTGTGCACCACGGCGGCCACCGGCAGAAGACACGGTGAAACACATCTTGTCGTAGATATCCATGAACGACAGCGGGCCGGAGGTGTAAGCACCGGCTCCCGATACAAAGGCCCCGCGAGGGCGCAGGGTAGTGAAGTCGTAACCGATGCCACAGCCTGCTTTCAGTGTCAGGCCGGCTTCATGGACTTTACCCAGAATGTCATCCATCGAATCCTGGATGGTGCCGCTTACGGTACAGTTGATCGTAGAGGTGGCTGGCTTGTGTTCAAACGCTCCGGCATTTGAGGTGATACGACCTGCAGGAATAGCGCCATTGCGCAGTGCCCACAGAAAATCGTTGTACCACTTTGCGCGGACATTTTTGTTTTCCAGGTCGGCAAGGGCACGGGCAACACGTTTGAAGGTGTCATCCAACTCTTTGTCGATGGCATCGCCGTTTTTCGCTTTGAGACGGTATTTGCTGTCCCAGATTTCGAGCGAGGTTGGCTGGTACGGTACGGTAACCGCGTCTGAAGCTGTACTTTCGTTTGCTGACTTTTGTTTTGAGGATTGCATATTAGCCATTGGAGTGCACCTTAGGATCACACGAAGGTCTGTGAGATTGCAGGAGGGCGGATCAAACCACTAACTGCGTTGATCTTCAAGTCTTGACATAACGTTAGGAAAGGCTAAGGAAATACTGGGTGGTTATGAATTAACCTGCTGTAATTGCGAGATAAATCAAGAAATAACCAGTTGTGTTAAAAAGTAATCAGTCGCACAATTTGCCCGAAATTTTGCTTGCGAACAGGGAAGCCCTGAATATAATGACCCTGCCTTCCGGTAATACCCTAAAGGCGCGTTGGCAGAGTGGCTATGCAGCGGATTGCAAATCCGTGGACCTCGGTTCGACTCCGGGACGCGCCTCCATTTCTCTTCCTTGTCATTATTCTGTTTTACAAAACTGGTACAACAGGTTCTACACTGTTACAGGTTGCTTTTTCTAATCAACTGTTAATAATGTGTTACGCGAATGCGAGGCACACCAGACAATTTTCTCTTGTGCATACTCTCCCCGCTGTTCGAAGTAACCAAAAAAAGGAATGCAAGTTTATGAATTTATTCATGCTTGACGTGGATGGGACTCTCGTTGACAGCTATGATTTTGATTCTGATTGTTACCGATCTGCTGTTGAAGAAGTTACCGGTATCCAGCTCGATGGCTCCTGGTGTGACTACACGAATGTGACCGATGCCGGAATATTAGAGCAAATAATTGAAGAAAAAGGCCTGACCAAAGAGCGAATGGCAATCCTGCGTCAGGTAGAGCAACTGTTTACACAACGTCTACGTGAAGAAATCGCCCGGAACCCCGATGGCGTAAAAGCGACTCCCGGTGCCATTGAGTTTGTAAACCACATGAAAAAACACCCTGATGTGGTATTGGCTATAGCGACGGGTGGTTGGGAAGTTTCAGCGAAATTGAAACTCCGTGCTGCCGGCTTTGATATTCATGGCGTTACCTTTGCTTCGTGCTCCGATGCGCTGACCCGTTCAGAAATCATGGCGCTGGCTGCCTTCCGTGCCAAGCAAGACAGCGGATGCACCTTCGATCGCCGGATTTATTTCGGTGATGGGGAGTGGGACAAAATGGCGACTCAAACACTGGGTTATGAATTTGTGGCTGTAGGAAACAGGGTTGCACACCATATCCGAATTCAGAACTTCACCAGCCACGATGCAATCTTTGGCAAGCTAGGACTGTATGACAGCGTAAAGCGTCAAACGGCGTAGTGAAGTAGTCATTCCAATTTTGGGGTGTTGACTGCGTTGATAGCCAAATAAAAAAGACCCGGCCGATGAGGCCGGGTCTTTTTTTATCTGTATTATCGCTCAGTGACTTTACGCCGATACTTCCTGACCGGAAGGGGACGTCACTTTTCCGAAGTAAGCTTGTGTCTCAGCAATTACCACATGGCGAAGCGCTACCAGACCAATTAGGTTTGGAATTGCCATCAAGCCGTTAACGATATCTGCCAGCAACCAGATCATATCCAGGTGCAGGAAGGTACCGATAGCAATCAGGAACAGGAAGACGACTTTGTATGCCATCACAGCCTGAGTACCAAACAGGTAAACCACTGCACGCTCACCGTAATAGTTCCAGCCGATAATGGTGGTAAAGGCAAAGAACATCAGGCCAACCGATACCAGAACAGGGCCGAGGTTCGCGTCGTTCATTCCGATCGCAAATGCCTCAGTTGTCATTGCGGCACCACTGGCATCACCTTGCCAAACACCGGTCAGAACCAGCGTCAGGCCGGTCATGGTGCAGATAATGATGGTGTCAAAGAAGGTACCGGTCATGGAGATCAGACCCTGGCGTACACAGGAATCGGTTTTTGCAGCTGCCGCTGCAATAGGCGCACTGCCGAGACCGGATTCGTTAGAGAATACGCCACGTGCAATACCTGCCTGGATTGCCATCATAATAGTGGCGCCAGTGAAGCCACCGGCAGCAGCAGTCTGGGTAAAGGCAGATTCCACCACCAGTTTTACTGCATCAGGCAGTTGGCCAATATTCATACCCAAGACATACAGGCAGGCTGCAACGTAAAGGATAGCCATGGCTGGCACTATCTTACTGGCAACGGCGGAAATTGAGCGGATACCACCAAGGGTTACTGCAGCTACCAAAATGGTGAGAACGGTCGCGCTCACCTGATGGGAAATCCCCAGCGATAAATGTGCAGCATCAGTAATCGCATTCACTTGTGGGAAGGTACCAATACCCAGCAAAGCAACACCGACTGCAAAAATCGCAAACAAACGCGCAAGCCAACGCTGACCCAGACCTTTTTCCAGGTAGTACATCGGGCCGCCGACCATCTGGCCTTTGTTGTCTTTTTCACGGTATTTAACTGCAAGCAGACATTCGGCGTATTTGGTTGCCATACCAAAAAGCGCCGCCATCCACATCCAGAACAGGGCACCCGGGCCACCGAGTTTTACTGCCGTAGCAACACCGACAATGTTACCCGTACCGATAGTGGCAGACAGGGCAGTACACAATGCCGCAAAACTGGATACATCACCGCCAGCTGAGGAAGATTCCGGTTTAAATAGATAGCGTATGGCTCGAGGCAGATAGCGGATTTGCAGAAAACCAAGGCGAAGAGTGAAGTAAATCCCGGTACCGACCAGCAGGATCAGCAGGGGTGGACCCCAGACAAGATTATCAATGGTGACAAGAAGTGTGTGAAAAACAGATTGAGTTTGGTTCATGATTCCCCCTTTAAAGTACAAAGGAGGAGAAAAGACACATAGCGCCAATTAATGGTGGAAAATCAACGTACTTCACATTGGACATAGCCAATGTTGATGCGTGGAAATCAGTATCTTTCCCCTCTGTCCTTTTGCCTGAGAGTTTCACCCGGATAAACAGGCTTGCTCCTTCGGCGTCCGATTTAACGGATCTCTCCAGAGGCTCCTCCAGCAGCAGTCCATACGCATTCGTGCCTGAAAGATTCACTTCTTCGGCGGACGGTACAAGCCGTCACTCTCCTGCTGCCTTCAACGGAACGTGGTGTAGCGAAATGTATGATAGATCACATTTAGATGATTGCAATGAAAAATATTAGTTTGAAGTAAAATAGAGCCTCAACTGCTTAATAATTAAATCATCAGACATTTATTCAGGTTATAGATTTGGGTGGTGTATGAAAAAACTGGCAGGTTGATGTCCAAATATGTGTTCTGGGCTAAAGATCACACTGAGCGAACCGATATATTAGGATGTGATAATCTGCTTTCTCCTCGCTGTTTCGGCGCGTGTCCGGGACGGATTATCGGGATTGAAACGCACTTCGTAAGATGAGCAACAGCGGGTCTTATAAGCCTGGGAAACAACAAGAAGAGTAATATAAGCGAACATGGCGAATTTTTGGGAAATACTCGGCCTTCAGCCAAATGCCAGTCAGGAGCAAGCGAAACTTCAATTTCGCCGGCTTTCCTCAGCGATTCATCCGGACAAAGGTGGTTCCAAAGCATTGATGCAACTTGTCGGAGAATCGTACCATCAGGTGAAGAATGGAAATGGCTCTGGCCAGGTTGAAAGCCTGAAGGGGATAAACAGTAAAAAGCTGGAAGAAGTGAGCCGTGCGCTAATCGTTGAGCAACGTCAACATGCGCTTTTAAAAACCAAAGTTGAAGCATTGGAAAACGAAAATCGTCGTTTGGCCTCCGATCTGGAAATGCAGCGTAAATCCCGGTCACGAACAGAAAACGTTTCAAGCCAGTCAAGAATGGCTGAGATGCGTCTGAAAAAAGAAAATGACACGCTTCGTACCCAATTAGACCAGATGGCGGAAGAGCTAGCTCAGAAGCGTTTCCGACAAGAAACCAACCCACATTCGGTTGTCCAGCCTTACAAAGATGCCCGTAAAACTGGCCATTTTGGGTGGCGACTCTCGCAGGCTGCGTTTTGCTGTCTACGCTCGGAATATTTTCGTTTCTGCAGTCCGGTAAGAGTGAAGATGGTGATCTCTCAAGAACTGTGACCATCGTTCATAATTATGAAAAAAAGCAAGCGACTAAGAGCGTATCCGAAGCCTTGAGTGAAGTGAAGGTACAGCCAGATAACTATGCATTTCCTGAGCCCTCTAAGTTCCTGGATGTGGGTATTTGGCATACTGGTCGTTCAATAAAATCTCACCTGCCGTATATTGCTGTCCAGAACGAGGAAGGTTCCTACGTGGTGGCGGACTGTACAGGTTCGTTCTTTTTCTTTCTTAACGACCAAAACAGACCACTTCATGTTGCACCGAATCTTGAATATATCTCCGAATATCAAGAATACCATGTCTATTCCATTCCTTACGGGCAGGGAGCCACAGCTGAAACCTGGACAAAAGGCCGCCGCCTGAGAGTAGACAGAGAAACCTTTAATAATCATAACTTTGTCACAGAATGGGATAATCTTCGTCGAGTTTGCCTGTCTGGCTAAGTAGATACGCCAGCTTGGACTATATTCTTGTTATCAGGAATTTATCCAAGGGAGGATGCGCATGTTGCTTTTCAGGAACGCATTGGCGGAACATGCGGAAATGACTCGGCAGGATACCCGAACCGGTACACTGACCAACGTGGAGTTTGTGGTCAGCGACCACGTTGCCGTTTCCGGCTATAAAACCGGCATCGGTATACCTGAATACCTCTCTGAACAGACAGAAGCCGCAGAAGACGCGGCGCTTGTTGCCGCATTGTTTGAAAACAGTGCCACCTGTGTCGGAAAGACGCAGGTCGATGAATTTGTTTTCTGCCAGCGCGGCACGAATGACCAAATGAAATCCCTTAAAAATCCCAATGCGCTTAAACACTGGGTGGGAGGCGCCAGTTCAGGCGCGGCTGTTGCTGTTGCAGGGGGCATTGCCAGTGTTGGCCTTGGGAATGACAGCTTTGGAGGGGTACGCACTCCGGCCGCGTTTTGCGGGCTTTTTGGCTTTCGTCCGACCATAGATAGCTTGGATAAAAGAGGCTTTAAGACCTTCACCCAAAGCTTTGATACGCCGGCCTTTATGGCGACCAGCTCCAGCAAATCGATCACCTCCAGAACAAATTTTCAAAACTGACCCCTTCGCTTGCTGCAATACAGGGTGTCAAAGTTGCCAGTAACCTGTTCAAAGAGTTTCTCTCAGAGGACCATTTCACCACAGTTAAAGCGGTGTTGGACAGGCTGCCTTTCAACGTCGAAAACACGATGTCTCTGAACAAAATGTTGACCGTGCAAGCATATGACACTTTCCATAAATTGGCCGGTCGCGAACTGTTGATGGAGTTAGGAGACTGGCTGGAATCAAACAACGTCGAATTCAAACCACAAATAAGATCCAGAATTGATTGGTACAAATCCCTGACGTTCAAGGACCAGGTAGAAGGGAAGAAAAAGCGCCACATCATCACTGCTAACCTTTTGAGCGTTATTGGTGACAACGAGGTCTTGCTGTTCCCGACCACACCCGGTCCGGCTCCCCATAATGATATTGACGACAAACAAGCAGAGGAATACACCGACAAGCTGTCCGCCCTCATGGCGGTTGCAGAGCTAACCGGTTGCCCTCAGCTAACAATGCCACTTTTCAAAGTTGACGGTGTGCCTTTCAGTGTCTCATTGCTTGCTCACCCCGGTAAAGACAAATGCCTGATACAAGCGGCACTGCGGATGCTCGATTGTGCTGATTTTCCCGTTGCGATGTTATCCCCTGAAGCCGATGAAGAAGAATCACAGCCGGCTACGGAAGAGGGGAGTTCAGAAGAGGCCTAATGATAAAAACATAACTATACCCAAACCTGCACCTTGAGGTGGTTTGGTATATAAATTGGGATCCTTTGTGGATCCCTTTTTCTGTCTGGCTCCACTGAATTCCAATACCTGATTTATTTTTAATTGCTAAGGCGAGTGGTATTATCGGTGCCTGAATATTTTTAGCCAAAATACAGTCCGCATTGGAGTTAAAATGGCAAACCTAACATTGCAAGAACAGATGCTGAAAGCGGGCCTTATCGACAAAAAGAAAATGAAAAAGGCCGGCAAGACATCAAAGAAATCCCGCACCCTGCGAAAGAAGCCAAAGCGGCAGTTGAAGAAAACCGCGCAGCGCAGATCGCCCAGGACCAAGAGCTAAACCGACTGAAGAAACTGGAAGCTGAGAAAAAAGCGATTGCTGCTCAGGTTAAGCAGCTAGTCGAAATGAATAAAATCGACATTAAAGATGGCGATATCGGCTACAACTTTACCGACGGCACGCTGGTCAAAAAGCTTTATGTCAACAAAGAGACCCAAGATCAGTTGGTTAACGGCCGACTGGCAATCGCCCGCTACCTTGATGGATATGCCGTGGTTCCGAGTATTGTTGCGGACAAAATCAGCCAGCGCGATGAAGAAACCATTATTGTGAATAACACCACGTCTGACCAGGAAATGGATGAAGACGATCCATATGCAGACTACAAGATCCCTGATGATTTGATGTGGTAATGGGTCCAAACTTAAACCATGTAAAGAGAGAAAATATTACATTGTCTCTTTCGGTTGATTAAAAACACATACCGTAACGGCGCCCCGAATTGTCAACTTAGGGCGCTGTTTTTATTGGAACTTTAAAACCACCGCCTATGGAGGTGGTAAACGTTTTATCGGGGCTATGCCCGTAAAGCGCTCATGCTAAATACTACCTTCGATTGTTACCAGCTGTAGTTGTTTAATGATACCGGACACAATTTAAGGAATCGGGGATTGAGCTAGACGATGTGCAAGATGTCTACAGCCTGTGGCTTTGGGTTGTGGAAGGAGAGTTCGTATCGCCGTGTGATTTGAGCGAGTATGGCGGGAGCTTTGAACGTTAGCGGCAATTGCTTCAATCGGTTGAAGCTTTTCGTTTTCTCGTCGCCGTCAGAGGCAGAAGCCGGAATTTTGTGTGGCCCGACTTTCCGTATGGTGACTACTCACCATTTGGAGAGGAACGTATCCTATTTGCAATCAGCGAAGCATTGCGGTCACTTGGACTGCATCTTTCGCGAAAACTAGGCGAACGACACATTGAGTACTTTGACCCCGACACGAGGTTTCATTTGAGGATAGATTTGGAGCCCTTCCTACTTGATGGGCGTTAGTACTATCCCAATTTTGATTTAGATTGAAATTTCAAAAAAATCACGATGCTCACAAGTTAACCGGATCAAAGAATCCAATTTATGAAGTACATATGTCGTTAAAAAGTCGTTTAACTGCTTAATCATGACGTCAAATGAGTTGGCTTTTACACGGAAGGGGAAGGCAATGGCAGATGCAGACTTAGGCTTTTTGAAAATCGAGGCGGTTAACTTTGGTAACGCTATCCTCGATACCAACCAACTTAGCGTTGTTCGAGGAGGCAGTTATGCACTCAAACAAATAATTATAGAAATAGAGAAGATACTTGTAGGTGCCCGTCTTAATGGCTTCAAGGCTGTTACCGTCGGTAGTTCAACAGGTGTGTTTTGTTGTGCGCCTGACTCGCTAGAAAACCTCCGCAAAATCGTCAATGACTTCCTCGCAAGCCAAGTCTTAATAAACGATACCTCATTTTGCCCTAACGAACTTTTCACCTTCGTCGTTGATGATGTCATTTCAGCAGATTATCTCGAAGCTAAAGAGCGGCTATTTGCGCTAGGGCGATTCAAGCAGGCTTCACGTCTCAGTCAAGCATTGCCAGATTTCTCTGCGGATGCCAAAGGCGCGTGCACACTCAACGGGTTGCTGGGCGCAGACACGACAAACAAACATATAAAAGCGGCCATCGAAGGCAAAGTGAACCGAGGTGTAGACCGAAGATACAGGATCGGCCGCAAGGTGAGAACCGGTATTTATAAAGACGAGCAAAGCAGCCTATGCGCGAACATACAAGACAAAGGTGGTAAAGCGAATGAAAGCACTGAAAGCCAGGAATCCATCGCACATTTTAAGTTTCCCTCGGATTTAGAAACCCTCGCAGGCGCTCACCCCAAAATGGCGATTAGCGGGAAAATTGCGGTGATTTATGCCGATGGCAATGCATTTGGCAAGATGCAGCGGCAACTGATTGCAGGCGCTAAAAACAAAATTGAGAAGCAGCAGAAGTTTGATTTGGAACTCAGGCTCGATCGCGCAAGATATATAACAAGTTTGGTCAACTTTCTCGCCAAGAAAGGCGCGGTAATAGATGAGGATGGTGAGGCTACCGTGCAGCTCGAAACCCTGTTGTGGGGAGGAGATGAAATGACACTGGTGGTTCCTGCGTGGGTAGGCATGGCGACACTGCATCACTTTTTCTCCCATCAAATCAATATATGTGGGCAGACGTTAACCTCTTCGGTGGGCATCGTTTTTTGTAGTCATAAAACCCCTATTCGCAAAGCGGAACAAGCCGCGAGAGAGCTGGCTGAAGCTATAAAAGAGCAAGAAGGCGGACGAGACAGAAACTACTTCGATTACATGGTGCTGGAATCGATTGACTATCCCACTGAAGATATCTCCGACTTTTGGATAAAACAGTATGGCAAAGAGATTGCGGAACAACGCCAACCCCTAACGTTTGCCCTTGACGCGGATGAAAATCAAGAACACTCCCCATTCACGGTAACTCAACAGGCCTCCCTCGCAGCGCACCTTGAAACCTTGCCAAGATCAGGTGTTTACAAACTGGTCGAAAAAGCATTGCACTATGGCGCAACACAACTTTCTGAACCCAAAGTAAAGACAAAAAGTGAGGCGCTCAGCATAAAAGGGACGGCAGAGGAGCTCCAGCTGCTGAAGAGGCGGTTGTTAGAGGCGGGGGGAGAGCCCCTCGCCGAGTCAGTGCAGGCTCTCAGCAAACTGTTTCTAATGAAAAAAAACGAAAGCAGTGAAGCGAGAGAGCTCACGACACAAGACACGCTATTTTGGTTACACATGCTTGAGCTCTATGACTACCTGGCACCTGAAACACCAAGCGGAAAGGGGGAATAACGATGAGTACGGCAACAGGCAAACACTACAGCGTAGAGTTTACGCTCACGTTAAAAGCGCCTTTCGTCACTAAAGGTACAGGAGCCATGCGGTTTGGACTAGATACGTTCAGCCAATCTGAAAATGGAAGGCTCATATTGAATGGCACCCAGCACAAGGGTGTGATCCGACATCAACTTCAGAGCTTTGCGGATTTATTGGATGACAAGCAGCTAAACGGCTTGATCGTCCATGCTTTTGGCCCAGCCTCGCAAACAGACGATGATAAGCACTTTTCAGGCGCCGCGCTCACCTTTCCTTGGAAAATGAAAGAGCAAGAAAATGATAACGAGACGTTGCGAGACACCGATACGCACGAAAAGCTCTATCGGATAAAGATGAACCCCAAAACGGTATTGTCGAAGAAGGGCATATTCAGGTCATTGAGACGAAATATCCCGTGTACTGAAGTCACTTTCACAGGCGCTGGCAGGTACATTGAAACAGAAGAATACCCAGCAGCCCTGCTCGAATCGTGGCTAAATAAGGCATTGCAAACGATTGATTCAATAGGGGCCTTTAAAACGGTCGGGTTCGGTGAAGTCATCAAAGCGACATGCTCATTTACTGAGGAAAAAATGAGGCTCACGGCACCGAGCCGCTGCAGCCTCTTAGCGAACAACCCCTGCGTGTGGCGTTCTGCTCAGACAGGCCACTATGTTTTGCCAAACCAAGAGCCCGAAGCAGCAACCAGTTCTCTTCACAAGACTTCATCCCGGGCAATGCGATAAAAGCCGCGCTAACCTACACCCACTACTATCGAGCCTTGTCAGATGACGCCCCACTCAAAAGATACATCGACGACCTTGTCGTTTCCCACGGTACCCAGAAAAAAATGACGGCAACAACGCCGCACAAAAACCACTGCTAAAGACGGTTCCACTGTCACTATTGCAATTTCAATTGCCTAGAGATGAGTCAGGGAATAAGCAAACGGCGTATGTGGATGTTGCCCAAATAGCCGAGCCCATCGTACTCAAAGGTGCCGAGGGCATCATTGCTGGTGCGTTTGCCTCGGATGCCAAAGGCAGCCCTCTCCCGGAAGTGTACGACGACTACAAAGCCGTAACACCTACGTTGAAGCGTGAGTTGATAGTGCGAACAGCCGTCAATGCCGAAACACAATCAGCAGACGACAGCCAGCTGTTCAGTTATGAGACCATTTGCAACGACGATCTCAGCTGGGTCGTTCAGTTTAGTCTGCCAACCATGGATGACGCACAACAAGCATACGTCCATGTACTGGGCAAACAGTTAGTGGAAGCGCTTAATCAAGGCCTTAACAATCTGGGTAAAACCAAAGCCACCTTGTCATACCAAGCTGTCACCAAGAAGAAGCCGAAAGCCTTGATCTCGCAGGCGCTGACAAACTCAGCATTAAACTGGAAAGCGATGCATTGCTTTTTGAAGCGGAAGATATCGAAAACGCCATGAAAGAAGGCGACGACCCACTGGTGGGCTCGCTTCAGCGTTATTTCACCCATCACATCTTTGAGGGGCTCACTATTCCCCTTGTTGCCTGCTACGCAGACACGCGATTGGTTGGGGGAGATTACATGTTTAGACGCTTCAAACAAGGTGAATCATACCAGCCACAAGTACTTACCATGGCGGGCAGTGTTTTAACCTTTGACTTGCGCCACTTGGACAGAAACCAAAAGAATCAAGTGGCCAACATGGTGACTTCATTGACCCAATTAGGGTTACCCGTACCGCAAAGCACACGCAAACGCGCTACGCAAGAAACAAAGCTGTTCAATATCACGCCACATCTGCCGCAAAACGGGTTTGGCCGGGTCTCGGTACTTTCCCAATCCCTAATCGAAAAATATCGAGCAGCACCAAGAGGTTTTGTATTCGTCAATGCCAAAACATTACAGCCAGTGGGAGACAAGCATGACTAAGCAATATTTCGCCATTACTGTTGAGGCAACACTGGTTGTGAAAACACCCATGCTGGTGGCAAGCGGCGACCAAACCTTAGAGGTAGAAAACCTTGATGAGCAGCAAATAAAAGGGGCTGAAAGCCGAAATACGCTGTTGCCGTGTGTTGGAACTCAGGGTTATTACATCCCCGCATCCAGCCAGAAGGGTGCTCTAAAGGCATTCAGTGAGAACGTCAGCTCTCTTCAACATCGTGATTGGATATTCGGCAATGAGCCCAAAGCATCAATGGCGCAGTAACCAGTCAGGGTGGTTGGGTAAGGTTTCGCAACGCACCACAGAAAGCAAACGTTGAAATCCAGTCAGTGACGCGTAACAGCATTAACAGCATTACTGGCGCAACCCAGCAAGGCCACTTGTTTGACGTCAATGCAATAAAGCCAGGAGGTGAATTTTACCTGGCGTTTGCCATACCTAAAGCGTCAGAGGACCAGCTAACGGAACTTCTGAGCCTACTAACCGCATGGGGAACCACCGACAACGGCTTGGGCCGAAACACACGCAACAGCCAAGGACAATTTGAACTTCGAGAAATCCGTGTTAAAGGCGTAGAAGCGCAGACCTACAAAACGTGGCTAACACAAGACGGCGGCACTGATCTTGGTGAATATACCCAAGTACTTCCTTTGGTCGCCCAACCAATCACTTATAGAGATGACAGCCTTAAACTTAAGGTCAAACTGGTTCCACTCTCTCCTATTTTCGTGAGTGATGGGAAAAACCTGAAAGGGAAAAAAGAAGAAGGGCACCAGAGCGCAAATGCAGTCAAAAATAGCGATGGAAACTACATCATTCCTTCTACCAGCGCGCGAGGCAGCTTCAGAAGTTTGGGGCGGAAAATTTTACTGACCTTGCTGCAACAACAAGGGCCTGAAGCAGAAGCCACGGCAAACAACCTCCTACAGGTACTGTTTGGCGGAGAAAAGCACGCAAGCTCAATCACGCTCACGATTTTCACCGCTCATCAGTCAGAATCTGTTGCGCAAGCATTTATCGCCATAGACCGTTTCACCGGCGGTGTAAAAGGCGGCACCCAAAGCCAAGCGACGGCTGGTGCAAACTACACAATTGAAAAGCCCTTAGTAGATTACTACCTCGGTGAAATCATCATAAATGACCTCTTAATGAAACCCGAAAATTACGCACAGTTAGCCATCTTTCTGTTCGTACTGAGGGATTTAATGCAAGGTGAAATGCTGTTTGGTGGGCTGAAAGGGAAGGGCTTTGGTAAAGCAAAAGCAGAAATTCAGATCGGCGAAAGTGAAACTTGGCTGACAAACTGGCAGGCGTTTGAAAAAGCGTGGCACCAACAGAAGTTGCCAGATTTTGCGCAGTTACTCACCGCGCTTCAGCAGCAGATCCAAGGTCAACAGACCAAAGAAGAAAACAAGAAAAACGTTAAGGAGGCACAAGCATGAGTCAGTTCTATAACCCTTTCAACTTTGTGCCACTAAATGACAAGCCCGATACCAGTAACGATGTTGATTACAACACTATTGCTTCCGGTGAAAGCCACATCACCCACCAGCTTTGGCAAAAAGACAAGCTAAGCGGCGCCATCTTCTTGTCCATTACCAATCATAGCGACCTCATTGTTGGGGGAGAACGCGACGATTCGGGCGATGATAAAACCGTCAAGTTCTTCAAAAGCCATGTTAATGGTCGATTAGACCAACCCGAACAGCTAGCCATTCCTGCCAACAGTTTACGTGGCCCCATTGCGAGTGTTGCAGAAACGATTAGTGATTCTTCTATGCGCGTGTTAGCGGATGAAAAGTACTCCGTAAGGCCACCCGTTAGTCCAGAGAATACATTTAATGCGCTGGGAATGGTGGTTAAAACAGAAAAGGGCTTACAGCTAAAACCCCTTACCCTTGCAACGATGCAAGAGTGGAGTGAGCCTGTCTTCTATCAATATGAGGACAGAGGGGAAAGTGACGACGTAAAACGAGAGTGTTTCTATCAAAAGACAGATTACTGGGAGGATTTCCTTCCAGTATATGTAAACGTCCATAAATCTAGAAATAACTTGTTCACACGGCTGGATGTGGAGAATCGCTGCTATCACGGTCGTGAACCTAACCCTAAGTTTGTATATATCAGAGACAAAGTCGTTCAAACCAGTGTGGAAGATGAAATTGACCGGGACACATATAGGGGGGTGGGCGAACTAAAAGTAGATGAAATAAAGACAAAGAAAGACTCTCTTTATCTATTGAAAGGAAGGGAAATCACCAACTGGAATATTGATACCTTCTATGGCTCAGAAGCAGAATTTGGAAATCACGCAAACAAAAATGGCATAAAAAAAAGCGAGTACACGCGATATATCGTTTTTACGAAATCAGACTTGATAGATGTACAAAACGATCTCAGTGATACAAAAAAATACGAACTCCTCATACCGTTTGACCAAGCAAAAATTGACAACACAACGGCCTTTTCGATTGAGCCAGAAGCCATTGCGCGCATGAATCGCATACTTGAAACAACCAACCCGGACAAGTTTGTCCCAAGGAGTTGGTGTGAAGTCAAAAAAGATGTTAGGAAGGTGGAAGAAGGGGACATTTACTACTTTAAGTGGAGTAAAGACGACAGCATCATTGAATTGTCTTATTCGCAGATATGGCGCTCTGAGGTATATAACAAATCGCTGCACGGTATAATCAATGCATCAGGACAATCACGTTATTTGCCATGGGGAAGTCAAAATCGAAAAGCCAAAGATAGTTCACTAACACCAGCAGAAGCACTGTTTGGGGTCGTTGAAGACAGAGAAACAGACAAAAACAACGCAGATGACGGAAAAGGGTTAGCATCACGGGTCAGGTTTTATGATGCCGTTTGTTTGAAATCAGAGTTGGAACCTTTCACAACAACCTTAACGCTAGATACGCCAAAGCCGCCATCACCGTCCTTATACCTTCACAAACCTAATGGTCAAGGTGTCAGTAAGGCGAATTCAGTTGCAGAGCAATTTAATATCAACGGACGCAAGCGTTACATTCAACATAAAAAAGCGCCAGAAGGCGATGTGAGAACAGGAACCGATGGCATGCTTAGCCATGTTGAGCGGTTGAACAGCTCGACGACGCCCAGCTTTGGTTCCTGGATAGAATTTGACAACTTAACAGAAGATGAATTGTCCTTGTTGCTGCTTTCCACCGGAGCCAAACAGTCGGGTAACGAAAAGACGTTTTATCAACAGCTTGGGATGGGCAAGCCCTACGGTTTTGGTAAATGTGAAATGGACGTTCTAACTGTATTGCTAAAAGACCCCAGCCAGCGATATCAAACGTTGTCAGATGCAACAAGTTACCAACAAGTACTCTCAGGTTACGAACCAAATCACGTCAAATTGGAATTGCTTCGCCAACTTTCTAATTCTGTCGATCTGCCAGCACTCAAAGCATTTATTTCAACTGAAAGTACTGAATGCTCAAACGTGACGGTCAACCATGCTGGAAACCCCCTCATCAACTTTGTAGCACTAACGCAAGTTGCGGCACTTGCGGATGAGAGCAGGTTTGAAGGTAAGGAAATTAGCTATCCAATGCCAAGCCCGCAAACATCGGAATCAAAGATTTTCGAGTGGTTTGGTTTTAATGAAGAAAACAAACAAAGGTCAGATAATCCAAGGAACAGAAAACCAGTGACGGCAGATTACCAGTTCCTTGGGAAACTGCCCAACGATGGAACAGTGAAGCCACTGACCAAAGTCAGAAAGCCGCCCAAGAAGTAAAGGTGGTTTTCGATGACCAATTCCATCTTCAACAGCATCGAACCCATCGCGCAGCTATTGCCGCTGCGCGCCATGGTGGTTACGCTACGTTTTACCGAAAGCGTCACCTTGCAGTTTTACCACCATGTCGCGGTTCACGCCTGGGTGCGCCACCTTTGTGGAAGCCCAGAAAACTTCAGCCAACAAGTGACAGTGCAAACCCTTGAAAACGGAAAAACGCAGTATGCCGTAAATGAGCTATACCGCTTCAAACTCGTTTTCACTCCGTTGGGCGCAGGTTTAATTCAGCCCTTTATCGATAAGTTACAAAAACTCCCCCAAAGCGCCAACACCTTGCCCCGCAAGGCATGTTTAAGCAACAACGTCTTATTTGCCGGGCTTATGTGTGGTGTTAGCAATCAAGAAATACGCTACGCCATCGACCTATACCCCTACGGATTAGAGCAGTTGGCGCAGGATGTTGCGCACTGGCAACAACGGGATGAGGTATACATAGAGTCACTCACACCCGCAAGGCTGTTAATGGCCAAATCGCCAGGTGTGAGCCCCCGAGGTGATCAGCGCTATTGCCGCGACAAAGAACACTTCAGTTCTGGAACGATTACGCGGCGGTTTATCGACACCCTAGTGGGGCTGGTTGAAAGCCACACGGGTGAACGCTACCAAAGAGACATAGATGCCCTATTTGAGATTGAACCACAACTCAGTTTTTGGATAGAGCACCGCTATGGCAAGGGTGAGCCGAACCAGAAAAAGCCCATGAGCGGCGCCCTCTTTTCGTTAAAGCTGGTGAACATTCCACGCCTGCTGAAATGGCAAATGGCGATGTTGGTGTTAGGACAATGGCTTGGCGTCGGACAGTCGCGTTCAATGGGGTTGGGTCTTTACTGGTTACGTGATAAAGGCCAGAGCAATGGCGCGAATTCAAATCGCCTAACAAAGGCCTTCTTTAGTAAACAACGGCTTATTGAACTCGTCAGGGAAAGTTTGGATAGCCAATTTTCAGAGCATGAACGGAAACATTACCAAGACAATGTCATTCGCCTGAGTGAAGACATTCTTGAGAACACCTATCACGCCCCCGTACTCCAACAAGTCGAGATAGAAAAAAGTGATGGCGGTGTTCGCACCCTCTCCATTCCGCCTTTAACCGACAGAGTGTTACAAAAAGCCATAGCAAAACCTTTGGCGGCTAGCTTAGATGGGCTATGGAAAACACACAGCTATGGTTACAGAAAAAACCTCTCCAGACACGATGCCAAATTTGCTATCAACAAAGCTATCCAGCAAGGCTACGAGTGGGTATTGGAAAGTGACGTTGATAGTTTTTTTGACAATGTAGATTGGCAAAACCTCGAAACTCGCCTCACCTTGCTGCTTCCTAACGATGCCATCGTCAAGGTGATCATGGCGTGGGTGAAAGCCCCGTGAAAACCCCGGCTGGCGAATACCTCGAGCGAACCCAAGGGCTACCCCAAGGTTCACCGCTCAGCCCTTTGCTCGCTAACCTCATACTGGATGATTTCGATGCCGATATGCTGGCGCAGGATTACAAATTGATCCGCTATGCGGATGACTTTGTTTTGCTGTTCAAAAAGAAAGCCCAAGCACAGGCGGCGCTTAACCATGTTATTGCATCACTCAATGAGCATGGGCTGAACATCAAAGCCAAAAAAACGCAGATAGTGCATGCCAATAAAGGCTTCCGTTACCTTGGCTTTTGGTTTGTTGATGGCTACGCCATTGAAACTTCATGCCATTACAGGCAAGAGGAACAAGAATACCCGCAAGCGATTTCGCATCACCAAGCGCAGTTAGCCGAAGCCAAACAACGTGAAAAACAGCAAATTGGTGAGCGAGAACAGTTAGGTACCTGTTAGTGATAGCAGGGGAGGTTGCTATGCTAACTTGCGAGAACCACAGGCTCAAAGTAACGCAAGAAGATAACAGCCGTTATTACGGCTGGGAAGAACTTGAAACCCTCTTAATCTTGGGGCCACACAACATATCTACGCCGTGTCTTCGCCAAGCAATGAAGCACAGCGTGGCCATTCATTTTGCCTCTCGCTATGGCCAATATCAGGGGGTAGCGTGTGGAAATAGCCCCACCCAAGGGCACCAAATGTGGCAATTGCAACTGGCCTACTTGCAGCAAACAGACATTGCCTTACAGTGGTCCATCGCCTTGGTGGGCGCAAAAATTGATGGTCATATCGAACTGATACGTAACCGAGATCGCCAATCAGCGCTGATGGAAAAACTCCGAGCCATAAAACGAAAAGCCAAACGCAGCCCAGACTTGCAAGTGCTTTTGGGCATAGAAGGCGAAGCTGCTAAATTGCTCTGGCAATTTTTCAGAACCCATCTGGATGATGAATGGCAATTCAGCGGTCGCAATAAACGGCCGCCGAAAGATCCCATCAATGCGATGCTGTCTTTGGGGTATACCTACCTTTATCACCTCACTGACTCACTCATTCAAAGTAACGGATTGTGCCCTTGGATCGGGTTTTACCACCAGAATCACGGCGCGCACCGCACGTTAGCGTCTGACTTGATGGAGCCATTCCGTGTAGTGGTTGATCGCACTGTTCTCTCGCTGGTGGCAAAACGCCAAATTAAGCCAGAAGATTTTCTAACACTGGAAAGCGGCTGCGAAATGAGCCGAGACGCTCGCAAGGTGTTACTGACACAGTTGTTGGCCGATCTCACCATGAAACGTAAAAAACAAGACAGAGTGATCGATCAAATGATCACGCAGGTACGCGAGGTTAAAATTGCCACAAAATTAGGGGCAACCCCCAACTTTTGGAGGCCATAAAGCGTGAAAGTTTACTTGGCCTGTTTTGACATAGAAAATGACAAGAAGCGGCGTAGATTGAGTAAATTACTTCTTTCCTACGGTGAGCGAGTGCAGTATTCAGTGTTTGAAATCACAGTAAAAAGTGATGCCAGCATGAAGAAGTTACTCAAGCGCTGTAAGCGGCATGTCGAAGAAGGGGATAGCTTGCGTTTCTATGCGTTACCCTCCATTGCCAGAGAAGCATCGTTTGACATTGATGGAGAGCCAATAGCCCGTTTTCCACAGGCCGAGATTCTCTAACTCCTTGCTCTTTTACAATTTGCGCTTTAACTATCGGATTAGATTCGGTATTGTTGAATTATCTAATGAACTTTGAAATGTGTCAGTTTGTGGATAAGTTTAGGCTAACCAAAAGTGCTCGCTATCTTATTGAAGTAAAAAACCAATTTAAGGGTAAGCTTCATTAGATCTGGTCGTTCAGACCGTTGAGACGAAAACTTATCTCTGTCCTGAATATCACCGATGTTTGCTTCATTAGATCTGGTCGTTCAGACCGTTGAGACCAGCTATGACCTACGACAGGTGCTGTTTCTTCTCTGCTTCATTAGATCTGGTCGTTCAGACCGTTGAGACTACATCACAGCACCAAGGAAAATAACAACCCCTACAGCTTCATTAGATCTGGTCGTTCAGACCGTTGAGACTCACACCTTACCGGAAAGCTTTCGATAGCATATTTGCTTCATTAGATCTGGTCGTTCAGACCGTTGAGACTTCTTGAAAATCTCCGAAGCCACATAAGCTGTGTTGCTTCATTAGATCTGGTCGTTCAGACCGTTGAGACTTATCTTGATAATCAATTGTTATCGTTGCTTGTTTAAAGGCTTCATTAGATCTGGTCGTTCAGACCGTTGAACGCCAGCTCTTGAGGATGAAGGTATATTGATAACAGCTAACTAGCTATACTGGCAGGGCAACCAACAGGGAACAGTATGCGCCTATTTTTTGATACAGAATTCTCAGCCTTACGCCAGAATGCACAGCTCCTTAGCCTCGCTTTTGTCGATGAAAATGGGCGCGCATTTTATGCCGAGTGTCGCGAGCAACACAGGGCGGAGCATGACCCCTGGGTAAAAGAAAATGTTGTTGCGCATATGCGCTGGCTAGCATTACCGGATTGCCCCTCTTCCGCGTGGTTCGAGGAAAGAGAGCTGACTGCTGGTGTAGATAGCAATAAAGAGATTGCAACGCGTTTGGCTGAATGGCTGAGTGCCTATGAAGATGCTGAGCTTTGGGCTGATTGCCCCGCCTATGACTGGGTGTTGGTGTGTGAGCTTTTTGGTGGTTCATTGCACTTGCCTAAACCGCTTACCTATATTGTGAACGATTTTGCCACGGTGCTAACGTGGCAAGGTAAAGACCCGCTAACGGCAAGAGAAACACTGTTATTACCTGAGCAGCTTCCCACCGGTACTTTACACAATGCGCTGTATGATGCTCAGTTACTTAAGGCGTGTTTCCAAGCGTTGTCTTGTAAACACGGTTTGTGAATTCTGCTGAATAATTTGCCCAACTGAGCGCTGCTTGGTTGGGCTTTTTGGGGGTTTCTGTATAGTGGATTTACCACCAACAAAACAGAGTGAATTCATGCTTTTATCACATAGCCACACGCAAATCGCTGTTCTCACCGACAACCCGATCCCTGTTGTTACGCCATTGTTGGACGGGCAAATCGCCTGCGCGCACTTGGTGCTGTTGGTTTCGCGAAACAATCGGGTGCATTTAACGGCCCTTCAACAGTTTTTGTGCAGCCACGATATTGATATCACGGTGATCAGGCTTAAAACGGATTTACAGGTGATCACGCCTTTATTGGCGGAGTACACTGCGCAAGATGTGGTGGTAAATGTGAGCGAAGGAAGGGCAGGGATCGTTGGCAGCCTGGTACTCTGGGCGCAGCAACACAATAAGCCCGTATTTTGGCTGAACAATTATAAAGACAGGTTACGCTTTCTATTACCCGAGCAACACGCTCCTATTGCCTTGGAAGATACGTTAGATATTCGCGGTTTTCTGGCAGTGAAGGGCGTGGCGGCTGAATTTGAAATTCACCCTTCGCTGCGAAACTCAAACGCGAAGGAAAAGGCGTTAATCCAAGCCTTGATCACTGTGGGTATGAAGTGGGCGCAACTGCCAGATAGTTATGACAGTGCAATTAAAAGCATGAATCGGGTTGTGCACCTTATGAACGGCAATTGCGGCTATATTCAAGAGTATTCCTATAAGCAACGAAAGCTGTTTGACGATCTCATTAATGTTGGCCTGCTTGAATGGCAAGACGAGTACCGTTTCCGGTTTACGCATTTAATCGTGAAACGTTTCCTGCGCGGTTTTTGGCTGGAATATGGGTGTTATGGATTGCTCCTCCAAACCCTTGAGCAAAGAGAAGACTTTCAAGATATTGCATTGGGTATGCGCTTTACTCGGCAGCAAGATGGAGAGGAGCTGCTCAATGAAATGGATGTTGTTGTGCTGCTGAATAACCGTTTGTTTTTAATTGAGTGTAAATCCGGGTTTCGTGCTACTGAGAATGAAAGTGCGTCGAAAACCATTTACCAGCTTGATGCGTTGGCCGACTTGCTAGGCACAAGCTGCCATGGTGTATTGGTCACCAGAAACCAAACTAGCGATCTCGCAAACTGCCGCGCAGCAGAAAAGGGTGTTGGCATATACAGCGGTGAGCGAATCAAACAACTGGCGGATGATATATGCGCCATCGCGGATGGCGCTCATTAACTATTAGCTGTGTTCAATTTTACCCTGTTTTTTTGGGAAAAAATGAAAGCAGCTTTTCCTTTGCGGTTGCTATGCAATCAACGATGAGATCAGAATATTCAAGGTACTTTACCGTGTTAGTTAGCCATTCCCATAAGGAAAAAATATCACCCAATCTGAAAGCAATAAAAAATACAAACAACCAGTAAATAGCATCCGAATATCTAGAGATTCCAAACGATTGACCCCAAAACCGTAGTGATTTGGGAAAACTTCTAAAAACCAAATTCTTCGATAGTGTAGTCACCAACAAAAATGCAAGTATAACTGGTGCGCCCCAAGGGGAAAGATTATTCCCTTCACCACCACTTAGGGAGGAATAGACATTATAAGCACCACCCAATAAGGTTGCGATGGCGAAGATAAATGTCAGCATGGTAAATCGATGGGCCGTTGTGGCCTGAAAATGTTGATAGGTAGCGGAAATTTCTTTTTCAAGAAACTCATATTCTTTTTTGATATCCAGCCCATCAATGATTTTGTTGTAAATCTCTTTACCTTGAATTTGCGAGGAGAGCTCCTGAAACCAGGAAACATTGGTGAAGCGAATAAAATCCTGCCGTATTTTACGAAACTCGCTTTGAGACACTGTATCAATCTGCTTTGATATTTCTGACACACGTTCACTAAAGTCATGCAGCGATTCGCGGTAAAAAAGTGCCATTAACAGCATGTTTGGTAGTCATAGAATACGTGACAAGGTGCGATATTGTTGTTAAACTCTTCGCCGTAGCCAACATACACATTTGAGTAATCAGTAAATGCATAACGATTACCCATTGCAGCCCATCTTTTGTAAGTTTGCCCTTCCAGCAAGTCTTCTGTGAACTTAGGGTCATAGACATAGCCCCCAAGGCTCGACCAAGCGTCTTTGGGTTGGTCAATGTATGCGGCCAATGAATACAGTGCATTATATTTTTTCGGCTACTTTCATTAATTTGTGCATTGCCGGCTAACCCATAGATAGTATTGGTAAATAGCCGGTTATCAATGAAGGGTTTAAAACGAAGTTCATTTACATTATTAATGCCTAATTTTTTGAAAATGCGGCAGAAGTCTTCTGGGACTTGGTAATTGTGGTTCGTTAGATCATTAAAATTTAGCTCTCGCTTACTTTTTATTTGTGTCACAGACTTCGTTTTTATGACCAAAATAGAAGCTTATCTCATCTCCCTCATCTCTACCCCTAATGGCGAATGAGGGATATATTTGACGTATATGGTCAGTATATGTTAACCAGTGCTTAATACTTGATTCTTCAATTTTTTCTTTGCTTCAATTCACTTTTGCTAAAAAGATCATGCCACCAATTAGTACTCTTTGATGTAAGGCTTGTTTCACCATGGAAAAAACGTTCATATACGTTGATGTGGAGAATATACACGTCATTGTAGAATTTACGTAATGAGATATTTCGTATAGTTGCCTGCAGCCATATGCTTTTATTGATAACCCAAGGTTTTGTTGTTTCCTTGTGAAAGCCCCAAATCAGGTGATGACGATTATCCAACTCATCATCTGGTGAAATATCTGCACGTAGCTCGCTGATTTTCTGTCCGTTGCACTTATCAAGGTGAAAAAAGCGTTCTCTAATAACTGGATCTAGATAGAGGAATGCATCTCGTTCATTTGCTATGACGTTAAAGCGTTCACCTTCGTTCTCTTGGAGTTGAGAGTTTTGTACTTTGAATTTAAAACCCCTTCCGCCACAGCGTGCTTTGTGAACTTCCGCATCAGCACTTTCAGCTGTTATTACAGCCTTGTAGTCGTATGTTGACTTGATAAGGTGATTCTCGAGTTCTTGATTATGAGTGGAAAGACGAAACGGCAAAAAAAACGTCGAACCATAGGACACTAAAGGGCGATCATGATTCAGGCAAACTCCCAAAAGATGATCGACAATGAGATCAACCACCGTTCTACTGTCTGTATTTTCTTTTTTTACTATGTCTGCGCGGAAATATTGGCTGAATGTGCCGTGTATGACTTTTATATCAGCAAGACCTTGTATTTCGGGCAGTGCTTTTATTGCTTGTAAAGCCTCGCCCTCAGGTTTGCTGGTGGTAAATTCAATGCGCTCAACGCGATTGAGCTGATCTGTTAGTGGGTCATCTTCCGCCTTTGTGTCATTTTCTTGGTCTGAGCAATAGAGTACCAAGTTAGTGGGCATAGTAAGGCTGGTGTGATTCTTAGCCGCATCTTTATACATCGTTTGACAGAAAGAGCTGTCCAGTTCTTCGAGAAAACGCTGCTTGTAAAATGCATAGACCACCTCACTATTTTCTTTCTCTTTCTTCAGTTCTTTCTCATCTATCAGGTATAAACAGACATCCTTAGCAAGCTTGGCTTTTTGTTTACCTTCTTCACTTTTGGCATCTAAATGCATGCCGCGCCAATGTTTGTCGATTTTTATTTCTGTGCAGGCTTCGGCGGGTGGGCACGATTGAAACTCCCGTTCTCGGTTCAGAATTTTAACCACACTTGGTGGAGAGTATTCTTCCCCTTTTGGTTGGTGGTTATCTGTACCTTCTGAGTTGTTCAACTGCTTCAAATTGCCGAGTGGTATGCCTTGGAATGAAAGGCTGGTAGGTAATCCCGAAAATAGGTAGCATGTGCTTCTTCTAAAGGAAGTAGTGAGATGTTTAGCCATTCACCCAGGGCTTCCAAAGGTCTGCTGGGCACGTCGGCGAGTTCGATAATGTGTTTACCTCTGGCTTTGAGCAAGTGTGCAGTTACATTCCCTTTGGGTAAACACAACAATAGGGTATCGGTAGCGATGTCGTTGAGTGAGATGGGTTCTTGTGCTAAGTTTTGCCAGTTTTTATATGTTGCAGTGCCGTTTCGCTTTAATTCCCCTAGGTGATGTAGCCATTCAGTATTGATGCGGTAGAGGTTTGAGCTATCTAAGCTAGCATCCCAACCACCTTTAATACCGAGCAATTGGATCTTGTATCTAGGCCTCTCATTCTCATCCACTGGTGGAATGTATTGCTGAGAGGCACGATAAGCCAATTCTAAACAATCGACACCTAGGAGGGTATCAAGTGAAGCGACAACGGCTAAATCGTAAGCTTGATTAATACCCTTTGGTTCTGATGCCATTTCCTGTGATTTACTGAACTGCGGGCTATCAGTGGTTGAGGTGTTATCGTCAGTACTTTGCGTTGCGTTGATATCTTTCTCTTTAAGAGCTTCTGGTGATAATACGTGTTCAGCATTAGTCATCATTGGCAAATCGTTCCTTGATCTATGGTTTAGCCTTTGAATATCTCAGTTGTCTCATGGTGCTTTCGCACCAAATTGACGAAGACTAAGATGCACTTTACGCTCAACTTTTTTTTTAGTCTCTGAGGATTAACAGGAAACGGCCATCTATTGATTGTTCTTCTATCAACTGTGTGACACTGCTCAAGCCATTAAAGAAACTCGTGGAAAAGACAAGTATTCAGACTGTGTTCATTGCTTAGCTTGAGGGTATTGTGAAGCACACCATACGAGTAGAAACCCAACCAAAATGGGTAGGGTTACAGCATGGCTTAGAGCTCAAATTCCAGGCAACTTTCCGTCCCAAAACCACTCAGCGCAGCCATTGGCGGCTGCGCTTTTGGCTTTAATCAATCATTCAAATATCGCTCAATCAAATGCCGCTTAAAATACTCTGGATTTAACGATTCACCCGTAGCCTGAATAACAAGCTCTTCGGTTGAGAGCGTCGAACCCTTTGACCAGATATTGTTTTCCAGCCAAACCCAAATAGGTACCAAATTCTGAGTGCGAATGCACGCATCTACATCAACAGTTTTACGCATCGAAGCCATAAACTGAGCCGCGTACATGGCACCCAGCGTGTAGCTTGGGAAATACCCGAATGAACCGTCGGTCCAGTGGATATCCTGCATGCAGCCGCCTGTGAAGTTACCTTCGGTGCTTATACCGAGATATTCCTGCATTTTCCGGTTCCAGATTGCCGGGATGTCGTCGACTTCAATCAGCCCCTCAATCAGGTCTCTCTCAATTTCGTAGCGAAGGATAACGTGAGCAGGGTAGGTCGCTTCGTCGGCATCTACACGGATAAATCCCCTTTGAACCTTGGTGTAAATCTTCAGCAGGTTTTCCGGCTGAAAGCAGGGTTGTCTTTTGCTCCGAATGTTTCGGTGATTAGCGGTGTCAGCATAGAAACAAATGCCGGGCTGCGAGAAAGTTGCATTTCAAAAAACAGGCTCTGGCTTTCGTGAATACCCATTGAACGCGCTTCGCCGACAGGCAGTGATGCGTGTTGTTTAGGTAAGCCCTGCTCATAGCGGGCGTGGCCGGTTTCATGGATGATGCCCATAATGGATGAGGTGAAATCATCATCGGTATAGCGAGTGGTGATACGAACATCACTCGGGACGCCGCCACAGAAAGGTGGGTACTGACATCAAGGCGGCCGTGATTGAAATCAAACCCGAGGATTTCCATTATTTTCAGGCCCAGTTGGTTCTGCTTTTCTTCAGAAAATGGCCCTTGCAGTGGGACAGCCTGGTTTTGTTCCTGCTTTTCGATGATCTGGTCAATAATGCCTGGCAGCCAGGATTTGATGTCACTGAAAATGGGGTCGAGTTTTTCCTTTGTCATGCCGGGCTCGTACAGATCGAGCATTGCATTATAGGGAGACAGGCCGGATGCCGCCCCACGAATCAGGGCCTCTTGGCGGGCGAGTTCTACAACCGGTTTAAGGTTCTCTTTAAATCCTTCCCAGTCATTGTTTTTACGTTGGGTACGCCAGGCATGTTCACAGCGTGATCCGGCGAGGGATTTTTGTTGAACGAGTTTTTCCGGAAGGACTGTGGCTTGTTGCCATCGTCTTTCCATCTCAGTTAAAGAAGCTTGCTCAAATTCATTGAGTGATTCTTTCCTTGCACCTTCAAACATGGTTTTGAGCGATGGCTCTGTCAGTTGTTTGTGGCAGAGTACAGCCAATTCAGCCATCGCGGCGGAGCGAGCGTCATTACCACCTTCCGGCATCATAGCTGCCTGATCCCAACCGCAAATGGCCTGTAAGTGGTGGAAGTGGGAAAGCCGGGTGAAATGGGCAACGAGTTTTTCGTAATGGGACATAATTGTGCCTTTTATGCTTTGCGGGCAACCAATACAATGTCCCGCAAGTTGTCAGTTATTATCATTTTCGTTACATTTATTATGCTGAATGAGAAAGGATTTACCAGCAATTCCCATTTCCTTTCCATATCGGGACGAATAAAAAATCTGTGGGTAACGAAAGTATGTATATTTTTGGCTATGGAAGCCTGATTAACGAATCATCAAGGAAAATGACAAGCGATACGGGTGAAGGCATTCCGGTAAGTGTGGGGGGCCTGGTCCGTCAATGGGGAAAAGTGTCTGGCTCCAACATTTCGCCTTTAGTTGTGAGCGAAGGCGACGGTATTTGCAACGGTGTCCTCCTTGCAATCAATGAGTCATCCCTCGAGGCGTTTGATGTCCGGGAAAGAGGCTACCGGCGAATTGAATTGCCAAAGGATACAATTAGCTTTTTTTTTGATGATGTTGTTATCGAAGGGCCGGTTTATACCTATGTGGTTAAAGAACCGGAACCGCCGTGTCATATCCAACCCATTGTTCAAAGCTATGTAGATACAGTGCTTGCTGGATGTTTACGGTATTCCGCAGATTTTGCCCGGTCCTTTGTGGAATCAACGCAAGGTTGGCATTACCCACTTATCAATGACAGGGAAAATCCGATTTACCCGCGTATGGTAGGTATCAACCCCAATGATATTATCTGGATTGACCAGAGTGTACCGAAAAGGTAAGCGCTCTTTGGAGTGAAGGGGCAAGAAAAGACCATACAAAAAGAGCAGCCGAAGCTGCTCTTTTTTACTCATGCTAAATCTTACTCAGTGTAAGAGAAAGCTGGTGAGAAGATATCTACGCGACGGTTTTGAGCACGACCTTCAGCAGTGTCGTTTGAAGCTACTGGGTTTGCTTCGCCTTCGCCTTTAACAGTGATGCGATCTGCGGCAACACCGTTTTCTTCCAGGTACTTAGCTACAGCTTCTGCGCGCTCTTTAGAGATGCGCAGGTTAACTTTTTCTGAGCCCTTGCTGTCAGTGTGACCGGTCAGAGCAACAGTTGCCTGTGGGTAGGTGTTCATGCGCTCGATCAGAGGCTTCAGAGCAGTTTTCGCTGTGTCAGTCAGTTCTGAGCTGTTAAATGCGAAAGTTTCTGAACCTTTTGCGTCAGACAGTTCGATAACCTGTGGTTGAGCAACAACTTCTTCGGCTACTACTTCTTCAACAACTGCCGCAACTGGCGCAGCAACTACTGGAGCAGCAGAGCTGCGACCGAAGTGGAAAGTCATACCAACAGTGAACAGGTTGTTATCTACGTCTTTAACGAAACCGTCATCCATTGAATCAACGTGTTGGAATTCAGCACGCAGGTCAACCAGGTCGCTTACACGGTGGTTAACACCAGCAGCACCGAACCAAGCGGTGTCGTGAGCAGAAGCGTTGCTGCCATTCATATCCCAGAATGATGCGCCACCTTTAACGTACAGGCTGGTTGCGTCTGTGATAGGCAGGCTGATACGAGGACCAAAAGTAGCTTCAGTCAGGTCGCCTTTTTGAGTTACTGCACCGTTGTCAAAAGTACCTTTGAAGTGACCGAGGTAATCATAAGTTGCTTCAAGACCAAAGATTTTGTTGAAGTCATAACCTGCGATCACACCACCGGCGATGTCTTTCTTGTCACACTGTGCAGCGCCGTTACAAGCGTTGTCAGACAGGTGAGAAACGCCGAAACGACCACCCAGGTACAGGCTGGAGTCATCTTGAGCGTGGGCAAGAGGGGACAGTGCAAGAACTGCAAGGCCAAGGCCAGTTACTACTTTTTTCATTGTTCATCTCCGTTGCTTGTTGTTATTCAAGAGCGCCACTGATGCTGACTCTGCTAGAGAATTCATTCGGTCAATGAGTTCGCTATGAATTGACACACTATGGGCAACTCTTTGTAATAGCACGGCAAACTTATATCTTTCTTGTATTTAAATACAATGAAATATTCGACAAACCTCACATATTCTCATAAATGAGACAGGTGATAATCTGGATACAAAAAACGGGTCTTGAAACAAGACCCGCTGCGTAAATTCAGTGTCAGATTATTGTCAGAAAAATCGTTAGGATTGAGACAGTCGCTTAACCTCAGGAGCACCTTGGCTACCCACCGGGCGGCTAACTGAAACCTGCCGTCCTTTCTTCATTCCCTTCTCATAATCATCTGTAATGCCCGCCATTGCATCCTTGAGTTGCTGCTTAAATGTTTCGCGATCAACTTTTTCAAACTGGCGATCGATGTAGTTTTTGATTCGCTCTTTGCTGTCGTCGTTTGCATTGAGTTTTGGCAGCTTTTCGAGCGCGCCTTCGAGCCACCCCTGAGTGAAGGAATTTACGCGGCGATTGAGTTCAGCCTGGCTGGTTCCTGAGCCGGCGAAACTGTTCCTGAACTGACCGATGTGTTCATTCATCTCGCGGTAGACAATGTCAAAGGCAAAAGCGGCGAAAATTGCCCGGTCGGCATCACCAATAAACTCTGCCTTTTTCAGGCCTTTGTGGTTCGTTAATACGCATTCCACGCCGAAACGGGCATTGATACCACGAATGATGCGCAGAATACTCTGGCTGATAGATGCTGGCAGAAGGGTCTTTGAAGTGGTTTGACCCATCTTGATAAAGTCGATGTCATCCTGATCAAGGCCGAATTTTTTCATCAGCCGCTGTGCCATCTTGATGGCCTGGGCTGCTTCGTTCACATTGGCTGAATTGCCGAGTTCCAGACACTTGGCAATCTTTTTCAGGGCTTTACGCTTGCTTTCTGACATCCACTCTCCGTACTGACGAGTAAAAGATCGTATTTTACCGGTTTATGATGATTTGCCCAAACCTGATTCGCGTAAAAATTTGTCCAAACGTTTCTCGCTGAGCCGGCTTATGTAATTTTAATGCCGGGATGGAAGTGCTGCCGTACAATAGGGCTATGAACGACAAGAAAGAATTACAGCCTCAGGTAAAAAACGGTTTTTTGCTGACCCGTGAAAGCCGGGATACACCAAGTGGAATGGAAATCCGGCTCTGGGTGAAGTCAGGCAACCGCGCTGAACAACTCATTATCAGCGGTGAAAAGCCGGTGTTTTTTATTGCCACAGACAAATCGGCAGATGCGCTCACATTGCTTCGTGCCAACAATTTCCATCCGGAAAGCAAGGCGCTTCCATTGGAGGATTTTGAACACCTCCCGGTTACTGCATTCTATTTTCCGACATCAAGGCTGGCTTCACTGGCATCAGATCTGCTGACGGAAAACGATTTTGAACCGCTGGAATCGGATGTACGCCCCGCAGACCGATACTTAATGGAGCGCTACATACAGGGGGGGCTTTCTTACACAGGAACACCGACGATACAAAAGGGTGTTACCGTTTGGCGACAGGCCCGGATTAAACAGGCTGACTGTAAGCCGGAACTTATTACGGTCTCCCTTGATATCGAATGTTCGGAGCGTGGAGAGCTTTATTCCGTGGGGCTGGACAGTCCGGCAGACAGCCGGGTGATCATGGTAGGTCCGGAACAGCCCGGTGATGATACCACAGCAATCGAGTGGGTCGCAGATGAAAAGGCTTTACTGGCAGCTCTTGAAAATTGGTTTTCTCAGTTCGAACCGGATGTCGTAATTGGCTGGAACGTTATTGACTTTGATTTCCGACTGCTTGCCAAAGCCGCTGAGCGCCATAACAGCAAGCTGAAAATTGGTCGTGCCGGCGAGTACCTGTATGTTCGTGAGCGTAAGCAGGGTGGCAGTTTTGTCACGCTGCCGGGAAGAGTGCTGATTGATGGCATCGATGCCCTTAAAACGGCAACCTACGGATTTCGGTCGTGGTCATTAGAGTCAGTGGCGCAAGAGCTATTGGGTGAGGGGAAAGCAATAAGCAACCCTTATGACCGCTTGGATGAAATTAAGCGTATGTTCCGGGAAGACAAGCGGGCGCTGGCAAAATACAACTTGCAGGATTGTGTTCTGGTTAACCGGATATTTGATCATACCCATTTACTGGACTTTCTGGTTGAACGCTCCCGCCTGACTGGTGTTGAATTGGATCGTGTTGGTGGTTCCGTTGCCGCATTCACCAATCTCTACCTGCCAAGGTTGCACCGGGGTGGCTATGTCGCACCCAGCCTGCATGCTGAAAACTGGATCGCGAGCCCCGGTGGCTATGTCATGGATTCAATACCCGGGCTTTATGATTCAGTGCTGGTGCTGGATTTCAAGAGCCTGTACCCGTCTATCATTAAGACATTCCGCATCGACCCATGGGCCTGGTTGAGGGATTGAAAGCCGAGCGTGAGGGCAGGGTTGAGGAAACCATTCCCGGTTTCCGGGGTGGGGTGTTCCATCGGGAAAAGCATTACCTTCCTGCGATGATAGAAGGTTTGTGGCGCGCCAGGGACAGGGCGAAACAGCAAGGTGAAAAGGCGTTCTCAACGGCAATAAAGATCATCATGAACTCTTTTTACGGGGTTCTGGGTTCATCCGGCTGCCGTTTTTTCGATCACCGGCTGGCCTCGTCCATCACGATGCGCGGTCATGAAATCATGAAGCAGACCCGGGAATTTATTGAAAACCGGGGTTATCAGGTTATTTATGGCGACACCGATTCAACATTTGTCTCACTAGGCTGTCTTCACAGCCAAAAAGACGCGGATGAAATTGGGAACAAGCTGGTAACCGATATCAATGCCTGGTGGACGCAGCGCCTGCAGGATGAATACCAAATTGCTTCTGCCCTCGAAATTGAATACGAAACCCACTACCGGAAATTCCTGATGCCGAAAATACGCGGGCAGGATACCGGAAGTAAAAAGCGCTACGCCGGGTTAGTGGGTGAAGGCGAAAATGAAAAGATGGTGTTCAAAGGGCTGGAAAGCGCTCGTACCGACTGGACGCCGCTATCCCAGGCTTTTCAGCAAGAGCTCTACCATAGGGTTTTTCATGGCCAGGATATTGACGAGTTAGTCAGGGAATACGCAGAGAACACACTGAACGGCAATAACGACGACAGGCTGTTTTACCGCAAGCGGCTTCGTCGGAAACTGGCTGAATATCAGGTAAACGTTCCGCCACATGTAAGAGCGGCAAGAATGGCTGATGAAGTGAATAAAAAGCTGGGGCGTCAATTGCAGTACCAATACGGAGGCTGGATTGAATACGCGATGACGGTTAACGGCCCAGAGCCGAAAGAAGCGCTGCAAAGCCCCCTGGACTATCAGCATTACGTAGATAAACAACTCCGACCTATTGCGGAAGGTATTCTTCCCTTTATCGGAAAAGACTTTGACGATTTGGCGTCCCCTCAACTCGGGTTGTTTTAGTCTCCTCCAAAACCAAAAGTGCAGCTCAAGGGCTGCACTTTGTTGTTCAGGGTAATGCTGAATTACTTAAAGTAACCGAGATCCAGAACGTGGCGTTTGCTGGCGAGAACCGGGTCTGAATGTACGACTCCACGGTTAGGCGAGCATACTTTGACGACATCGCCACAGTCATAAATTGCCATTACCACTTCTTTGGATTGCGGGCAGAACGCCTTGGGCATCGGGTCACCTACTTTCAGTGACACTTCTTTGCCTTCGTGAATCCAACGGACCGAAGACACTCGCTTTTCAGGAATACTTGCGCCGATATGTGAGGCAATAGATTGGTAGATAGATTCGGCGTGCTGACCGGACTCAGCCGTTGGGACGAAAAATGCCATAACTCACTCCATTGTTTTATAAAAATCCATAAATGCCATCAATGGCAGTCAAATAACTCTGTTTATGGCGAATAAACAACCTAAACCCTAACAAAAAACACTGTGTTACGGCAAGTTTAAAATATGCATGTGTTGGTTATGAATAATGATGTTATTCCAAAAATTGCATTATGGACTTGATGGCGCTTGAATAGTATTAAGAAGCGAGAAGCGAGAAGCGAGAAGCGAGAAGCGAGAAGCGAAAAGCGAGAGTAAGGGATTATTTGGAACAGCTTGAATTCTTCAACGTCCCCAGCCCCTGCATTGGTGTGTGTCAGGTAAACAATAAAGGCTATTGCAAAGGGTGCCTTCGCAGCAGGGATGAAAGGTTTAACTGGAATCAGTTTACTGATACCCAGAAACGGGACGTGCTCCGGCTTTGCAAGCAAAGGAAGGTCCGGATTTTGCGGGCTCTGCGCGCGAGGGAATTGGCGCTTCAGGAAGGTAACGAGAATCAGCAGGGCGATCTGTTTGGTTGAGGCGCAGGTTAGGCTGTAACCAACTGACAGATAGCAAAAAAGCACCCCGAAGGGTGCTTTTTCGTAAGCCTAAGCTCACACGGGTTCAGCAATTAGATGCGAACGAAGTCCATGTGGTTAACTTTAGGCTTGTATGGGTGACGTTGAACGTCTTGTGGCTTAACCTTAACTTCTTTGCCATCGATAACCAGAACGATCGCTTCGTAGAACTCAGGGTTGCCCATTGCGTTCATAACTTTGTCATGATCCAGAGCGATAGATACAGGTGCTTCAGAACCACCGTATACGATTGCTGGGAACTGGTTTGCATGACGCAGGCGGCGGCTCGCACCTTTACCCTGCTCAGTACGTACAACTGCTTCGAATTTCATCGTGAGTACTCTCTGATAGAGATTGAAAACACATCGAGCATAGCGACCTTGCCCGATGACCAAAAACGAGCGCGGATACTAGCATCCACGACATAAGAAAACAAGCGGGAAACCTTGATAACCCGTCAATTGCCGGACTTTTCAGCAAATTGTGTCGCCAGCCATCCTTTGAGCGTCCCCTGTTCATCAAATACCTTGTCACGAATTGACCAGAATCGGCCGGACTTTCTGGCGATAATGAAGTCCGGTGCCCTGAAACGGTGTTGGTGTTTCTCTACTTTGGTGGGCGCTGTGTCTTCAAACGGGCGGTGTCTGTCGATAAGGTGCGGTCGGACAAACTTCTCCAGAAAGGATGTCTTCTGTCGCTTGGTAGACATTGGCCAGTATTCCCGCAGTTGCTGGTCGTCGTCACCATAATAGGTCACGCATAGCTGGGGTGTTCCTTTCTGGGACTTACCTGCTTCCACCTCCATGTCATTGCATGCCATTATTAATGCGTCTTTTAGCTTTAACGCTTCCCGCAGTTTCTTATCCGGGTCAACAAGCTGCGCATCACATTGATGGCATACCCGGGCGGCAATATCATTGTCTGCTCCGCAGTCATCGCAGAATTTCGCCCGGAAACGGTAACCACAAATCTCTCGTTCGCCATCGTCGTCTTCAAAGTAGCCCTGGCAACGGCGTCCATAATGTTCGATGACAATACCCCGATCATCCGTTTTTCCCCAGAAATTGTTGTTGAACCGCAGGCCGGGCAGGGGATGGTCACAATTTCCGAATCGCTGTCCGGTTTGGTGTCGCCAACTTCCGGTTGGTAGAGGTCGTAGTTATTGCCGGCATAGTCCAGGATAAGGCAGTCTTTCTTCCCGGGAGAAAGGCGAAGCCCCCGGCCTACGATTTGTTGGTAGAGGCTGACGGACTCTGTGGGTCTCAGTATGGCAATCAGGTCTACATGAGGGGCATCAAAACCGGTTGTCAGGACTGATACATTAACCAGATATTTTATTTCCCGGTTTTTGAATGCGCGAATGATTCGGTCCCGTTCTTTGCCTTCTGTATCCCCAACGACCAGAGCAGACTGTTCCGGTGGCAGCAAATGCAATACTTCCTGTGCGTGCCTGACGGTGGCTGCAAATATCATGATGCCGTGCCGGTCTGCCGCTTTTTCTTTTATCTGTGTGAGGATCTCAGGTGTTGCGCGGGGAGCGCGCTTTATGACCTCATCCATTTCCTTTTCAGAATAAAATCCGGAAGCGCGGGGGCGAAGCTCGGAAAAGTCGTAGCTTAATACCGGTGCGTCCAGCAAAGTTGCTTCGGTCAGGAACCCTTCATCAAGCAGGTGCCGGATGGGCAGTTCAAAAATGCAGTCCTTGAAAAACCGGTTGTCGGTGGTACGAACCTGCCCCCGGGTATGGAAACGGTAAATCCAGCCAAGCCCCAAACGGTAAGGTGTCGCAGTGAGTCCCAGAATTTTGAGGCCCGGGTTAACAGACTGCAGGTGAGAGATAACCCGGCGGTAGCTGCTGTCTTCGTCATCCGGTACCCGGTGGCATTCATCAATGACCAACAAGCTAAACGCATGGGAGAATGCATCAAGGTTGCGTACCACAGACTGTACGGAGGCAAAAATAACCTGTTGGTTTGTTTCCTTGCGGCCAAGCCCAGCCGAGAAAACAGCGCCTTCAAGACCGTACCCTTCATATTTCGCGTGATTTTGCTCGACCAGTTCTTTTACGTGGGCGAGTACCAGTACGTTTCCTCTTGCCAATCGGGCAAGCTCTGCAATAACCAGACTTTTTCCTGCTCCCGTAGGCAGCACGGCGACAGCGGGATCAGCGCTTTTTCGGAAGTAGTGGACAACGGCTCGAACAGCCTCGGATTGGTAGGGGCGCAGGGTATACATGAATGCCTAAACGTCAGGGTACTGTAAAAACGTACAGTGTAACGGGGTGGGGAAGTTTTTCAAAGCGGTGAGGAGAGGGCGGAGGTATAAATTTCCGCCCGGGAATTCGGTTAGTTGATTGGTTTAACCATTACGCAGAACTGACGTCGCGGAATAAAATCATGCCGCTCGTAAAAGGTGCGGGCGCCGCCGTTCCCGATATTCACTTCCAGAGACACGGCACAACATCCGCGCTCGCGTGCGAGGTTTTCGAGTTCCGGGATTACCCATGAGCCGATGCCCTGGTTTCGCCACGACGGTGAAATATAAAGCTGATCGATAATGGCAGCATGGCCACCCCAGTGAACGCTGTAACTGTAGGTCAACACAATATAACCGACGATATCGGCTACACCGTCTGACTCGCACTGGATCAGCCAGACATCACCATCGTCCGGCGTATTGAGCAAATGACGTAAACCACTCTCCACTTTTGGCCCGTCAAAAAGTAAAGCCTCGTGATCATAGAGCGATTTAACCAGTTCCAGCAATTTTGGAAATGTATCATTGGAGGGGTGGAGGAGGCTGGTTTTCATAATTTTCCCCTAGAGTCAGCACAATGATGAACAGTGTCGTCTGCAATACAGACCGAGCAATTGGGGCTATTTACCCTGATGGTTTAGCCTGTCTCATTTTTGTTGCTCATGACAGCTTAGTTATAGAAAGTGAGACCGGGCAACGCAAACTGAAATTCTAAATATGCGGGTGTCAGCATGCTTTATCTGTACGATCCGCCCCAGATCTCTATAATGAGCGGCAATTGATAAAATGCACGTTATTTTATGCGTGCACATAGCTGGATAGAATGATGATTAGGCTTGATAAATTTCTTTGTGAAACCCTGGCAATTACCCGTTCCCAGGCGACACGTATCCTCAAAGAAGGCCGTGTGGAAGTAGACGGTGAAACGAAGAAAAGCGGAGCGCTGAAAATCGCAGAAGACGCCAATGTCGTGTTTGATGAACAACCTCTGGCGTTACGTGGCCCACGCTATTACATGATGAACAAGCCTGAGGGCTTTGTTTGTTCGCATGACGACCCTTACAACCCGACTGTCTTCGTTCTGTTTGAAGAAGTGGGTGCAGATCGTATGCATATTGCAGGCCGCCTTGATGCCGACACGACCGGCCTTGTGTTGTTGACTGATGATGGACAGTGGTCACACCGGGTGACGTCACCGAAACACAAATGCGACAAAACATACTATGTCTGGTTAGCCGATCCTATTTCAGCTGAAACAGAATCAGCGTTTGCTGAAGGCATTATGCTGAACGGTGAAAAAACGCCGACATTACCTGCCACTCTGGAACAATTGAGCGAAACAGAGTGTCGTCTGACCATCAGTGAAGGGCGTTACCACCAGGTGAAGCGTATGTTCGCAGCAATGGGTAACAAGGTCGTGGGTCTGCACCGCGAACGAATTGGTCACCTGGAGCTTGACGACGACATGGAGCCGGGCGAATTCCGCAGTCTTACAGAAGAAGAAGTGCAGGCGTTTTACAAAAAAGCCTAAGGACTTTTCCTTTCCTGTTGCTGGATCGAGGTTATCAGTAAGTCGCGCAATGACACTCAATACTGTCAGTAACGGCATTCTTTCCTGTCAGAAGATAATCTTGCCGCTATAATTTGAGTCCGGCTATTTGCCGGACTCTTCTATTTCAGGCTTCTGAATTCTTCGGCAGCCTTGTTCATCTTTGGAGTTATATGTCTTCGCAGTCTTCATCGACTCTGGGTTTTGGCCTGATTCTTATTCTCGGGGCAATAGCAGCGCTCACCCCTCTGGCAATCGATATGTATTTGCCGGCGATGCCTACCATTGCGTCCGATCTCGGAGTGACATCCGGAGCAGTTCAGTCAACGCTGGCTTCTTACACTGCCGGTTTTGCCATTGGGCAGTTGTTACACGGGCCGCTCTCTGACAGTTATGGCCGCCGGCCGATCCTTCTGGTTGGTGTCGCTTTCTTTGCCATGGCGGCGGTAGTCAGCGCGCTTGCCAATGACATTCATATGCTTACCTGGGTACGAGCTGCACAGGGTTTTGCCGGGGCTGCTGCTGCGGTCATTATCCAGGCGCTGGTGCGGGACATGTTTGAGCGGGAAGAGTTTGCCCGTACGATGTCGTTTGTCACTTTGGTGATGACAGTCGCCCCATTGGCTGCACCAATGATCGGTGGTTACCTGTCGGTTTGGTTTGGTTGGCGCTCGGTGTTCTGGTTACTTGCCGGTTTCGCTGTGCTTGTACTGGTGCTGGTCACGTTCAAAATTCCGGAAACGCTGACGCCGGAAAACCGCCAACCGCTGCGCTTTATGAGCGTGATGCGTAACTATTTCCGCATACTCCGCACGCCGCAGGCCATGGGGTTGATTATGTCCGGTGCATTTTCATTTGCCGGGATGTTCTCATTCCTGACTGCAGGGTCTTTTGTGTACATTGACTATTACGGAGTCAGCACTCAAAACTTTGGTTATCTGTTCGGCCTCAATGTTGTCTGTCTGATTGTGATGACGAGCATGAACGGAAGGATGGTTCGCCGTAAAGGATCACACTGGATGCTGCGCTTTGGTCTGACGGTACAGCTTGTAGCGGGTATCCTGATGGTTATTGGGCAGTTGGCCGGTTTCGGGCTGGTTGGCACAGTAATCCCTGTGATGTTGTTTGTTGGCGCTATTTCGGTGGTGGGCAGTAACGGCATGGCATGTTTGCTGTCAGGCTATCCTCAGTTGGCGGGTACCGCTTCAGCATTGAGCGGTACAATGCGCTTTGGTGTGGGAGCAGTTATCGGAGCTGTGCTCGCCGCGGTGCCTGGCATTGACCCGTGGCCAATGGTTATCTCGATGGGTGGCTGCGCTGTGTTGTCATCTGTACTGTATTGGGGCCTCTCGCGAAACGCCTGAACACGGTTCAGGCATTGATCGTTCCAGAAAGCGCAGTTAACGGCTGCGCTTTTCTATTTCCAGTGCCATACCGCGAAAGATAAACAGATGCGCCGGGAACATGGCAAACCAGTAACCCAGCCCCCAAATGCCGGCCGGGTGCCACCAAGCCGGATGTCGAGTTCTCGCCAGTCTCCTTTCTCTGTGATTGTGAATTCGAGCCGTCCAAGCCCGGGCGCTTTCATTCCAAACAACAGCGAGAGGTGCTGGTCCTTTTCCACCTTCAACACTTTCCATGAGTCAATTCGGTCTCCGGACGACAGGCCATCAGTCGAAGGGCGCCTCTTTCTCAGTGCATCACCCCCTATCAGATGATCCATCCAGGCGCGAATTTTCCAAAGCCAGTCGGCGTAGAAATAGCCTTCGTCACCACCAATCCGGCAAATGGTGTTGAACAGCTTTTCGGCACTGGCTTTTGTTTTCAGGGTGTAACCGGCTTGCTTGGGATAAAACGCATAACCGGGTTGCCAGCGGGAGACCGCATCCGGGTCATATTGCCAGATATCGTCATCCAACAACGCCTGCTCGCGGGACAGCGCCTCTTCTACTGCTTCCTCAAATGTTTGTAAATGCACCTGCAGATACCGGGAAATATCCTGTGAGGGAGAGGGGAGAAGGTCGTGTGAAAGCCCCTTGACCAACGCTTTGGCGATGGGAGCGGGGACGGAAGTTATAAAATGAATCCACTGCGCAGATAGCGCCGGTGAAAGATAAGGGATCTTAATGATTATTCGCTTTTTACCGATGATTTTAGCAAACCGCCGAATTTGATCTTCGTAGGAGATTGCTTCCGGCCCACCGATATCCAAAATGGGGTTACCTTCTACTTTAAGCTCGGCCATCTGGGTAAGGAAGTAGAGAAGGTCAGGAAGGGATACCGGGGATGACAATGAGCGAACCCATTTCGGTGTTGTCATCACGGGAAGGTGATACACCATGTCACGCATGACTTCAAATGCTGCTGAACCCGGCCCGACAATGACACCAGAACGCAGTTCAATCACCTGTGTTTTCGCTTGCCTTAAAATTTCCCCCGATATCTTTCTGGATTTAAGGTGTTCCGAGTCTGTCTCTTCCGGTTGAAGTGCTCCGAGGTAAATCACACGCGAGACGTTTGAGGTGTCCAATTCCTTAACTAATGCATGAGCAAGATCTATTTCATATTGGTATAAATCCCGTCCCTGCATCATGCCATGAACCAGGTAGAAAACGATGTCGATGTCAGTAAAAGCGCTGGCGAGCGTCTCTGGTTTAGAAAGATCAAGTGTTTTCAATTGGATGTTTGGATGGTCGCTCCAGGGTTCTTTTTCTAGTGAAGAAAGTCGCCGCGAAGTTGCGGTGACCAAATGCCCTTGTTCCAGCAACGCCGGAGTCAGGTGACGCCCGACATAACCACTTGATCCGATGACCAGAATTCTCAAAGCACACCTCCTTTCTTTAACGCTTTTTACTTTACATTAACTTTTTGTTTTGCGGGAAAATTTAGTTTCAATTTGATGTCACATATCACTTGCTGACAGGTAACCAATATTTGATAATTGCGTCGTTTTTCACCTTCTTTCATATGTTTCCCCCTCTTTCGCAGGAACCCAATTTGAGCACGCTTTCTACATTGCGCACGCACTGCGATGCGAACTTCTTTGGTCGACTGATCGGCATCGGGCTTCCTATTGCCTTGCAAACCATGATGTTTTCCAGCCGAAGCCTGGTTGATATTTTAATGTTGGGTCAGTTGGGTGAGGCTGACGTCGCTGCTATTGGCGTTGCCGGTAAAGCGTTGTTCGTCGCAACCATCCTGATTTTTGGTGTGACAACCGGTGGCGCGATGCTAACCGCCCAGTATTGGGGAGCGGGCAATATGTCCGGCTTCCGGCGGAAAACCGCCCTGACCGTGGTAATGACGTCCTTGGTTGCCGGAGCCTTTGCCATGATATTCCTGACCATGGCAGAGCATGTTATGGGACTGGCAACCCGTGACAGTGATGTCATTGCCCTCGGCGCGACGTACCTCCAGATTACAGCGTTGGCATTGATTACCATTGCCGTAGGAAGCAGTTTGTCTGTTTCGTTACGTGCTATGAACAAGCCGGGTATCAGCACCATGTTCAGTGCCGTGGGTATCAGCCTGAATATGGGCCTCAACTGGCTTTTGATATTCGGTAATATGGGTTTTCCGGCTATGGGAATTGCCGGTGCGGCCTGGGCAACGCTTATCAGTGGTGTAGTGGAAGTGAGTTGCATGTATCTTTACGTGTACCACAAGAATATGGCCCCGGCTTTCAGCTTTGCTGAAATGAAAGAAGCACTTGAAGTGGATGGCGTGAAGCGGTTTCTTTCCCTGTCACTGCCGACTGCTTGAATCACCTGATTTGGTCAGGTGGTATTTTTGTTTACCACGCCATTTTGGGGCAGGCGGGTGTGCAGGGGCTTGCCGCTCTTTCCGTCATTACTCCGATTGAGTCTTTTGCCCTGGCGCTGCTCATCGGCCTTTCCAACGCAGCGAGTGTCGTGATGGGGAACCAACTGGGTGCCAACAGAATAGATGAGGTATATCCACAAGCCTGGGGTATTGCGCTATTCAGCTTTGTGGGGGCTATAGTGATAGCGGTTATTATGCTGCTGGTATGCCAGCCTGTACTTGGACTGTTTTCGGCGCTGTCACCAGAGACTATGGCCTTGACCGAAAAGTTCTATTGGGTATTTGCCGGAATGATCATCATCAAATCCATTCCGATGAGTATGATTGTTGGTGTGCTGCGTGCCGGCGGTGATATTCGGTATTGCCTGTACCAAGATGTTGCGGCGCAGTGGCTCATCGGCATACCGATCGTTGCTTTTGCGACATTCGTACTTAAGTTGCCGCTGGAATGGATTTACGCGCTTTTCGCTGTTGAAGAAATCGTCAAGTGGGTAGGGTCTATATACCGGGTTAAAAGAAAAGTTTGGATTAAACGTCTTGTTGCATGAATGTTGTCGTTAATCGGGGAGGGGGCAGAAAACGAGAGAAAGGCATACCAGGATTGATTTTCCGGTTGCTCCACTATTGCACTCTCTGCCCCTAATACATTGAGAATATGGCGGTTGATCTGAAGACGAATGGGTTGAAAACTTTCACCCGTCGACAGAATGCGGTACATTGCTCAACCTGTGATGAAGTGATCTGGTTCAAAAAAACATATCATAAAGAAACAAGCAGGCAGGTGAAATGAAGCTCAAGTTGTTAAATCTCTGTAAGGGTTATCAGGATGGCGGAGAATTCCATCCGGTTTTGCAGGGGGCAAACCTAGAGCTGACACCCGGGTGCCAGATGGCCATGATGGGCGAAAGTGGGTCCGGGAAAAGCACACTTCTCAATCTGATCGGTGGGCTCGACAAAGCTGACAGTGGTGAAGTGTGGTTTGGTGAAACCCCTCTTCATACAATGACTGAGCGCGAGCGCACGAGATTTCGTCGTTTCCATATCGGTATGATTTTTCAGCAGTTTAACCTTCTTCCGACGCTGACAATTGCTGACAACATCCGCTTTTGCCGCCAATTGAAAAACCTCCCTGATGATGACAGCCTGTGGCGGCTTATTCTGACTGCTCTGGATCTTATGCCGTTGCTCAGCCGTTATCCGGAAGAAGTCTCCGGCGGCCAACAGCAAAGGGCGGCCATTGCGCGCTCGTTGTATATGGAACCTTCCATTTTGCTGGCAGATGAACCGACAGGCAGCCTAGACGAGCGAAATGAAGATGCCGTCATGCGTCTTCTCATCACCCTGACCAAAAAATTGAACTGCAGTCTTTTGATGGTAACGCACTCAGAAAGGGTGGCGGACTATCTCGGTGGTAAAGTGCAACTTCAAGGGGGCGTCCTGAGTGTCCGCGCCGGTAGCTAAAGCCCTTTGGAATCATTACAAGCGTCACCCGTTTCAAGTATTGCTGGTTTGGCTGGGGTTGACGCTGGGCATTGCTTTGCTGGTGGGTGTTATGGTTATAAACCAACACGCCCGGCAAAGTTATCACCACAGTGAACGCCTGTTTTCATCACCGTTCCCCTACATAGTGCAACCCCGCAACCCGGACGCCAAGATGCCGCAGGGGGCGTATATTTCGTTACGCCGTCACGGCTACAGTCAATGTGTCCCGTACGATTATCTCGATCTGAAACTGGCCGGAGACAAAAGCATCAGGCTGATGGGTCTCGATACGGTTGCGATGTTGCCGTTCTGGCAACGTGAGCAACGTCAGAATGGTTCGTCCCAGCAAATGCCTATGATGCTGAAGTCTCCCTATCCGGTGCTGGCTTCGTCAGACACTGCCAAATACCTCGGGTGGCAAACGGTGATGTTATCCGCCTTGCTGATGGAAAGGTGTTAGGCCAGGTTACGATACTTGATGACCGCGAGATGGGCGTTAACCGATTGGTTGCGGATATGGCGTTATTGCGTTCGCTCTCTGCCTCTTCCAATATCGCCGGCGTACTGTGCGGGAAAATGGATGATGCTACTCGCCAACGCCTGATGGACGGCCTGCCTCCGGGCCTGATGCTGGATAAAACCGACAAAGCGCACCTGGATCCGCTTACCAGAGCTTTCCACACCAACCTTTTTGCAACCGGTTTATTGGCTTTTGTGGTGGGGCTTTTTGTTTTCTATCAGGCCATTTCCCTCTCATTTGCTCAGCGACAACCTTTGGTTGGATTGCTTCGTCAACTGGGTGTCGATAACCGCCAGCTGTTGCGGGTCACATCAGTTGAAATGTTTGTCTGGCTGTTGCTGGGCGTGATAGGCGGAAACCTTGTCGGCGTGTGGCTGGCAAAGCAGTTACTGCCTTCTGTTTCTTCAACGCTCAATGATTTGTACGGTGCGAATGTCGGTATTTTCCTCCAGTGGAAATGGGAGTGGGGGATTTACAGCTTCGCTCTTGCCACAGCTGGATTTATTGCCGCTTCAATCTGGCCGCTTATGCGTTTGCTGCGCACGCCACCAACCCGGCTCGCCCAGAGAATGGCACTGATAAGGTTTACCGGGCAGGAATTTTACTGGCAGGCGCTGGTTGCATGTGTGCTTGTGCTCGCTGCGCTGATTGTCTCTGCTCAAGCTGAAAGCCTGAACCGGGGATTTGTCCTCATCGCACTGATTGTGTTGAGTGCAGGTTTACTGGCACCGTATGTGATGTGGAAGCTTTTCGTTGTTCTGGGAACCGTTGGCCGTTCAGCCCGACGTCGCTGGTTTTTCTCTGATGCCGCATCAAGCCTGAGCTATCGGGGGGTAGCAGCAGTCGCATTCATGCTTGCAATCAGTGCAAATATCGCAATGGAAACCATGGTGGGAAGTTTCAGGGAAACGACAGATCAATGGTTGCAACAACGTTTGTCTGCTGACCTATATGTCCGCCCCAATGCAATGGCGGCAGGCACACTGATCGGGTGGCTGGAAAACCAGCCGAAGTCGATGCAGTCTGGCAGCGCTGGTGGAAAAGATTGCCCACAGAGAAAGGGCCGGTAGAACTGGTCAGTATCGGGACAACAGCCCGCGAACGGGAAGCGCTTCCGGTAAAAGATGCCGGGGCAGAATACTGGCGACAGCTCCACACTCAAAAAGCAGTGTTGATCAGCGAATCGATGTCGCTCAGTCAGGACCTGACGGTGGGTGATCATGTAAACCTGCCAAATCCGTTCGGAGCAGGGTGGAAAATAGCAGGTATCTATCACGATTACGGCAACCCATATGGTCAGGTACTTATTTCCGAACGCCAAAAACAAATGCAGTGGCTTATTCATACCGGGCGTGCATCTGTGGCAGTTAACTTGAAAGACGATGTGAATACTCAGGCGTTTGTCGACCGTATGGAAACACGCTTTGATATCCCGTCATCGAGAATAAGCGATTACACCACCATTCATGACAAAGCGATGAAACTGTTTGGCCGCACGTTCGCAATAACAGAAAGTATCAGCACGTTGACGTTGGTTGTGGCATCGGTAGGGCTGTTTTTTGCCACTCTTGCCAGTGAGTTTTCGCGGCAGAGACAATTTGCGCTGTTGCGCTGTATTGGTATGTCCGGGCGCTCAATGGCGTGGCTTGGTGGTGGGCAGCTTCTTGTTATTGGCGTGGTCTCAGGGATCATTGCATTACCGCTCGGGATACTGCTTGCACACCTGATGGTGGACGTACTGCTCAAGCAATCCTTTGGCTGGACGATGGATGTGATTTACTTCCCGCTAAGTTACGCTGTCACATTGAGCTGTGCGTTAATCGCACTGTTGGTGGCGGGTGCATGGCCGGTTCTTCGACTAATCAAACGATCTGCGCTCGCGTCACTGAGGGAATCATCCTGATGATGAATAAACTCAGAAAGCCCGTGTATTTGGTGAACCTCGGTCTCTTGGTAACTGCGGTGCTATGGGCGATTTTTCAGCGTGGCAACCGAAAATAGAACAACGGGAAGCGCAAGCCAGGGCAGTGGGTATTCTTGCCGCACCATCTGATGCATTCCGGAAAGTATCAAAACCTGCAGATATTCAATTTCCTGATGCCTGGAAATCTCACCCTGATTTCCGCCAGGAGTGGTGGTATGTCACTGCAAATGTTAAAGATACCGAAGGTAACGATTACGGGGTGCAGTGGACATTATTCCGTTTTGGCGTGAGCCCTGGGGATGCCTCCGGTTGGGAAAACAGCCAGGTGTACATGGCGCATGTTGTGGTCACCACCAAAGACCAACAATGGTCAGCAGAGCGATTTGCCAGGGGGGGAATAGGTCAGGCCGGCGTTTCTGGCTCCCCATTTAGTGCCTGGCTGGACAACTGGCGTTGGGATTCCATTAAGGACGATGCATTCCCGGCAATTTTAACGGCGGCAGATGATAAGTTCAGTTTCCGGCTGACCATGCGAAGTACAGGTAAACCGGTCCTGCAGGGTGAAGACGGTTTCAGTCGTAAACATCATGCATTGCCCGTTGCTTCTTATTATTACAGTGTGCCCGGCCTTATGCTGAGCGGAAAGCTGACTCTGGACGGAAAGTCTTTTGATGTTGCCGGACATGGCTGGGTTGACAGGGAGTGGAGCTCTGAATCACTTTCCCGGTCGCAGTCAGGCTGGGATTGGATGTCACTGCAATTATCCGACGGCCGGAAATTAATGGTCAGTCAGGTTCGTGAGACCGGGTCAAAGGACGCGTACAAATTTGGCTCGCTGACATCCGTTCGCGGAGAGACAACTATTTTGAGCAGCAAAGATATTGATATGCAGCCGTCCCAGTTGGTGACATTGAAAAACGGGCGTGTGGTGCCGTCCGGTTGGGATATCACTATCACCCAGGAAAATCTCACTCTGAATGTCACGCCGTTAAATATGGAAAGCTGGTTAAATTTCAGTTTTCCATATTGGGAAGGGCCGGTTGAGGTAACGGGGGACAATATTCGGGGTGCGGGATTCCTTGAAATGACCGGATACTGAGTTTGGGTATATAAACAGCAAAGGGAAGCGCGCCGCTTCCCTTTTTTCTTATGGTAACCGGTTGATCTGCTTATGCTTCCAGAGCCGGAATCACCGCATACTTAACGCCGGCCATATGCTCTATGCAGTGAACAACCTGGCAGCTGTAGCCAAATTCATTGTCATACCAGATATAGAGCACGCAACGGTTGCCTTCTGCAATCGTTGCCTGGCTGTCAATAACGCCAGCAAAGCGTGAACCAACAATATCGGTAGAAACGATTTCCGTTGACTGGGTGTAGTCCATCTGCCTGAAAGTGGCGAGTACAATGCGGTGTCGCGAAGATAAGCGTTCAGGGATTCCGCTTCCGTTTCGCTATTGAGATTCAAGTTAGCGATAGCCATCGAAACGTTTGGTGTCGGGACGCGAATCGCGTTACCCGTCAGCTTCCCTTTCAGTTCAGGCAGCGCTTTCGCGACGGCTTTTGCAGCGCCCGTGGAGGTCAGTACCATGTTCAGTGAAGCAGCGCGCCCACGGCGATCACCTTTGTGGAAGTTATCAATGAGGTTTTGATCGTTGGTGAAAGAATGAACGGTCTCAATGTGGCCGGAGACAATACCAAATTTATCGTTCATTGCTTTTAACACCGGGGTGATGGCGTTTGTTGTACAACTGGCCGCAGAAATGATGGTATCAGAATCTTCAATATCGGTATGGTTTACACCAAAGACGATATTCTTCATTTCGCCTTTACCCGGTGCTGTCAGCAATACTTTCGCTGCCCCCTTAGCAGAGAGATGTTGGCTCAGGCTTTCCTCATCGCGCCACATCCCGGTGTTGTCTACAACGATAGCGTCGGTAATTCCGTACGCGGTGTAATCAACCTCAGAAGGGTGGTTTGCGTAAATGACCTGAATGTAGTTGCCATTAACGATAAGCGCATTGCGTTCCTCGTCAACCATAATGCTGCCGTTAAACGGGCCATGAACGGAGTCGCGGCGAAGCAGGCTTGCTCGCTTTGCCAGATCGCCATCTCGACCGCCACGCACCACAATAGCCTTTAGCTGAAGTGGGTAACCCGGCCCGCTTTTTTCAATCATCAGGCGGGCGAGCAGACGGCCGATACGGCCAAAGCCATAGAGTACAACGTCGCGGAATTTCGCTTTTCCTGTTCCCTGAACAGACAGAGTGTGAGTGGACAGGAAATCTTCCAGGCCGCTGTCATCGCTATGATTATCCCAATATTGCTGGGCAAGTCTGCCAACATCTACCCGGCACGGACCAAGCTGCATTGCAGACAGTGTTTGGATTATAGGGAGGGTTTCGGCTGTTGTGATTTCTCTGCCGGTGTACCAGCGAGCAACTTTGTGGGCTTTGAGAATATCAATAGTGCTGGCATTGACCAGAACACGTCCAAAAATCTGTGTTTCGACACCCTGATCGCGATAAAGACTGCCAAGGAGCGTACATGGATTCTGCATCGTGTTGGCTGTTTTGCCAGTTTACTAGGTACTGTTCTGGACTCATGGGTAAATTCAGGCCTTTGCTTTACGTAAGATTAAAAAAACTAGTGAGGTGTTTTAATTGTTGTGCGGGAAGTGTAAACAGGTTGCTGTTTTTAACCTAGTAAAAATAACTTTATGACTTATTAGCTGTTTTCAGATATTTGTGTCGTTATCTTTGTGAAAAATAACAAGAGATCTCCGGTGTATTTTTAAGAACAATCAAATTCTGAAAGAAAGTTTACAAGGTAAAGAGACTATTGAGAGCATGACGGTTTCGATGTGGATACCCTATTTTTCAGACGAAAAAAAAGTGACAACTCTCATTGCCACTTTTTCTATTTCGACATTGAAAGATTATAGCCCCAGTTGGCCCATAAGTTCTTCCATGTTATCCAGATCTGCGGGTTTGCTTTTACCGTTAGCAGTCTCAGCATTTTTGGCGCGATTGGATTCCTGCTCCATGATGGTATCAGGGTCAAGTTCCTCGCCTTCCTCGAAGTCTTCCAGCTGAATAAATTCAGTTTTTCCATAGCCAGCTCGAGATAGAAGATGTTGTTTTTTGCGGTAGAGAACGTTACCCGGCGAGCCTGAGGTCGGTCTATGTTGCTGTCGACGGAAACTGTGATGTTCTTGTTCAGCGCAATCATCTTTGGCTGGCTTTGTGTGATAGAGGTTTGCAGGGAATGGCGAACCTTGCTGGTAAAATCACCAACGATCTGATTCATCAGCTCGCCCAGTGTGTCAGCAACTTCATCAGAGGTATGCAGGGTTGCCAGTTCTTCCATTGGCATACCCATTGTAGACATATACTGTTGATAGACTTCCAGGGCGGCTTGTGCAGAAAAGTTGATGACAACCAGCCCGGAAAACCCACCGTCAAAAAGGACAAAGCAGGCAAAGTCTGGTTTTAAGCTCGTTTTAGAGATTTTCTGCACCATCGCAGAATAGTGGACTGGGCTGTCAGTTGCTTTACCCAACACATTTGTAACCGACTGACAGAGCTTGAGTAAGATGTCTTCAGAGGTGACAATTTTTATTTTTCTCATACTTGTTCCTGTTAACCCAAAGGTGTAACCAATCAAAACTCAGTAATACCGGATTTACGACCGTCGTTTCAGTATAGGATAGTGTAACGCTGATAAGTACATCTTTGGCAAATAGTTTGAAATTAAAAACAAAAAGAAAGTTTGGTGTATTACACTAATAAAGAATTTACTGATTCTGGTGTTATTAATTGAGTGGGTCCGTTGACGAGACGATGTCTTCTTAGTAAAACACGTAGAACAATAATAACGATAGCTTCGTACTGATCTCCAGTGTTGACCGTACAGGTTTGTGCAAAAGTTGTTTTGGAAAAAGAGATATGGTTGTTGATACGGAAGGTTACGATTCTTTAATTGAGTACCTGACTGAGAACCTCGGGGTATTTGAATCGCAGGGTGAGCCTATTGGTACTGAGTCCATTGATGATATCGTTCACGACTTGGTCGCGACTGACATCATGGCGATCTGCGAGCAGAATCCCGATTTGTCATCTCAGGTACGCTTCTTGATTCTGAGGGAAGCCGACAAAATTGTTGAGGACCTCAACATGATTCTGGAAGGAGTTTGGAGCCATCAGCCAAGCGCTGAGCAAGTCATGTTTTTGGAAGACTACATCGGTCTGATAAAAAACCTTTTCGACTCGGAGTTGGTCGCATTGCGTTGAGAAGCGCTTCAAAATACGAGAGACAATCGAACCGGGTTTAGCAGCCCGGTTTTTCGTTTCCTGTATCTGAACGATGCTTTCCCCTTGTTCAATCATGCCAATGCGCTACAATCCGCGCCTGTTATTTAGCGTCACCGTCGTCTGGAGTTTTAATGCGCATCCACGCTCTTCACCATCTTTATGACCAACGTCTTGCCCAGAGTACCCGGCCATTTCGGGCCAGAGGCTGCAAAATCGTACGCTGCAAGCATTGCATGCTGACAACTGATCTTTGCATGTGCGCATTTCAAACGACTGTCCCGGTTAACCCGGCTTTTCTGATGGTGATGTATGACGATGAAATTCTGAAACCGAGCAACACAGCGAAGTTGATTGCTGATGTCGTTGAGGAAACCTACGCATGGATTTGGTCTCGCACTGAACCGAACCCGGAAATGGTTGCTTTGGTTAATGATCCGCAGTGGCAACCGTTTGTTGTATTTCCGGCCGAGTACGCTGAACCAGAGCGTGTTAGGGAAACCGTTGAGGTGCCGGTAGGAAAACGCCCGCTGTTTATCCTTCTGGATGGAACGTGGAGCCAGGCTAAGAAAATGTTCCGGAAAAGTGACTGGTTGCACCCGTTTCCGGTTCTGACTATTAACCCGGACCACCTTTCAAGGTATGGTGTTCGCACTGCGGCGAAAGAGCACCATCTTGCAACGGCGGAAGTGGCTGCAGAAGTCTTGGCAGTTGCGGGTGAAAACTATGCAGCTAATGTTCTGGCGTGTTGGTTTGAGGTCTTCAGCCAGCACTACCTTTATGGCCGGAGTCAGAAACCTATGCCTGAGCCTACTGCACTCACCCGGTTTCTGGCACTGACTCAAACTGAAGCTGCGTGAATCTGATCGAATTTCAGAAACTAAACAAGCAAACATGGAAGAAATCACAGTCTGCGTAATGTAATAAAGGCATAATTTCGTAAATTTATTACATTGCGCGCCTCGGAGAATAGGATGTTTTACGGATTTGATGTTGGCGGTACCAAAATTGAGTTTGGTGCATTCGATGAAAAGCTGAATCGTGTAGCAACAGAACGTGTTGCGACGCCTGGTGATGACTATAATGCGTTGATTGAAGCCATCGCAGGTATTATTGAGAAATATGACGCTCAATTTGGTAAAGAAGGCAAAGTAGGTCTGGGAATCCCGGGAATTGAGCGTGCAGAAGACGCGACAGTTCTTACCGTGAATGTTCCGGCTGCAAAAGGCCGAACTCTCCGTTTGGATCTGGAAAAGCGCATCGGCCGCGACGTTGCTCTGAACAATGACGCCAACTGCTTCGCGCTTTCTGAGGCATGGGATGAAGAACTCAAAGACGCAAAGAGTGTTTTGGGTTGTATTCTCGGAACCGGTTTCGGCGGTGGCATTATCGTTAACGGCAAAGTCGTGAACGGAAAAAACAACGTTGCGGGTGAACTGGGTCATATGCGCTTGCCAATTGATGCATGGTTCCTGCTGGGTGACAATGCACCGTTGTTTGACTGCGGCTGTGACAAGAAAGGTTGTATCGATAACTACTTGTCTGGGCGTGGTTTTGAGCAGCTTTACGCGCATTATTACGGCGAAAAGAAAAAAGCTATCGACATCATCGAAGCATATAACCAGGGTGATGAAAACGCTGTAGAGCACGTAGATCGCTTTATGGAGCTGTTGGCGATGTGTATGGGTGGTCTGTTTACGGCATTCGACCTGAAGTCGTGGTTCTGGGCGGTGGCCTCTCCAACTTCGACCTGATCTATGATGAGCTGCCAAAGCGTGTCTCCAAGTACCTGCTTTCTATCGCGACTCCGCCGAAGATTGTTAAAGCCAAGCACGGTGATGCTGGTGGTGTACGTGGTGCTGCATTCCTGAATATTTAATCCAGTGCTCAATAACAAAAAACCGCCTCTTTGAATGGGCGGTTTTTTTGTTTGCTGATCCTGACGACTGGACTCGTTCTTTGATCAATTCGGCGGGTTGAAATCGCTTTAAACCAAAGAATAAGTCCTAATCTTATGAATCAGTTGATGCTGTTGTGCTTTTTGCATTGAGTGATTGCATTGTCAAGCAGCGACAGGGCAGTACCGGCGTACGGAGGTAAGGCCGCGTCTGATTCCCGGACTGGCGTTGTACGCGCACCCCATTGAATCACCCGGCTCCCCAGGTCAGCCCTGCACCAAATGCAGCGGTAAGAATCCGGCTTCCCGGTTTGACGATGCCTTGTTCAACCGCTTCGCAGAGTGCGATAGGAACCGTAGCCGCAGAAGTATTGCCGTAATTCTGAATATTGATAAACGCTTTTTCCAACGGTACGCCTGCATGGTCGCACAACGCTTCAATAATCCGGCGGTTTGCCTGGTGCGGTATGACTACATCTACATCGTCAGCCGTGATTTGGCTTTGCCCCATGACAGAGTGAACGGCAGAACCCATCCCTTTTACGGCACGGCGGAAAATTTCGCGTCCAACAAATTGGAATTCAAAGAAACCGCTTTGCTCGTCGAAGCGATCCATAGCTGTGCCGAATTTAGGGATAGCAAGTACATCGCGGGCTTCTGAATCGCAACCCAATTGAGCGGTTAGCAAACCAGCGGGTTCATTGGTTTTGCTTAGTACGACAGCACCGGCACCATCACCAAACAAGACAGCGGTGTCGCGCTTGCTCCAATCCAAATACCAAGTAAGACGCTCGGCCCCAATAACGACGGCGTGTTGATAGTTTCCTGCCTGAATCATACGCGTGGCTGTTTCAAGGCTATAGAGGAAACCGGTACATGCTGCATTGAGATCAAAGGCGGCTGCTCGTTTGGCACCGAGGTTTTGCTGAACCTTTGAGGCGATATTGGGGATGAGGGTATCCGGTGAACAGGTTGCGACGATGATAAGGTCAACGTGTTCCGGCTCAATGCCAGCGCAGTCAATGGCTTGTCGGGCTGCAACGGTTGCCAGATCGGATGTTTCTACGTGGCTGATACGGCGGCAACTGATGCCGGTACGTGAGGTGATCCATTCGTCGGAGGTATCCAGAAAAGTGCTCAGATCATCGTTAGTCAGCCGGGCCGGTGGAAGGCATTTTCCCCAGCCGGTAATCTCTGCGTATGTCATACATTGTTCTTCCATAAATCCGTCACATCAGTGTACCCATGCCGACGCCAATAGACAATTATTGCTTAGCTGTCAGTGAGATAAAAAAAGGCGCTGCAATGCAGCGCCAAAGTGTTTAGAGCAGTAACCAGGTACGTCAGGGTACCTCATTGTTTTTATGGAGCAATGCTTACCAGAACATCCAGGCGAATGCAGAAATTGCCATGATACATACGATATTGAGGTAAACACCCGCACGCATCATGTCGCTCTGTTTGATATAGCCGGAGCCGAAGACAATCGCATTGGGTGGTGTCGCAACCGGCAGCATAAAGGCACAGGATGCTGCAATGGCAATCAGTGCAGAGAGAATGACCGGAGACATTCCCAGCGCTTCTGCGATGGTGGCGAAGACTGGTACCAGAAGGGCTGCACTTGCCGTATTACTCGCAAATTCTGTCAGGAACACAACAAAGGTGACAACGGCCAGGATAGTGAAGAAGATTCCAGCCTGCTCCAGGAATACACTCATCCCATTTGCAAGGAATACACTGGTACCGGTAGTCTTCAGTACGTTGCTCAGGCAGAGGCCGCCTCCGAACAACAGTAACACGCCCCAGTCAGTGGTTTTTTCAATGTCCTTCCACTCAACCACTCTCGATGCACCGAGAGCAACAATAGCACCCACCGCAACGAGCGTATCGAACTTGCTGAGACCGCCGAGCATGCCATTGATAGGCTTACTGAAAATCCAGAGGAAAACCGTGATTGCAAAAATCACCAGGGTGATAAGGCGAGTGTTGTTCCACTCAACCGGCTTATGGTCAATCTCAAAAGTGTGGTTGAGGTTAGGTTTGGTCAGGAAGTAAAGCACAGAGATGGCAAGAGGCAATACGACCAGGGTGACGGGCAGGCCAAGCTCCATCCACTCAGAAAAGCTCAGGCCGACCTCTGCCGCTGCAATGGCGTTTGGTGGGCTTCCCACCAGCGTTGCAATACCACCGATACTGGCAGAGTACGCGACACCCAGCAGGACAAAGACGTAGGTGCTGCGTTCTTTTTTCGCATCAACCTTGGTGAGCACCCCAAGAACCAGTGGAAGCATCAATGCAGCTGTAGCTGTGTTACTGATCCACATCGAAAGGCCGGCGGTGACACCGAACAGCATTAATACTGCGGCAGACATTTTCCCTCTGGCGATAAGCAGCACTTTATCTGCAATCGCTTGATCCAGCTGTTGGCGTCGCATGGCAGCAGCGAGTGCAAAACCACCGAGGAAAAGGAAAATGATGGGGTTGGCGAAATTTGAAAATGCCGTGGGTGTTTTAAAGACGCCGAGTGTAACGGCCAGCAGCGGTACAAGAAGAGCTGTCACACTGACATGCAGGCTTCCGTAAGCCAAAGTACCGCGACGAATACAAGGATACTCAGTCCTTTATTTACCATCGGGTCAAACGGCAATGTCGCCAGCATGGTAAGGAACAGGGCAATATTTGCCAGAAGTATGATGCTGTTTCGATGAAACAGCCAGTGTTTGATGGCTAACGTTAAGGCTGTCATAGGGCTTCCTTTTCAATGCGTTATGATTTTCCGCTGAGTTCTGTGCCTCAGTTGCCCTGATGTTACCGTTATGAAAATGATTGTTAAGTGTCTGGTGTGGCAGTTTTAACTAATTGGAAAAATGGATTGGAGATTTGTGAGAAGAGGGATTGAGGATGGGTAGAAACCTACCCATTGTATTCTGTCTTGGATAATGACTGGTTTATTGCTCGGCTGAATGTAGAGGTGGCTCCTGAATGCTTAGGGGTTCTTTGGGGCCGGTAAACCGGGGCGTGGTATCCAGAAGGTAAATGTCCAGAAATGCCTTTACGCGAGCGGCGATTTCCCGAATCCGTATTTTAACCGCTGCCCATCCTTCAGGACCCGGAACCGCCAGGCAAATAGCATCAATGCCACGGTGTTTGGCGATAAATAACGCTCGTTCACAATGGAATTGTTGGGTAACGATGGTGAAATGGTCAGTTTCAAAAACCTGCTTTGCACGAACAACGGAATCGAGCGTTGAGAAACCGGCATAATCGAGGTGAATATCGTTTTCGGGAACACCTTTTTTCAACAGATCCCGTTTCATTGTCCAAGGCTCGTTGTAAGAACGGTGGGCGTTGTCACCACTGAGTAAAAAGGCTTTTATCTTACCATCCTCAAAAAGCTTGTAAGCGGTTTCAATTCGGTACTGGTAGTAGGGGTTCAGATCCCGACGAATGTATTTGCTGGTACCGGGGACCAAACCTATTTCACGGTCGGGGAGTGTATCGATATCGTGGTAAATCTTGTCTTTGGCGCCGTAAGTAACCCAATAGTCGATACTTAGTGCAACCACAGCGACGGATGCCAACATCAATAAGGCATAAAAAAATAAACGGCAGAGTAGCTTGGTTTTGAACATGAGAAACAACTTATAAAAACGGTTGATGCAGATCCAGTCGAGGAGCAATTCTACATTAACAGAAGGGTAAAATAAGTGACTTTTCTGCCTCTTTCACGTTTCCCGTCATAGATTTGGACCAAAAATAAAGAAAGCCGCATAAGCGACTTTCTTTACAAGGCGGGTTAGAACGACGTTCGCTTGTATTGGCGATAAACCGGTTCCCAGAAATTGCTTTCAATTTGCTCTTGAATGGCTTCATCAGTCAGTTCTGTTGCAAACCCCTGTTCGATAGCCTTCTTGGCAACAGCAAATGCAATGTGCTTGGACACTTCCTGGATGTCTTCTAGCGACGGGAGAAGAGCACCATACCCATTTTTCGCGAGAGGGGAGCACTCTGCCAATGCTCGACTGGATGCCATCAACATTTCGTCGCTGACACGCTTGGCGCCTACAGAAAGGACGCCAAGGCCGATGCCCGGGAAGATGTAGCTGTTGTTACACTGGGCAATGGGATAAGTCTGTCCGTTTACAAGACGTACCGGCTCGAACGGGCTTCCGGTTGCCACAAGGGCTTCACCGTTCGTCCAGTGCAGAATGTCAAACGGTGTGGCTTCGACGCGGCTTGTCGGGTTAGAAAGCGGGAAAACAATCGGGCGAGGGCAGTTTGCATGCATCTCTCTGATGATTTCTTCTGTGAATAGACCCGGTGCTCCTGACACGCCAATAAGCACAGTGGGTTTGGCGTTTTTGACTACATCCAACAGGGAAATATTTTGTGCAGCCTGAAGTTCCCAGTCAGCTACGTCGTTTGAGTTCTGAACCAGACGCTGTTGGAAATCAAGCAGGTTAGGCATGTTGTCGAGCAGCAGGCCCCAACGGTCAACCATAAAGACTTTCTTGCGCGCTTCTGCGTCTGAAATACCTTCCGACACCATTTGTGCAATGATTGCCTCGGCAATACCGCAACCGGCTGAGCCAGCGCCCAGGAACGTAATACGCTGCTCTGATACTTTCGTCCCTGCTGCTTTGCAGGCGGCTATCAATGAGCCGACAGTGACAGCTGCTGTGCCCTGAATATCATCGTTGAAGCAACAAACACGATCTTTGTATCGCTCCAGGATAGGCATCGCGTTTTTCTGGGCGAAGTCTTCAAACTGGATCAACGCATCCGGCCAGCGAAGTGTCACCGCCTGAATAAACTCTTCGACAAAAGCTTCATACTCTTTGCCTGTCACGCGAGGATGACGCCAGCCCATATACATCGGGTCGGAAAGGCGCTGAGGGTTGTTTGTGCCTACATCAAGCACCACAGGGAGAGTGTAAGCGGGGCTGATGCCACCACATGCGGTATACAGAGAGAGCTTACCGATTGGGATACCCATTCCTCCGATGCCCTGGTCGCCAAGGCCGAGGATTCGTTCACCGTCAGTCACCACAATCACTTTTACATTGTGGCGGGTGGCGTTGTTAAGCATTTCGTCCATGCGATGGCGGTTTGGATAAGAGATAAACAGACCGCGAGCACGACGATAGATATTTGAGAAATTTTCACACGCAGCGCCAACCGTTGGCGTGTAAATGATTGGCATCATGTCAGTGATGTGATCGTTGACCAGCCGGTAGAATAACGTCTCGTTGGTATCCTGAATATTACGCAGGTAGATGTGGCGATCCATATCATTTTCGAAACTTTGATATTGGAGATAAGCTCGCTCAGCCTGCTCTTCAATCGACTCGATGGCCTCCGGAAGCAAACCCTCCAGATTGAAGAAGATGCGCTCTTCAACCGAAAATGCACTTCCTTTGTTCAGCAGCGGAGTTTCAAGCAGGGCAGGACCTGCGTAGGGGATATACAGCGGACGTTTGTTGTTATTCATTAAGTCTTTCTCAATATGCTTTGTCGTGGTGGTGGTACGTTTTTAGCGTTTTAACGTTACTTAAAGGTTAACGTATTTTTGTGACTAGTTGGGCACGAAGACTTCAAATAGGGCAAATCAAAAACTGTTGAATATCCACGTACCGTTGCAGAAACTGCCTGAGCCCTGCTTTTCCTTGGGAAAAACGCTCAAGAAAGGACGGTGTAAAGTGTAGTGTTCTCAGCAGGTTAATTTCAACCACATGAATGCAGGTATACAACGGTAAAATGAGACTGTTGTTGCAAATATTTGCAATGAAATGAAAAAGGCTCCCGAAGGAGCCTTTTGGGTATAACCCAACCCGCTTATTAGTCGCGGAAGTTGGTAAATTGGAAGGGTTGACCGAGATCTGTTTCGCGAACCAGTTGCATTGCGGCCTGCAAATCATCACGCTTTTTGCCGGTTACACGAACTTGCTTATCCTGGATTTGAGCCTGGACTTTAATTTTCGAAGCTTTGATAGCTTTGACCAGTTTACGGCCGGTATCAGTATCAATCCCGTTTTTGAAGTTGATCGGCTGGTGGAAGAGTTTACCGGAGTGCTCGGCATCCTTTACTTCCATTGCTCGGGCATCGACACCACGCTTGGCCAAGTTGCCACGAAGAATATCAAGCATCTGGCGTAGTTGGAAATCATCTTCAGCAGACATCTTCACAGTGTCTTCTTTCTGCTCAAAACTTGCGTCGACACCCCGGAAATCGAAGCGGCCGCTCAACTCTCGGGTAGCGTTGTCGACAGCATTTTTCAGTTCAACTGAATCAATTTCAGAAACAATATCAAATGAAGGCATGTTCTTTCCCCAGAATAATCCAACGTAAATCTGTCAGCGCGCAGCGACGGCTGAAGCCAGCACGTCCAGCATTCGCTGTGTATCGTTCCAGCCAATACACGGGTCTGTGATTGACTGGCCGTAATTAAGGGTAGATGGTGATGTTACCACCTGGTTTCCTTCAACCAGGAAACTCTCCGCCATAATGCCGGCTATATGGTTATCGCCTTCACGAATTTGCCGGCCGATATCTTCGGCGACATTCAGCTGCAACTTGTGTTGTTTCTGACAGTTGGCATGGCTGAAATCAACAATCAGGCGCCCCGGCAAATCAAACTGTGTCAGCACACTGGCTGCATCCACAACGTCATGGCGATGATAATTAGGCTGTTTACCACCACGAAGAATCACATGGCCGTACGGATTACCTTCCGTGCGGTAAATTGTCATGCGTCCATCTTTATCCGGTGAGCAGAACATGTGTGATGCATGCGCCGCGCGAACCGCATCTACGGCAATCTTTACGTTACCGTCGGTCCCGTTTTTAAAGCCCACCGGGCAAGACAGGGCAGAAGCCATTTCACGGTGAATTTGTGATTCAGTGGTGCGGGCGCCAATTGCTCCCCAAGAGATAAGATCAGCAAGGTATTGACCGGTAATCATATCCAGAAACTCGGTTGCCGTTGGCATACCAAGGCCGTTTATATCCACAAGAAGTTTTCTGGCGGTGGCAAGTCCTCGCGCAATATCATAGGTGTTATCGAGGCCAGGGTCGTTAATCAGACCTTTCCAACCGACAACGGTGCGAGGTTTTTCAAAATAGGTGCGCATAACGATGAAAAGCTCCGATGCGTATTTATCCGCCTCGTCTTTAAGCTTCTCAGCGTAGTCAATGGCTGCTTCCGGGTCATGGATAGAGCATGGGCCTACCACGACCAACAGGCGCTTATCGTCTTTCCCGGACAGGATATCTTCAACCTGGCGACGAGATTGCAAAATGTGCTCTGACACCGCGTCTGACAGCGGAAATTGTGCAGTCAGCTCTGCGGGTGTTGGCATTTGGGCAACGGGTTTTGTTCGTAATTCGTCAGTCTTAATTGGCATTTTCGTTGCCTTGCGGAACATGGTATGAGTACTAAAGCTGGTTAAGATAACAGAAAAGTGTGGTCATTAAATCAATCCTGTGATCAATCAGGCATTTTTTGTCCGAATCTACCTGCTTTGTTGCACAAGTGGGCGCTTTTTTAGCTACCGGCGTCCGGCTTGCGTATCTTTAATGTTAGCAAGCCTATTGTGAGATGAGCTTGGATGATGGAAAACGCGGTTCATGTTGCCCTGATTTGGTGCGAAACAGAACTTAATGAGTAAAAAACGTTGATAGCGCTTGAGCGAAAATGCAGCGTTCAGGTAATGTGATTGCGGGGAGTGTGTATCTTTCTGATTTATTCGTTTTGCGTTCCGATTTGAGTTTTCGCAAGGCAAAGAATTGATCAGTCTTGTTCTGGTAAAATATTTTGATAAACCGGAAGTTAACGAAAGTGACGCCGATGCAATCAGTAATCAGACGCTGAAGCGTTGAAAGACAAGCCTGCCCTGAGGAAGTCACCAGATTTTCTTGATTTTTTGGCCTGATTTTAGAATTGGTGTTGTATGTCTCAAATGGATTTTGCTTCTACGGTGGTGCTCAGCCACATTGACCAACTCGAAAACGACAGTAATAACATCGCCGTCGTCAAACTTGCCGCGTTGGCAGAATCTGATCTCGCTTTTCGCCCGCTTCTGTTTTGCTCGGTGAAATACCTGACACTGTAAAAGCTAAGGTAGATGGCGGTTCGCTTGTCGCGTATCTCGCTTCTTTTATTGAGAAAGCTGCCGGACAGAAAAAAGCCGTCAACGTTATGCTGTATGACAAGATAAGTGAAGATGCCCCTGTCATGGGATTTCGTGGTGTGTCGGCGTACCGCACCACAGAAGGTCATGCCTATTTTCAGGCCGAGTGCCAGGCGATTAAGGCGGTGCTCCAAAAAGGTATCAAGGTGGATATTCTTGTGCCTTTTGTTCGCACATCCAGCGAAGCCGCGACGGCTATCGATCTCCTTGCTGAGCAGGGCTTGGTGCGAGGCTTTGAGCAACTAAAGGTGTATTTGCTTTCCCAGCTTCCAGCCAATGTTTTACAAACAGAAAGCTTGCTGGCGTATTTTGATGGCGTGTTTATTGATTCCGACTCGTTGGCGGTCTTTACCCTGGGGACGCAGGGTGGGAATGAGTCTCCGGCTTATACTGTGTTTAAAACCAATGAAACGGTCATTTCCCTCGTCCATCATGCATTGTTACAGACTGCGAAATCAGGAAAGCCGGGTTGGCTGGTAACCTCTAATGACAATGAAGCGCAAAAGTTGGTGGAAAAACTCGAACTGTCTTCTGAAACGGTGGTATTAGCGTAACAGTCTGAAAATCTCCAGTGTGACAATCAATAAATCCCAGACAAAAAGAGCCCGAAACTACTCCTGTTTCGGCTTAGGGGAATGGCTCGTGAGAGCCGTGCGCTAATCGATCGAAGATGGTAAAGAAACCTTACATAATCTCAGCTTAGACTAAGAAAGAGTGCTACACGTGTCATAGCTGAGAAATAGTTCAATTACTCTCCGAAAAGGTTAGTGTCACGAACAAGCTCTCTGGGCAGGCCATTTTTGACCCGGTTGCCCACCCATTTCCCGATTCCGATAGGCTGTTTCCGGTAGCACACTATCACTTCCCCTTTGGAGGATTCGATATCCGGACGGACATCGCGCCCCATATACCATTCCCGGGCATCTTCCATTGAAAGGTCAATACATTGTGGTTCGTTACCCGTTGCCAAAGCCATCACGGTTTCGTGTTGCCAGCGGAACCCTTTCTTGTGAGTTTCTGCCAGCTTGATACCCATGCGGTCAAAGCGAATTTCATCCAGCATGGGTTCGATAGCCAATGGGAAAAGCCACACTTCACTGTCCCGTACCCAGACGGCAGCATCCTGCTCCGGTAAGGTTATTCCAGTGCCTTTTTAAGTTCCGCGGCGACATTTTGCTGATCTTTGGCTTTCATTTTTACGAAGGGGAATTTACGAGGTTTCTTCTTCGCACGCTCTGATTCAACAGATGCCAATTTACGGATACGAGCGACAAAGAAGCCTTCACTGTCGAAAATCTGCGGGAAGATATGCAGGAAGCCTTCTTCTGTCATCGCCGCTTCCGCATTCGGAAAAAGGTTCCCCAGGGGTTCAAACGCGACGGCATCACCATAAGTATCCTTCAGAAATTGGCAGATCCCCTGATTTTCCGTCCGGTTTAATGTGCAGGTGGAGTACACCATCATGCCACCGGGTTTTAAGGCCTGAAATGCGCTGACAATCAGGTCACGTTGGGTGTCACCAATTTCTTCAACGGATTCCGGGCTCCAGTTTTTGAATGCATCCGGGTCTTTGCGCACGGTGCCTTCACCGGAGCAGGGGGCATCAAGTAAAATGGCGTCAAACTGTTCCGGCAACCAACTGCCGAATACCCGGCCATCGAAGTGTGTTATCGCGACATTACGTACGCCACAACGAGAGAGGTTGGCGTGCATGCTTTTGATACGGCTCGCAGAATATTCGTTGGCAACCAGAATACCGTGATTATCCATCGCAGCGGCAATCTGCGTGGTTTTCGAGCCGGGGGCAGCAGCGACATCCAGTACATGGGTCAGGTCATTGTTATTGTCCAAAAGCGCTGTTACCGGCATCATGGAACTGGCTTCCTGGATATAAAAGAGACCGGACATGTGTTCGGCTGTGTTTCCCAGCGGCACGTCCTCTTCATTCCGCTCAATCCAAAAGCCGGTGTTGCACCATGGAACCGGGGACAACGTCCAGCCTTTTTCTTCTGCACGAGCTTTGAATGCTTCAACGCTGATTTTTAACGTGTTAACGCGGATACTGCGGCGCAAAGGACGCTTACAAGACGCAATAAACTCATCCATAGACAGGTGAGCCGGCATGGTTGATTCAATTTGAGTAAGGAAGGCGTCGGTAGATGAATGTTTGCGTGCACCGTAAGGTCTCTTTAGCAATAACTTAAGGCGCGGAGTCTACCACAAACAATAAGGGCGGTGTATTCACCGCCCTGCGTAAAAAGAGGTATGCCTTATGGAGCCGGAATGGCGGTACGCCACTTTTTCCAGTTTTCATCAGCTTTGCTGTAAAGGAAAAAATGTTGTCCGTTGCGGGCTTTCCTCTCTAAAGTCTGTGTATCAGGGGTTGCAAACGCGATCCCACCCTTAATCAGGCTGTCAACCGTTCCTGTTTTGATACTGGCACCGGTCAGGCCAATCGAAACATCGACGCCGGACGCATTCCAGAATACGGTGTTTCGGCGGACCAGGTACGCATAATTCTTGCCGACAGTCGCGTAGATCAGCACCCGGTCTGCTAATGATCCCAGCTCAACCCTGGTCACAGTTCCCACTTCAAAATCACGATAAATAAGTGGCGTTCCGACGCTGACAGAACCTCTGGTTTCGCTTTCCAGCACAATGGTCAGGCCGTCATCAAACGGCCGGGATTGGTGCAGTGTAAAGTTGGACTGAGATAGCCCTTTACCCGGTTCAACCGCAACGTAAGTGCCAAGGAGACTGTCGAGATTCTCAGCTTCTGTCAGACTGATTTTAGGTTTTACCACCCAATAATAGGTATTTGACTGGGTAAAGGTTGATGCATATTCCGGGTAGAGGCGAGCCGTGATTTGCACGTTTCCGGCTTTAATCTCTGGTTTTAGTGTACGTACCTCACCAACATTAATCCCTTTGTAGCGGATGGTGCTGCCTTTTTTCAGGCCCTCCGCTGTAGGAGAATAAAGGGTGACTTCTTTACCGTAGGAGGCCGCTTCAGACCGCGAGTTATAGAGTTTCCAGTATTTACCGCTTTTCGCACTGGTACCCGGCATATTCCCAAAGCCGATGCCACCGTTTACGACAGACTTGAGCGGACCGGCAGAAATTTCCACACCTTCCAGGTTCGCCTTGATGTCCAAACCGGACTGGTTCCAGAACACGGTATCTTTTGTCAGCAAATGTCGATACTGGTTTTCGATATCCACATCGACGTAAAACCTATTGCCGGACAAGCCAAATTTTTGCACCCGGCCGACCGGGAAACGACGGTAGAGAACCGGGCTTCCGGCGGAGACCTGAGGGAAGCTGTCCGTTACAAGGCGCAGGGTAGACGAACCCGGACGGTTTTCCTGGGCAGAACGAGCCTGGAACTTGGAGGTGTACAAGTTGTACTGCGCTTTAACCCCGGCTGCACCCTCGGAGGTGAACGATACTGCAGGAGAGGCGATTTGGGCGACAGCAGGAACACTGAACTCAACGCCGTCTGCGCTGATATTTCCGCTGATGCCGCCCAGGATAAAGAACTGGCTTTTCTGACGTACAAGATGTGCGTATTGGTGATAAATCACCGCGGTCATTTGTACTTCTCCGTCAGCAAGACCAATGCGATCAATGAAACCGACTTCAATACCCCGGTGAATGACTTTAGTGCTTTCATTGATACCGTAAGCATCGCGGGCATCGAGCTTCACATGGAGAGTGCCGGGTTCCTCGCTGATCTGTTGCTGGCGTGAGATGGCTGTGAAATCCCTGCTCGGTTTACCTTGGCCGGGAACCAGTGTGAGGTAGTTGCCGGTAACAATGTTGGAGATGTTGCGGAATTGGGTAAGGCCGACTTCCGGAACCTCAAGGATAAACTTGGTACCGCTTTTCAGCAGATCAGCCATGCTCGGGTCAATATCAACCAGGGCAGTGGAAGTGCCTCTTTGTTTGTTGACTTCAATATTATCAACCCGACCGATCTCAAGGCCCTGGTACATTATCGGCGCGCCCTTTGGCCGGATGTTATGGCGTTTAGGCAGATCGATTTTTATCCTGACACCACGTTGGGCACTGTTGATATCCGAGTAGAGGGTATACATGCCACCTTCAACGCTCGGACTGCCATTTGCGGGGGAATCGAAGGCAATGGCACCACCAATCAGTGCCGAAAGGCTGTCGAACTGTACATTAATGCCATCGAATCCTACCTGTGCAGCGACACCACTGACATTCCAGAAGCGTGAGTCACTTTTAACCAGGTTTTTGTACTGCGGTTTGATGTTGGCGTAGATCTCCACAGATTTATTGTCCGGTGTCAGACGGAAATTAAAGACTTCACCGACAGGAATTTTCTTGTAATAAATCTGGGAACCAACAGAGAGGGAGCCCAGATCCGGAGCAAAGAGTTTAACGTCCAGACCACCTTCCCGGGCCGCACTGTTTACCGGTTCATCAACAGCAGTGAACACGGTTGACTGTTCTTTGGATTTACCCGGTGCAACGGCGATATAGTTGCCGGAGACAAGTGCGTCCAAGCCACTTATCCCGGTAACCGTTGCCTTCGGTTTTACTAACCAAAACTCAGTGTCCTTCGCCAGGAGCTTAGTCGCCTCTGGATAAATCTCAGCATCGGCATAAATACTGTTTAAATCTGGTGACAGTGTCACGTTTCGCACCATGCCGACTTGCAGGCCTTGATAGCGGATAACGGTTCGGCCCGGAACCAGTCCCTGAGCGTCCTTGAAATAAATTTTGATAGGTTCGCCGGCGCTGTTCATGGCGTTGTAGAGCAACCAGCCTGCCAAAGCGAAGGCAAGAACCGGTAACAGCCAAAGAGGGGAAATGCCCCGGCTTTTCCTGACTACGGGTTGGTATATTTCGGCGTCGTTATTATTCATTTTTATCCCATATCAAACGAGAATCCAGGCTCTCAGCAGCAAGCATAGTGAGCACCACAACTAACCCGAACGCGACGGCGCCGGGGCCCGGGGTAAAATCGAGTATTTGTCCGCGGTCGATAAGCGCAACCATCAGGGCGATAACAAAAAGGTCCATCATTGACCACTTGCCAATCCACTGGACGATGCCATATAGCTTCATCTCGAAACGCTGATAAATCCGGTTGCGGGTATGTATACAAAATAAGATGAAACCAAGTCCAAGGATTTTGGCAACAGGTACGATGATACTCGCAGTGAAAATGATGATCGCAATACCGGTCATGCCGCTTTTTATCAAACTGGCCACACCGGAAAAAATGGTATCTTCCAGCCGTTTGCCGTTCGTCAGCAAAATCGAAATCGGGAACAAGTTAGCCGGGAAGATAAAAACGGTTGCAGAAATCAGGTACGCCAGGTCTTCTGGATACTGAGTGGTTCACGTTCATGCAGAGTGGTTCCGCAACGTTGACAGGCTTTTGCTGAAGCAGGGTTGTTTTCGCTGCAGTGGTGGCAGCTTATCAGCTTGCCTTCGATGTGACTGTCATCGCTTTCTTCTTGAAACGCGTTCCAGATGCGACGAGTACTGAACCGGGAAAGGAGCAGTGAGTAAACGACCTGAAGAATCACAAAACAGTAAAGGCCGGGGCCAACAAATATTTCTGCGTAGTCTTTCACTTTGAAACATGAGATAGCGAGGCTTACAAGAAAAACATCCGCCATTACCCAGTGCTTCAGGTGGCGTGTGATGTTCAGACTGCGCCGCAACCAGTCTCTGTTATGAAAATATAGGGAGACATAGGCGCCGCTGACCGCCAGTGAATAAACAACGGGGGCGACAACACTGCAAAAAAGCACCAGGCTTGCAATAAACGGGAATGTCGAGAAAAGGGTGATTGTCCCGGTGAGCACACTCGCCGGAATAGTAGCACTGAACAGGTCAATGGTAATTAACGGGAAATAGTAGGCCGGTAAGGCGAGAATGAGTGTGGTAAGAGCAAGTGCCAGTTCAGCATACAGACTGCTGCCGTAGAACTTGGCAAGCCGCACATCACACCGGGGACAACGCATCGATTCACCCGGTTTGATTGCATGTTGCCTGACATGCAGGTCACAACCGGGACAACGGATACTGTACATAAAAAGTGAACCTATAGCCCTGACACGTCGGAAACACTCCTGTTATCCGGATCAGCCTGATTACCGGACACCGACTGGTTGCCGTAAAGTGTCTGGTAAGCACCTTGTTGCGAGACCAGCTCTCGGTGAGTTCCTTTTTGCGACACCCGGCCATCTTCCAAAACATAGATAATATCAGCTTGTTGGACGGCTGACAGCCTGTGAGCAACAATCAATGTGGTACGTCCTTTTAAAAAAAGGTTCAGTGCAGTGTGCAGCCGAGACTCCGTCAGGGTGTCGAGCGCCGAGGTTGCCTCATCCAAAATCACGATTTGAGGATTGGAAAGTACCATACGGGCGATAGCGACGCGCTGACGCTGTCCGCCGGACAGACGCATGCCGTTTCGCCCGATCAGTGTGTCCAGGCCGTCAGTCAGAAGCGGTACGACATCATCGAGTTGGGCAATAGACAGGGCCTGCCACAGCCTGTCATCGTCAAACGTCTCACCAAGGCATAGGTTTGCCCGTAACGTGTCGTTAAACATTACTGGGTGCTGGAGTACGACAGCGACGTTTGTCCGAACGTGGCGTAGCGGGGTTTCCCGCATGGAGATGCCGTTATACCGAATGTCTCCGCTCTGCGGCAGGTATAGCCCCAGCAGCAACTGGATGAGAGTGGATTTGCCGCCACCGCTGGCTCCGACCAATGCAACACGCTTACCAGCCGGGACAGAAAGGCTCATGCCATCCAGAACCTGTTTGTCGCTGTCATAGGCAAAGGAAACGTTATCAACCTGAATTTCAGCCTTGTCTGTGTCTGAAAATGGGTTGATGTCACCCTTGGGCTGTTGTTCTTCCTCTATGTCCAATACTGCATTCAAGCGACCAATGGCAGCTTTTGCACTGTACCACTCAATCTGGATGCCCAGTAGTTCTTGTACCGGAGACAGCATGAACCAGAGATAACCAAAGACCGCAAAAATCTGGCCGATGGTCAGATCGCTGAAAAGCACCATCAGCATTGCAACGGCTCTGAAGACCTCGAAACCAATGAGGAACATTAAAAAAGAGAGTCTCCCGGCGGCTTCTGATTGCCAGGCATACTTATCTGCGCTGAAACGAATGTCTTCTGCAGATTCTTTTAATCTTTGCAGATAAACACGTTCACGGTTTGCCGCTCGGAGCTGGTAAAGGCCGTCGAGCGTGTCAACCAGCCTTTGCTGGAAGTTTTCGAAGGATTCATTTTCCCGTTTTTTGAGGTGTTTCACCCGGCCACTGATTTTGCGGCTGATAAATATAATGATGGGATTGAGCAGAAGGATAAAAAGCCCCAACCGCCAATCCAGCCAAAGGAGAATAATCGCTGTCCCTGTGACCGTTAACAGACTGACGATAAACTTGCTGAGAGTCTGGCCAAGGAATTTGTCTACCGTTTCAACATCTGTCACAAGGTGCGACGTCATGCCGCCGCTTCCGCGGACTTCGAACTCGCGCATGCTGATGCGGTTCAGTTTTTCGATAAGCAGGTGACGTATTCGAAAACTGATATCTTTAGCAGCGAGCGTAAACTGTCGGCTTTGCAGTATGTTGAGCGCCTGACTTGCAACACGCATGAAAACAACTGCCAGCAAGATAACCGTAATATAGGACGCAGAGCTGTGAAGGGATGACGGAAGCAGGGACTTCATGATGTCTACACCTGCTCCGGGTTGGTTAAGCAACACTTCATCAACCATAAGAGGCATTAAAAGCGGGATCGGAACACTGATTAAAGTAGCAACGATTGCGATGATGTTTGCTGCAATCAGCCTCTTCTTGTGAATTAACGCTTGAGCCTTTAGCCAGTTCCAGTTAATCATACGCCTCTCATAAGTGATATTGCTGCGGGTTAAGGTTATCGGGCAGTCAAAATTTCTTTGGTTGCCAAATTTGGTGAAACAAAGATGCTGTTACTTAACGATAATGTGTCAGCATCAAGAGCGATCAATTTTTACTTGTAATGGAACACACCTGAAATGGAAAACAAATCGGTTTTTTACCAAACTTTAACCAAGCAGGCTATTGCGCTTGTGGAAGGTGAAAAAGACAGGATTGCAAACCTGTCAAATATCAGCGCGCTGTTAAATATGTCGCTGGAAGAAATCAATTGGGTTGGCTTTTATCTCTATGATGGTGAAGAACTCGTTCTTGGCCCGTTTCAGGGTAAACCAGCCTGTGTGAGAATTCCTTCCGGCACCGGAGTGTGTGGTACTGCTTTTGCCACAGATTCGGTGCAACGTGTTGTAGATGTCCATCAATTTGAAGGACACATCGCATGTGATGCGGCCAGCAATTCCGAAATTGTTTTGCCCCTTCGGGCCGGTGATGCATTGATTGGCGTGCTGGATATTGATAGCCTAGTTATGGCAGATTTGATGAGCAGGATGAAAATGGGCTTACTGAACTTGTCAGAGCGTTGCAAATTCACCTGTAAATAGCTGCGCCGAGGTGTTTTTTGAAACCGTACACTCTATAATAGGCGCAATATTCCCTAAGTAACTCTGTTTGCAATGAAAATTGCAAACCTCCAGGTAACATAATGGAAAACACTGAAAAACTCACAAACAGTAAGGCGGTTATCGCTTACATCGCCGAACAATTTCCAAACTGCTTTTCCGTAGAGGGCGAAGCAAAGCCCCTGAAAATCGGAATTTTCGAAGATCTTGCTGCACGTCTTGATGGTGACACTCGTGTAAGTAAAACCCAACTGCGCGCAGCACTGCGTCAGTACACCTCCTCATGGCGTTATCTGCACGGTGTTAAACCTGGTGCAGTGCGTGTTGACCTGGATGGCAATGCATGTGGTGAGCTGGAAGAAGAGCACATCGAACATGCTCGCAAGGCACTGGAAGAAAGCAAAGCCAAGGCAGCAGAGCGCCGCAAAGAAAAGGCTAAAGAGCAGCGTGCCAAAGATGCTCAGGCTCGCAAACAGGGTGGTGAAGGTAAAAAACCTGCAAAATCAGGTAAACCACAGTCTGATCGACCACGCAATAATGAACGTCAGAATGCACCGCGTCGCAAACCAGCCCATACTGTTAAGAACGAACAAGCGAAGAAAACCGTTACTGTTCGCGCTGTTACAAGCGAAGACCTGGTAATCGGTAAGCAAGTTAACGTCAGCATGGGTAAAGGTTTAACACCGGCTCAAATCGTTGAAGTTAACAAAAACGAGGTGCGTGTTCGTCTGACCAATGGTTTGACCATGGTAGTAAAAGCAGAGCACCTGAGCCTTTAAATTACTCTAGGAGAACGCACGACGCATGATCTGTCGATTCCGTTATTCCCTGCTGGCTGCCGGTATTGTTCTGGCTTCATCAGCGTATGCGTTGGAGCCGAATTACTCGTCCGACGAATTGCCGGTTTTACATGCTGAGCCTCAGCATGCAACCGCAAGCAAGCGGGTAGCTTCACGCTTTACGCGTTCTCACTACAAACGCTTTGATCTTAACGACGCTTTTTCTGAGCAAATCTTTGACCGTTATCTCGAAATGCTGGATTTCAACCGCAGCTTTCTCACGCAACAAGACGTGGACAAGCTGTCTTCCTGGAAAGACCAGTTTGATAACCAGTTGGTAGATGGGCAGACTTCCGCCGCGTACCAGATTTTCGATTATGTTCAGCGCAAGCGCTTTGAGCAGTATGACCACGCGCTTGCCTTGCTTGACCAGCCTTTTGACTTCACGAAAGATGAGAGCATAACGCTTGACCGCAGTGAAATGCCTTGGGCGAAAGATCAGGCAGCATTGAACGAAATCTGGCGCAAAAGGGTGAAATATGACGCCCTGAATCTAAAGCTCGCTGGCAAATCGGATGACGAAGTTAAAGAGACACTGGGAAAACGTTATAACAACGCGTTGAAGCGTTTGACCCAGACACACAGCGAAGACGTTTTCCAAATCTACATGAACGCCTTCGCGCGTCAAATCGACCCGCATACCAGTTATCTTTCTCCGCGTAATGCTGAAACTTTCCAGTCAGAAATGAACCTTTCTCTGGAAGGAATCGGAGCGGTGTTACAAAGTGAAGATGATTACACCATTATCCGCTCTTTGGTTGCTGGTGGCCCTGCCGCTAAATCGAAGAAACTTGCACCGGGTGACCGAATTATCGGCGTTGCTCAGGATGACAAGGAAATGGTGGATGTTGTCGGCTGGCGTTTAGACGACGTTGTTCAATTGATTAAAGGTCCTAAAGGTACGGATGTCATTCTTAATATCCTGCCTGAAGGCGCAAACGCTACTAGTTACACTGTAACAATCACGCGAGACAAGATTCGCCTCGAAGACCGAGCCGTGAAATATGACATCGTCGAGCAAAACGGCAAGAAAGTAGCGGTTCTAAACGTACCTAGCTTTTATGTCGGACTCGCTCAGGACACGGCAAAGCTCCTTAAGGAAATCGAAGGCAAGGGTGTCAGTGGTATTGTTATGGATCTCCGTAACAATGGTGGTGGTGCACTAAGCGAAGCCACGGCATTAACCGGACTGTTTATTGACAGCGGCCCAGTTGTTCAGGTTCGTGACAGTTATGGTCGGGTCAAAGTTGGCAGCGACAGTGACGATCAGATTGCTTATCAGGGTCCGATGACGGTTCTGGTTAATCGTTACAGTGCATCCGCATCAGAAATTTTTGCCGCTGCACTGCAGGACTATGGCCGGGCAGTGATCGTCGGTGAACAGTCGTTCGGTAAGGGCACAGTTCAACAACACCGTTCTCTCAATCACATTTACGACCTGTTCGATAAAGAACTGGGTTATGTGCAGTACACCATTCAAAAGTTCTATCGCATCAACGGCGGAAGCACGCAAAATCTGGGTGTTGTACCGGACATTGCATTCCCAACCGCAGTTTCTCATGAAGAGACTGGTGAGAGCGTTGAAGACAATGCGCTTCCTTGGGATAGCATTGGCGCAGCGAAGTACAAAAAGGTTGAAGACCTTCAGGGTGAAATCTCACAGCTAAAAGCAATGCACGAAAAACGCATTGCGTCTGACCGAGAATTTGGATTCATTCTGGATGATATTGCCAAGTACAAAGCTGAAAAAGACATCAATGCCATTTCATTGAATGAAAAAGCACGCATTGCTGAGCGTGATGAAGAAGATGTTCAACGTCTTTCACGAATCAACGCCCGCCAAAAAGCTGAAGGTCAGCCAGAGTTTAAATCCTTGGAAGACATTCCAAAAGATTATGAGGCACCTGATGCTTATCTTGATGAAGCTGTTGCGATAACGCTGGATATGTCCAAACTTAGTTGAGAACATCGGCAAAATTGACGAGTTAAATCTATAAGGCCCCTCACTATGAGTCTTTTTTATGCTATTGGTTTCATTTATTTAACCTTAAATGCTACAAAGTTGTCACAATTCACTACGCTTAAAGAGTAAGCCAGAAACTCTGGAGGGCGTATGAGGTTTATTATTGGGGTGTTGTTTCTGGGGCTGACGGTCTTGCCAGCAAAAGCAGGTGACCTCACTCAGCTGGATTTTCCACTGTTGATTGGAGATTGGTATTGGTTCAATCCAGACCAGTCCCAAGAGTCTGAAGACGTTAAAGATTACAGGGCACTCAGTATCAGTTTCTCGTCAGAAGATACATTCCAGTTTACGCTTCTGCATCGGAGTGGGAAAACTGAACGCTTAAAAGGGAAGTATTCCATTGACGAAAGCTCGTTGGTTTTGAATGACGAATATGGTCAAGGCCAACAGCACGAATATAAGCTCAGTCATAACAAGTTGCAGCTGCAGGGAATCAATTTTACTAAACTGCTCCCCGCGCAACTTTCGGGTTTGTGGATCAGCAAAATCGTTTATGGCAATGACATAGAAAAGGGCACTAATTTTTCAATCAACCTTCGCCCTGACTTTTTGTTCTCTGCCAAAGTGAATGACAGGCAAGGTAATCAGGCCGTACACCGGGGTATCTACTTCCTGGAAGGGGAGAACCTGGTACTTCTCTACCCCGACGGCCAGCAAGAAGCGACTTTTGTTCTCAGTGCAAATACGCTGACATTGACCGATGCGATATCTGACGCAGAAATGGTCATGGTCAGAAAGAATTAGCTAAGATAGAAAAATGCCGCTAGAGACAGCGGCATTTTAATTTGTCAGGCTACTACTTTACAGTCGTCAGGCAATGTTGAAGGCCTGTCGGAGCTCGGACAAATACTGCTCATCCCTGCAGATCGATTTATCTGGCTCATCGGATATTTTCGCAACCGGTTTCCCGTTACAACTCACCAATTTCAAAACGATGTTCAGCGTCTTTACGTCCGGTAAGTTACAGGTTAACTGCGTGCCGATTCCGAATGACGTATTGATTCTGCCACTAAAGTGGCTGTAGATAGCGGCTGCTTTTTCCAACGTTAGACTGTCTGAAAAAACTAACATTTTTTCCATAGGGTCAATATCTTGGGAGCGATAATGTTCAATAGCGCGCTCGCCCCAGGAGATCGGATCGCCGCTGTCGTGTCGCAGGCCAGAGAAGGTTTCACTCAGGTGCGTGCCAAAGTCTCGCAGGAAAGCATCCATGTTAATGCAGTCAGTCAGAGCGATACCGAGTTTATCCGGATACGCTTGTAACCAACGGTTAAGTGCAAGAAGTTGTGAGTCTGCAAGTTCACCACTTAATTGTTGGTGAGCCTGGAACCATTCATGGGCTTGGGTACCAAATGGTTGAAGGCCGAACTCTTTCGCCAATTCAAGGTTTGAAGTACCGATGAAGTGGGGGAAGTGCTGGCGAAGATGATCAACGATTGACCAGTGGACCTCTTTTGAAAAACGACGACGGGTACCGAAGTCGATAACAGAAAACTGGCTGAGATCATCACCACTGGCAAAAAGCTTTTCAATTTTATACTGGAGCCGGTCGACAGCCTGAGCAGCGGTGCTTTCTGGGTACATATTGTGACAACGTAACTCACAAATGATCGCGAGTAGTGGTACTTCCCATAAGATAACATCGCGCCAAAGGCCTGATATACGGATTGCCAGTTGGCTATCTTGCTCTTTGATTTCGACTTGGTCAGCATTTAGCTGGAAGGTTTTCAACCAGTCCAGGTAATCTTGCTGATAGAGACCGAGGTCTGAAAGATACGCGAGCTCATCCGGACTGAACGAAAGCTCAGCCATCATTGCAACCTGTTCCTTCAGGGCGGGGATCAAATAACGTAGATCTTCGCTACTGCGACAATGGAACTCCGCTTCGACAGGAACCTCTGGATACAGGTGGAAAACTGCCTGTTGCATGTTCAACTTATAAACATCTGTATCCAACAGAGAAGTAATGATTGGGGTTGTCATGCCCGGTTTACGCCCCTAAATATGATATAACACTGAAACTAGCCCGCAATCATACCGTAAATTCAGACAAATTTAACTAGCGAACATCACTCCAACAGGCAGTTTGTATGCCATTTGTTGTTTTACAACAGCAATGCTGAACGATAATTCATCTCTCCGCACAGGTTGTCGTAAAAACATTGCTCAAATGTTGGTGTTGGGAGACAAAATAGCGAATTCTATGTGTCTGTCATGGAAAATAACTGTAATGTCGTTTGAAATTAGCGTTTTTGCCCTAATTTGATACAGTAAACTAAAGCGATAAAAACGCAGTAAACTACAAGCAAGCCTTCTTGTTTCAAAAGGACATTACCATGAGCAATCAACCCTCTGCCAAGTACCGCGCAGACTACAAATCCCCTGATTTCTCCATTACCCATATCGACCTGGACTTTTTCCTCGATGATACGAAAACCAATGTGACAGCGGTAAGCCAGGTAATCAGGCAAAACAATGAAGCAACGAGTCTGGTACTGGATGGAGAAGACCTCAAACTGGTTTCTCTTCAGATTAACGGAACCGACTGGAAGGATGTCGAGCAATCTGAAAATACCCTCACCATTAATAATGTACCGGTATCTTTTACCCTCACGATCAAAACTGAAATCAACCCAGCGGGTAATACCAAGCTTGAAGGGCTTTACAAATCTGGTGATGCTTTCTGCACCCAGTGTGAAGCTGAAGGTTTCCGTCGAATTACTTATTACCTTGATCGCCCTGACGTTCTGGCGAAATTCACTACCCGGGTTGAAGCTGACAAAGCGACGTTCCCATACCTGTTGAGTAACGGTAACCGTGTTGATTCCGGCGAACTGGAAGGGGGCCGTCACTGGGTTAAGTGGGAAGACCCACATGCTAAGCCATCGTATCTGTTCGCACTGGTTGCCGGTGATTTCGATGTCTTACGCGACAACTTGTGACAGTCTCAGGACGGAACGTTGAGCTGGAAATTTTCGTAGATAAAGGGAACCTTGACCGTGCCCCGCATGCTATGACGTCACTGAAAAATGCGATGAAATGGGATGAAGAGCGATTCGGTCTTGAGTATGACCTTGATATTTACATGATTGTCGCTGTGGATTTCTTCAATATGGGGGCGATGGAAAACAAAGGCCTGAACGTTTTCAATTCGAAATTTGTCCTCGCGAATAACAAAACTGCAACAGACAATGATTACCTGGGTATCGAGTCTGTTATCGGTCACGAGTATTTCCACAACTGGACAGGCAATCGCGTTACCTGTCGGGACTGGTTCCAGTTGAGCCTCAAAGAGGGTCTGACTGTTTTCCGCGATCAGGAGTTTTCATCTGATTTGGGCTCCCGTGCGGTTAACCGAATCAATAATGTCCGGATTATCCGTGGCCCTCAGTTTGCTGAAGACGAAAGCCCGATGGCGCATCCAATTCGCCCTGAAAAAGTCATCGAAATGAATAACTTCTATACCCTGACTGTTTACGAAAAGGGGAGTGAGGTAATCCGGATGATGCACACGCTGTTGGGCGAAGAAAAATTCCAGGCGGGAATGCGCCTGTACTTCGAACGCCATGATGGCACTGCTGCCACCTGTGATGACTTTGTCCAGGCAATGGAAGATGCTTCGGGTATTGACCTGACGTTGTTCCGTCGTTGGTACAGCCAATCCGGTACGCCGATTGTCAGTGTAAAGACTGCGTATGACAGTAATGCAAAAACATTTTCGCTGACATTGAGCCAGACAACTTCACCAACCGCAGATCAAAAAGAAAAGCAGCCGCTTCATATTCCCGTAGACGTGGAACTATACGATAACACCGGGAAAGTTCTCGAGTTACGCTGTAACGGAGAGGCTATACCAAATGTTCTCAACCTAAAAGAAGCTGAGCAGACATTTGTGTTTGAAAATATAGAGGCGAAGCCTTATCTGTCTTTGCTTCGAGAGTTCTCTGCCCCGGTAAAACTGGATTATGACACCAGTGATGAAGAGCTGCAGTTCCTGATGGTGCATGCTCAGAATGAATTTGCCCGCTGGGATGCAGGCCAAATGTTGCTGGCGAAATACATTAAGGTGAATGTGTCTAAAGTACAGTCAGGCGAACCACTGGTTATTCCGGATTCCTTGATTGATGCATTCCGTGGGGTACTGCTCAATGAAAGCATCGATCCCGCTTTGGTGGCTGAAGTTCTTACACTGCCTAGTGAAAATGAAATTGGTGGCTGGTTTGATGTGGTTGATGTAGATGCAATCAACACCGTTCGTAGTGCCATCAAAAATCGTTTTGCTGTCGAAATGAAAGATGAGTTTTCTGCTTTGTATCAAACCTTAAAACAGGGCGATTATTCCATCGAGCATACATCAATAGGTAAACGAACCTTACGCAATCTTTGCCTCCAATACCTGGCTGAAACCGAAGAGGGGAACCACTTAGTTGAAGCTCAGTACTCGAGTGCTGACAACATGACCGATACCATCGCCGCAATGGGTGCAGCCAATGCTTCAGAGCTTCACTGTCGTGAACACCTGATGCAGTCTTTCAGCGATAAATGGGTCAAAGACGGTCTGGTGATGGACAAGTGGTTCATGTTGCAGGGCACAAACCCGGCTTCAAACGCTTTGGAAAACATCCGCGTTCAAATGTCTCATCCGGCATTTGACCTGAAAAACCCGAACCGCACCCGAAGCTTGGTTGGCGCGTTTTGTAACAACAACCCGGTGCATTTCCATGCAAAAGATGGTTCGGGCTATCAGTTTCTTGGCGAGGTATTGAGTACGCTTAACACGTCAAACCCACAGGTTGCATCACGTTTGATCGACCCGCTGCTTAAGTTGCGCCGGTTTGACCAGCAACGACAGGCGTTGATGCGCACTGAATTGGAAAAATTGTCGAAACTTGATAACCTTGCAAAAGATCTCTTTGAGAAAATTGATAAGGCACTGAACGCCTAGAATTGTTTTACTTCAAAGATTGAAAAAATAAAGGAAAGGCTACCGAAAGGTAGCCTTTTATAAATAATGAATCAGTACTTTTTCCGTATTTCACTTACCTATTCGGATTACCAGAATTATTATTCTGGTTACGCCTCTAATGTATTAGTCACGACCGAAAATGGTTTACGTGTTCAATTACCCGCATCGCACTTCCGGCCATTTTTAACCTACTCAGGAATACAGGGTCGGTTCAGACTTATCACTGATAAATACAACAAGTTTCAGAGTCTTGAACTGATTAGCTAAAGTCATACCACTGTCACATATTTAAATTTCGTCTCTCCGTAGAAGAAAATTCCGGTAACGCTACAGTGTTGTTTGTCATTACAATGTTAATGCGTTGCTGCGCGAATTTACCTCTATACTCAAAGTGATAAATAAAAACTACGGAGCTTCCCTACATGACCGTGCGTGACCCCATCATTCCGGTACTTTTGGAAAAAGTGTATGAGTTGATCAAAGGAAAGATTGACAAGGTTCAACAACCCGTCGTCGAAACGCTTGCAAAAAGGATTTTGGAGCAGATATCAGACGAAGATTTATTAGCTCGTAACGAATCAGATTTATACGGTGCGGTTCTCAGCCTCTGGCATTTATTAAATCAACACGACCAGGCTGAAATAGTAGTCAAAGTTTACAATCCCACTCTTGCCGGAAATGGCTGGCAATCAACCCATACCATTGTAGAAATTCTTACCCCTGATTGTGCATTTCTCGTTGATTCCGTTCGTATGGCATTAAAGCGACTGGATGTAACCAGCCACTTAATGCTCAGCGGACCTCATCGTGTTCACAAAGATAATAAAAACGTGATTACTGAGATCGGTGGTGAAAATGGCAAGCTTCAAACCCTTTTCCATATTGAAGTGGACAGAATGTCCGACCGGAAGGAAATGAAGCAACTCGAAGAAGAGATTCGAGATTCCCTTAAAGATGTCAAATTGGTGACTGATGACTGGCAAGTCATGCGCGAGCAAATGATATCTGTTGCCAAAGATCTTAAAAAAGCAAAGTGCCTTTGGATAAATCCCGAAAGGATGAAGCAGTTGAATTCCTGAACTGGGTTTCTGAAAACAACTTTACTTTCCTCGGTTACCAAAAATTTGACCTGGTTGCCATTGAAGGCGACTTTGAGCTTCGCCCGGCTAAAGGGCAGGGCTTGGGTATCGCTTCTAAAGACAAGCACGGCCCGGTTTTACTTTCCAGCTTGCCGGAATCAGCGAGAATTGAAGCTCGCAAGCAAGAGTTATTAGTCTTAACAAAGAGCAACAGCAAATCACGGGTTCACCGTCCGGCTTATGTTGACTACATAGGCGTTAAGATCTTTGACGGTGATGGACAGGTTGTCGGCGAACATCGCTTCACCGGGCTCTATGCGTCTTCCGCCTACAACCAAATAACCAGCCAGATTCCTCTGCTTCGCAACAAAGTCCGCCGAATTCTCGAAATGAGCGGCTATTACGATGCGTCTCATTCGTGGAAGGCATTGGCAAACATCATTGAAAACTACCCGCGTGATGAACTGTTCCAGGCAAATGAATATGAAATGCTGAATGTGGGCATGGGAATAGTCCGCTCCCAGGATCGGGATGTGGTTCGTCTGTTTGTTCGCCGGGATCCTTTCGGTCGGTTTTTCTCTTGTATGGTGTTTGTGCCAAGAGAGCGTTACAACACAGAGCTTCGCCGTCAAACCCAGCGGATTTTGAAGCAGCATTTTGGCTCTGAACAAGAAGTCGAGTTCAACACTTTCTTTTCAGAGAGCCCGCATGCCCGAACACACTATATCGTTCGCGTCGACAACAATAACTTCGATGTGGATGTGAAGAAGATCGAGCAAGATCTTTCTGAAGCAGCTTCAACCTGGGACGATCGTTTGCAGCAGGCTGTGATAGCAAACTTCGGTGAGAACAAAGGAACGCCCATCGCAAAACGCTATCATAATGCGTTCCCGCGGGCTTACAAAGATGCCACGTTGCCAGGCTCTGCGGTGGCGGACATTGAACGTCTTGAAAGATTGAGCGACACGAAAAAGCTCGATATGTTGTTTTATCGGCCACAGGAAGAAGCTACTGACTCAAAAGTGGTTAAGCTCAAACTGTTTAAAAAAGACGAGCCTATCCACCTTTCTGACGTGATGCCGATGCTCGAAAACCTGGGCCTCAGGGTTATCGGTGAGTCTCCGTACGAAATTCTCACTGTACAGGGAAGTGTGTACTGGATCCTCGATTTTTCAATGCTCCACAGTTCGAGTCAGGGATTCGACTTGGCTCAGGCACGCGAACTGTTCCAGGATGCATTTGCATCTATCTGGGAAGGTGAACTTGAAAACGACGGTTTCAACCGCCTTGTATTAGGCGCCTGTTTAAGCGGTCGGGAAGTCACGATCCTTCGTAGTTACGCCCGATATATGCGACAGGTCGGATTCCCGTTCAGCCAGGCTTATATTGAAGAAACAGTAAACAGTTACCCTCATCTGGCCAAGATGCTGGTGGCGCTGTTTGCCGAGCGCTTCGACCCAGCCAAGAAATTGTCCCAGACAAAAATCAAAGACGTAATCACCCAGATAAATGCCGCGCTGGATGAAGTAGAGAGTCTGGATGATGACCGTATTATCCGCCGGTACCTCGAAATGATTCAGGCGACACTCCGCACCAACTTCTACCAGACAGATGAAAACGGTAAGCCCAAACGCTACTTGTCACTGAAGTTACAGCCTACTGAGATCCCCGAAATCCCTCAGCCGGTTCCGGCTTATGAGATCTTTGTTTATGCCCCGGATGTGGAAGGTGTTCACCTTCGTGGCGGTAAAGTAGCGCGTGGTGGATTGCGATGGTCGGATCGTCAGGAAGACTTCCGGACAGAAATTCTCGGCCTGGTTAAAGCCCAACAGGTTAAGAACACTGTCATTGTTCCTGTCGGTGCAAAAGGTGGTTTCGTTTGTAAGAAGCAACATTCCTTCAGTGGCAGGGATGAAATATTCGCTGAGGGACAGCGTTGCTACAAGATGTTTATCCGGGGATTGCTCGATGTTTCCGATAACATCAAAGAGGGAAAAGTGGTTCCGCCGATGAACGTTGTCCGCCACGACGAGGACGACCCATACCTGGTTGTTGCGGCAGACAAAGGGACCGCGACATTCTCAGATCTTGCCAACTCGGTATCGGCTGAATACGACTTCTGGTTGGTGATGCATTTGCTTCCGGTGGATCCAACGGTTACGACCACAAGAAGATGGGCATTACCGCACGAGGCGCTTGGGAATCGGTGAAACGTCACTTCCGAGAAATTGGTATTGACTGTCAGAACACCGACTTCACCTGTGTGGCGATCGGTGATATGGCCGGGGACGTATTTGGCAACGGGATGCTGCTTTCCAAGCACATTCGCCTGCAGGCGGCGTTTAACCACCTGCATATCTTTATTGATCCAAACCCGGATTCTGCTAAGTCCTGGTAGAGAGGGATCGCCTTTTCAAACTGCCACGATCCAGTTGGGAAGACTACAACGCCAAGTTGATCTCCAAAGGCGGCGGTATTTTCTCCCGCAAAGCAAAATCTATTGCCCTGACTCCGGAAATCCAGAAAATGCTGGGTACCCGGACGAAAACCATGGCACCCAATGACCTGATCAAAGCGATCCTCAAAATGGATGTGGATCTGCTGTGGAATGGTGGTATCGGTACCTATGTTAAGTCCTCCGGCGAAAGTCATTCCGATGTAGGAGACCGGGCGAATGATGGCCTGCGGATCAACGGTGGAGAATTGGGTGCCAAGATCGTCGGAGAAGGGGGTAACCTCGGCCTCACCCAACTTGGACGCATGGAATTTGCGATGAACGGCGGTCGGGTTAATACCGACTTCACGGACAATGTGGGAGGTGTTGACTGTTCAGATAACGAAGTCAACATCAAGATCCTGTTGAACAGCCTGGTTGCCAATGGCGATCTCACCATGAAGAAACGAAATGAACTTCTGGTGAAGATGGAAGATGAGGTATCGGAAATTGTTCTGGATGATGCGTATTGTCAGAGTGAGTCTATTTCTGTTACCCAAAGTCAACAGGTCTCTCTGCTCAAAGAGCAAATCCGATTCATCCATTACCTGGAGAAAGAAGGTAAATTGGATCGCGCCCTTGAATACCTGCCGGATGACGACACGCTTTACGAGAGGCAGCGAGCAGGGTACGGATTGACACGCCCAGAACTGGCTGTACTGGTTGCCTATGGCAAAATGTACTCAAAGAGCAACTGGTTGTGGACGCCGTGGCAAATGATCCGTTCTTTGGCAAGATGCTTCCGGCCTATTTCCCTCAGGAGTTACAACGTAACTATCGTCAGGAAATGGAAGATCATCCGCTTAGAGCTGAAATCATCGCAACCTGTTTGGCGAACCAGATGTCGAATGAGATGGGTTTCAATTTCACCACCCGCATGCATGATGAAACCGGGGAGAGTGTCGCTGAAATTGCAGCCGCCTATGCGATAGCCCGCGAGATTTTCGAGTTCGGTAAAATCTTCGATGAGGTAAGGGCGCTCGATAACAAGGTGCCAGCGGGTGTGCAATACAACATTTTGTTCAATTGTCGGCGGATGTTACGTCGGACCACCCGTTGGATCCTACGAAATATCCCGAAAGGGCATTCTATCGAAGAACAGGTTGCGTTCTTCCGTCCTGCTATCAATAACATGCTCAGCAACGTCGGGACATACCTTGAGCCTGTTGAAGTCCAGGAGCATGAAGCGCAGGCCAAAGTGCTCGTAGACCAGGGTGTACCTAAGTCCCTTGCTGATAACGTGTGCCAGTTGACAAGCCTTTATTCGGCGTTGGATCTTGCGCAGGTATCCCAGGAGCTTGGAAAACCGTTCGAGCAGGTTACGCGTCTTTACTTTGTGGTCGGGGATTCGCTTCAACTCCACTGGTTCCTGCAGCAAATTAACAATCAGGCGGTTGAAAACCACTGGCAGGCTCTTGCCCGAGCTTCGTTCCGGGAAGATCTGGATTGGCAACAACGCCAGATTACCGCAAGGATTCTCAGGGGAATGGGGGACAAGGACACTGCTGAAGCTGGTTTTGAAAACTGGGTGGCAGAGCACCACGTCCCGGTTCGCCGGTGGGACAGCATTATTGCGGAGTTCAAAGTGGGCTCGACCCATGAATTCGCCAAATTCTCAGTTGCACTGAGAGAATTGTCGATGTTGAATTTGAATTAATCGCAAATTAAGACGATAATGACGCCCCGTTTATACGGGGCTTTTTTATTGGAGGTTCAATGTTATACCGCCTCGCCAGAACGGCAATCTTCCGCTTGGATGCAGAAGAAGCACACGACTTAGCAATCAAAAACCTTTCCCGCTTTACCGGCACACCTCTCGATCTTTTCTACCGTCAGTCATTACCTCCACGTCCTGTTAAGGTGATGGGAATTCACTTTAAAAATCCGGTTGGCCTTGCCGCAGGCCTGGATAAAAACGGTGAATGTATCGACGCATTTGGTGCAATGGGTTTTGGATTTGTTGAGGTGGGAACAGTAACCCCTCGAGCCCAATCCGGGAATGACAAACCTCGTCTTTTCCGCATTATTCCGGCTGAAGGCATAGTTAACCGCATGGGTTTCAATAACCTCGGGGTTGATGTCTTGGTTGAGAATGTGAAAAAAGCAAAGTACGACGGTGTTATCGGCATCAATATTGGCAAAAACAAAGATACGCCGTTGGAGAAGGGTAAAGACGATTACCTGATCTGTATGGACAAGGTGTATCAGCATGCCGGGTACATCGCTGCAAACATTTCCTCTCCGAACACACCGGGACTGCGTTCTCTTCAATACGGTGAGGCACTCGATGATCTTTTGGGGGCGCTGAAATCCCGTCAGGCTGAATTGGCAGAAAAATACAGCAAGTATGTCCCGTTGGCGTTGAAGATTGCACCTGACATGTCTGATGAAGAACTGGTCCAGGTTGCAGATGCACTTGTCCGCCACAAAGTTGATGGCGTGATTGCGACAAACACCACGTTGGATCGCAGCATGGTTGAAGGCTTACCGCACGCAAACGAAGCGGGTGGTTTAAGTGGACGCCCGCTACAAAACCGCAGTACAGAGGTGATTCGTCGCCTCCACGAAGAATTGAATGGTGCGTTGCCAATCATTGGCGTGGGTGGTATTGATTCAGCCATGGCAGCCCGTGAAAAAATGATGGCTGGTGCCGAACTGGTTCAGGTGTATAGCGGATTTATTTATCACGGCCCGCGTTTGGTAAAAGATATCGTAACCAACATCTAGTGCTGTAAATTGCAACTATGTTGGTGAAAAAGGGGAGATTTCTTTCCCCTTTTTCTTTTAAAGCAACCTATCTACACTTCCCGTTAAATGTCCTTGTCGTCCATTTTTGCAAATCGTCAGCCTCGAGACGGAGACTGTCTCAATTTGATGTCTGAACGAACGTGTGCAGGAGTGCAGCATGTTAAAACCTAACAACTCATGGAAGTGGTATTTCGATGACAGCTGTCAGAGTTTGATGCTCGACCTGGGACACGATATGGTTTTCCGCGTTCAGATGCCCGCCAAAGATTTGGTGCCTGATGCTTACATCAGCAATCCATTTACGGTTGATGATGCTTCATTGTTTCAAACATTCAATGAAGCGGTACGTTACCTCCCTTTGTCTGGCCCCCGTAAAGCTGAACTGGCTTTGAATGCCGTTGCTGCTTATCGTTATCACAAGCCGATTCTGCCGAAAAGCTGGTTTTTTGAGAATCTCTCAGAAGGTTACGAGCCGGAGATGGGGGAGTTGGTCATGCTCCAAACTGAATACAGTGCAGCCCCTTTTCTTTTGGTGGAGAATGCTGGTACGGCATCTTTGTGTATGTATGCCGGTGAAGAAACCTTCCAATTGGACGGACGTAAAAGCCTCGATTTCTGTCAGCCGATTAAAGTGATGAACGACAGAGTTGCTGTTGTTTCTGCACAAATGCTGGCTGACCCATCGTATGCCTTGGTGGGTTAGAGCCTGATAAAAGAGTTCTTTAGTGCTTTAATTTAGTCAATACCCCTTCTCATGTTTAAGATAGCGGCAACGCGTTGCCGCATTTTTTTGCCTGTTTACAAAGCCTGAACTGTCTTACTTTCTTTCCAATATCTCAATTTATTTGCGTGATTCAGATCAATAATTTCTTTTTATTGTTTCTAAATCCAGCTGTGTTTTGTCCCTTTCTTCCCTGTAAATCGCGACACAAATCGACAGTCAGACAGCGTTACATTCACCCTTATTTCCCCAATTACATGGGTAATTCTATCTTTGGTATATACCAATATTTCCGTGATTTTTTATTCATCCGCATGGATTTCAGAGATTTTTCTCTGTGGGTAAGTTTGCGCTTACTCCGCCTGTACCGTTTTAAAAAAGCAGAATAAAGAAAAAGGATGAGAGCACTTTTAGTCAAATATCGGTATGAAGGGCAAGCCAGGCTTGGAGTGTTTATCGTTGTTTCCATATGGAAACACAATAAATCGGATGTGGATAAGAATTCGGCGAAGGGCATGCCGGTTTATATCCAATGTTATCGGATAGGTTTGGTTGTTCGTGCAGAGTGTTGTTGGAATTTCCGCCTGTTAGTATGCAAAGCCCGTAAATCGTGGCTAACAAAAGGGAATTCTCTCAGGTTTACAGTGGGAGATACGAAAGGTTTTCCGGTATAATCGCCGGCATTATTGTCACACGTGAATTCTCATGAAGCATTTTCTTGCAATAACCTCCCGCGGTTTAGAAAACCTCGTCGCTGAAGAGCTCCAGGAGCTGGGCGCTTCTAACGTTAAAACCATCCACGCCGGGGTCGCTTTCCGGGCTGATATGGCAACAGCTTATCGCTGCTGTCTTTGGAGCCGTTTTGCTTCACGTATCATCCTGGTGCTCAGTGAATTCAATGTTATGGACGACATGGATCTCTATCTGGGTGCCTCAGCCCTTAAATGGGGTGAATACATGGCACCCGGATGTCGCATGGTGGTGGATTTCAATGGTACTAACCGGGAAATTCGTAACAGTCAGTATGGTGCGCTGAAAGTCAAAGACGCTATCGTTGACCAATTCACCAAAGCGAGCAAAGCCCGCCCATCAATTGACAAAGACTCCCCGGACGTGCGTGTTCATGCGCGTCTGTATAAGGAAAAAATGTGGCTGGGTCTGGATATGGTGGGAGCGGGTCTGCATATCCGTGGATACCGTACAGAAGCCGGCCAAGCACCGTTACGTGAAACCCACGCAGCGGCCTTGGTTGCAAAATCTGGCTGGGATAAGCAAACACCGCTTATGGACCCAATGTGTGGTTCAGGCACTATCCTGATTGAAGCTGCAATGATGGCCGCAGACATCGCCCCGGGTATTAACCGTAAGAAATGGGCGTTTGAAAACCTGCTCAATTTTGATCGTGACGCCTGGATGGAGATCAAGGCCGAAGCGCAAGTCAAAGCTAAGCGTGGAACGAACAAAAATGAAGTGCCGCTTATCGGCCAGGACGTCAGCAGCCGTATTATTGAAGTCGCTCGCGCTAATGCCAAGCGTGCGGGTGTTCAATCCATGATTCGGTTTGAAACCGGTGATGCGGCGCGTGTAGTGAAGCCTGAAGGGCTTGAGACTGTCCACGTTGTCTGTAACCCTCCATATGGAGAGCGACTGGGTTCTGAACCTGGCCTCATCGCACTCTACGGTGAGTTCGGTAACCAGCTGAAGCGCGAATTCAAAGGCTGTACCGCGTCAATTTACTCTGGTTCAGATGAACTGCTCAGTTGCCTGCGCATGCGTGCTGAACGCCAGTTTAAACTGCGTAACGGGGCGCTGGATTGCGTATTGAAGACCTACCAAATTACAGCACGTGGTGAAGAAGGTAAGCAGACAGCGGTCGAAGTGGCCCCAGATTTTGCTAACCGTCTGCGCAAAAACCTTAAAAAGCTTGAAAAATGGGCGGCGCAGGAAGGCATTGACTGTTATCGCATGTACGATGCTGACCTGCCAGATTACAACGCCGCTGTAGACCGTTATGCCGACCATGTTGTTATTCAGGAGTACGCGGCGCCTAAGTCTATTCCTGAAGAAACAGCCCGTCGTCGTCTGTTTGACATGATCCGTGCTGTGGTGAATGTTACCGGTGTTCATACTAATAACGTGGTCCTGAAAACCCGCCAGAAGCAGAAGGGCACCCAGCAGTATGAAAAGCTGGCCGAAAACCGCCGTTTCATGTGGGTGAAAGAGTATAACGTTGAGCTTCAGGTTAACCTTCACGATTATCTGGATACCGGCGTCTTCCTGGACCACCGTAATACCCGCCGTAAACTTGGCCAAATGGCAAAGGGCAAGGATTTCCTCAACCTGTTTGCTTATACCGGCTCTGCGACTGTTCACGCCGCTGTGGGTGGTGCTAAATCAACCACGACTGTTGATATGTCCAAGACCTATCTGGCTTGGGCTGAGCGGAATATGAAGCACAATGGACAGGGTGGTCGCCAGCACAGATTTGAACACGCCGACTGTCTGAAATGGCTGGAAAGCACCAAGACTCAGTACGATCTGATCTTTATTGATCCGCCAACGTTCTCTAACTCCAAGCGAATGGAAGACACGTTTGACGTACAGCGTGACCATGTGAAGCTGATGACTCACCTGTCACGGATTTTACGCGCCGACGGGGAAATTGTTTTCTCCAATAACAAGCGCGGATTCAAGATGGATCACGAAGCGTTGGCTGAGTTGGGCCTTCAGGCAAAAGATATTACTGCACAATCCATTCCTCTGGATTTTGCACGCAATAAACAAATTCACAATTGTTGGATCGTGACACGTAAACAGGGGGAGTAATGGCTCTGGTTCTCTACAGCACGGAAGGCTGTCACTTGTGTGAGAATGCATGGGAACTCTGTCAACAGGCGAGTATTGCCGACAGGGTGAGCATAGAGGACATTGCTTTTGACGATAATTTGGTGGCGCGTTACGGCGTCACTATTCCAGTCCTTTCCCTTCAGGATCCTTCAGGAGAAGTGGCCGCCGAACTCGGTTGGCCCTTTGATTTAACGGAATTAAATTCTTGGTTATCTCTTCATGGCGTTAATTCGAATTTCTAATGCAAAGCTCGCCTATGGCGACAATCCACTGCTTGATGACGCGGAGTTCATTCTCCATGCTAACGAACGCGTCTGTCTTGTTGGCCGCAATGGTGCAGGTAAGTCCACCCTGATGAAAGTGCTGAATGGCACGGTACAGCTCGATGACGGTACCTTTACAAAACAACAGGGCCTGAAAGTCTCCCGGCTTGAACAGGATCCACCCCGTGATGAAGAGGGTACGGTATTCGACTACGTTTCTGAAGGGTTGGCTGATGTAGGCGCGCAACTGAAGGCGTATCACCAACTGCTGGTGGACATTGAAACAGATGCGAGTGAAAGCAATATAAAGAAACTGGCAAAGATACAGGAAAATCTGGAACTTGCCGGTGCCTGGCGCTTTGACAACCAAATTAAAGTGGTTCTCGGCGCTTGGGTCTCTCTGGTGAAAGTTTGCTGAAAGACTTATCAGGTGGTTGGCAGCGGAAAGCGGCACTTGCCCGGGCGCTGGTTTGCGAGCCGGATGTGTTATTGCTTGACGAGCCTACCAACCACCTCGACGTAGCAACAATCGTCTGGCTGGAAAACTTCCTCAAAGACTTCAAAGGCTCCATCGTATTTATCTCTCACGACCGCGCTTTCATCCGTAGCATGGCGACCCGCATCGTGGATCTGGATCGAGGCCAATTGCTTTCCTTCCCGGGAGACTATGACAAATACCTGGAAGGCAAAGAAGAAGCGCTTCGCGTAGAAGCTGAGCAAAACGCAGAGTTTGATAAAAAACTGGCTCAGGAAGAAGCGTGGATCCGTCAGGGAATCAAGGCCCGTCGAACCCGTAACGAAGGCCGGGTAAGGGCGCTGAAACAGCTTCGCCGCGAACGTTCAGACCGTATTGAGTTACAGGGTAACGCAAAAATGCAACTCGATGAGGCAGTGCGCTCAGGGAAAATCGTGTTTGAAGCTGAAGACCTTGACTACGCATGGGAGAACAAAGCTATCGTCAAAGGCTTTGGCTTTAATATCATGCGTGGTGACCGCATTGCGCTGGTGGGGCCGAATGGTTGTGGTAAAAGTACCGTTCTGAAGATGCTTTTGGGCGATCTGCAACCTCAGGCTGGTAAGCTGCACTGCGGTACCAAGCTTGAAGTGGCCTATTTCGACCAATACCGCGAGCAGCTTGACCCAGAAAAAACAGTAATGGACAACCTGGCCGAAGGTAAGACAGAGGTGAGTGTTGGTGGACGTCAACGCCACGTTCTGGGGTATCTGCAGGATTTCTTGTTCCATCCGCGCCGTGCCCGTACACCGGTAAAAGCGCTTTCTGGTGGTGAGAAAAACCGCCTGTTGCTGGCTCGCCTCTTTCTGAAACCGGCAAACTTGCTGGTGCTGGATGAACCCACCAACGATTTAGATATTGAAACGTTGGAACTTTTGGAAGAATTACTTGCCAATTATCAAGGTACCTTACTTCTTGTCAGCCACGATCGTCAGTTTGTAGACAATACTGCGACTGAATGTTGGGTGTTTGAAGGTGAAGGTGAGATAGGCAAGTACGTAGGTGGTTATCACGATGCCATGTCTCAGCGGGAAAACTTCCTGTCTTCGACAAAATCGGCAGAATCAACCAAAAAAGCACCTGCAGAAGTGGCCTCTGACGCAGATAAAAAGCGACAGGGCGCAAAGAAAAAGCAATAAATTAAGTTATAAGTTGCAGCGTGAACTGGATTCACTACCACAACTTATTGAAGAATTGGAAACCAAAATCGAAGAACTTCAGGCTTCAATCAATGATCCTTCGTTCTTCCAGCAATCCCCTGAGGAAACCACGCCGAAATTGGAAGCGTTGGCAAAAGCAGAGTCAGAGCTGGAAACCGCATTCGAACGTTGGGAAGAATTAGAAGCACTGCAAAAGGATAATTGATGCATTACCCAAAACTTAAAAAGTCGGCGTTGATGGTAGGCATGGCCCTGATGGGAGCCTATGCCAATACGGCGACGGCATCTGCTTTCTATCAGGTTCAGGAAATTAGTGTGGCTGACGCGACTTCTATTGAAGGCGCGGCGGTCCAGCAGGTGGCTACCGGAAGTTCATGTTATGACTCCACATCGCAGTGCTCAGAATCAAACTACAAGGCCGCCGCGAATGCTACAAACGGTTCTGTAGGCGCTCCTTTCTATCAAGAACAACCGTTCCTGGATTACTTCGAAGAAGAAACCTACTACAACAATTACGACGATTTTGAAGATTACTGCGCCGTATTCCTGGGGTATACATCTTCACTATGTGAAAGTTGGGCTGATGTCCGTTGGAACGGCAAGGATAACCAGGGCGGTCAGAAAGCGCTGTATGATGCGACTAACAACCAGTTTTATCAGCCGTCGAGTGTTGCTTACCTGGACTCAGTTTCAACCAAACCGTTTGCAAGCTTGAGTAACGCCAATACACCCTCTAATCCCCAATCAGGTACCACTGATGTAGTCATTAATGCGATTGACCATACAGGCAAGGCGTTAGGTGCGAGTTCTTCGCCGTTTTATGATCAAGGATCCATCTGGACCCGTGGATTTACGAGACGCGGGTTCTATGACACCAATGAATTAATTCCGCCAGCGACACCGACCGGTGACGCAAATAAAGATAACCTGATTCGCAGAATGGGTCAGACAGATGCGAATGATTCTGTAGAGTATGCGTCTGGTGCTTTTGTTGTAGGCTCTTCAACTTTTAATTTGGGTAATATGGCGAGCGAGTCACCTTTTGGTGGCAATTTCGATGCCTGCGACAACGTGAATGACGACAGCATTTATTCAAATAAAAGCTGTCAGTATTCTCCATTTGCCAACCATGCGGCATTTTGGCTGGGTTCTGATGTGAATGCCAGATTGGTTGATGGAGCAACACCCAGCCCCGTGTTCGAAGAGTTTAATACTGGGCAGAGTGCCTTGTTGGCTGTTGCATTGGATACCAATGAAAATCCGTTGATGGTAGGTTACAAAACAAAGCAAGTCGGTGACTATCTCTATCCTCAAGCAGTAGCGTATTTACCAAAAGATAGCGGATTTGCGACTTGTGTTAATCCCGCCTCACCAACGTCTTCGACAGTGTATGATTGCTGGAATCAACAGCTATTCCCTGTTTCGCTTGCCGATAGCAACTCTGATCGCCACTACAGTTACACCATTGCCAATGACGTAAACAAAGGTGGCTTCGCTGTTGTAAACGCAAAACGTGCGACGTTGGAAAATGGGGCATATCCAATTCGTATGTTCCTGTGGGATACCGGCAAAAATTCTTACTCAGACATCAGCTCTACCGTGAATTCACTGACGTTCCCAACCGCTGGTGGCAGTGCAAATGCACTGAACGACGATAAAACAGTTGTAGGTAAGGTGGATTTTGAGAGTGCCCGTGAACGACAACGTCGCCAACGCGGTTTTGTCTATTTTGCTGGTGAAAAACCTGCTGCACTGGGTTCTCAGAGTGCTTGGTTGCTGGATGATCTGACAAACGATGGTGGGTTGGGAGGGAACAACCAATTCCGCATTATCTCTGCCAATGACATTAACAACGATGGCGTGATTGCAGCTACAGCCTTGATGTGTGAAGGCGGCTACAAGTCAACGGCTATTTTGTCACCATGTAGTGGCACGGAAAAAACCGTCGCTGTGAAGCTGATTCCAAACTCTAGTAAAACGAATACAATCACCATAGAAGCTCGAGATGAAGGCACAGGCATCCCAGTTAAGCGGAAGGGCGCTGGAATTGGCATTCTGGTCATGACAATGTTAGGTCTCATAGGTTTCTCTCGCCGTTCTAAATAATCTCTCCTTTGGTACATCCTCACAGTTTTGTCAGGATGTACCTATTTCCCGCTTGATCATTTCGCCGTTCTGCTCAAATCTTAAAAGTGCGGTTCATAAAACCGCCATGTTGATGACATAACTCCGTAATACTACTTCTATGGAAGGGGTCGATATATGAAGAGACAGAAGCGAGACCGTTTGGAAAGAGCCCAGTCGAAAGGGTACCATGCTGGAATGAATGGTCGATCTGCTGAAACTTGTCCCTACCAAGGCACGGATGCCCGTGGCTACTGGCTTGGCGGATGGAGAGAGGGCCGCGACAGCCGACTTAATATGATGAAGTAGAGGGGAACTATCCCCCGAGGTAGCCCCAATTCCGGGGCTATTTTTATACTCCTTTAACGCACTATAACTAAATTCATCTACCTAACTACACCAAGGAAACGTAGTGCATAAATACGCATCACCTGAATTGAATAAAAAAGTTGAAATAGGGGCCTAGGTTTCTGTAAACGAAAAAACCGGCTGTTAAGCCGGTTTTGAAATAGGGTTTCGCGTTTAGAATGAAGAGGTGTCTTGGAACAGACCCACTTTCAGGTCTTTGGCTACGTAGATCTCTTTACCATCTACCAAAACCCGGCCATCGGCCACACCCATAATCAGTTTACGGTTGATGACACGCTTCATCTGGATCTCATAGGTCACTTTCTTTGCTGTTGGCAAAATTTGACCGGTAAATTTTACTTCACCCACACCCAGAGCGCGGCCTTTACCTTTACCGCCAGACCAGCCAAGGAAGAAGCCTACCAGCTGCCACATCGCGTCAAGGCCCAAACAGCCTGGCATTACTGGGTCGCCAGGGAAGTGGCAATCAAAGAACCAAAGGTCAGGTTTAACATCAAGCTCAGCGACAATGAAACCTTTGTCGAAATCACCACCTTCGTTTGTGATCTTTGCAATTCGATCCAGCATCAACATATTTGGTGCTGGTAGCTGTGGGCCATCTTCGCCGAAAAGTTTACCTTGGCTGGAAAGAATCAGATCTTCGTATTCGTATGATTGACGTTTCATCAACATGCATAAGCTCCTTATTGCGATACCCGCAGGTTAGCTTACACGTGTACGCTAAACAAATCGGATCAGTTCTGGACAAACCAGTTTTTGAGACGTGAGAACAGCCCACATTCATCGTGCTGGTGGAGCTGTTCGATCCGATCTGCAATTTTATCCAGAACCGTTTCAGCCTCTTCATCTCCGCCAAACGACAATCCGGTTAACAGTTCCACGGCATCGTTGACATCAGAAACATGCCAAATATGGAATTGTCCTTGCTCAACAGCTTCAATAACGTCCTTATTGAGACAAAGGTTACTCAGGTTGCTTTCCGGCAGAATTACCCCTTGCTCACCGGTAAGGCCGCGATGAGCACAGATGCGGTAAAATCCTTCGATTTTCTCATTTACGCCACCAACAGCCTGAACCCGGCCAAACTGGTCGACAGCGCCGGTTACGGCAATGCGCTGGCGGATAGGCACATTCGAAAGGCGCTTACCAAGGCGCAAAGTTCTGCGAGGGAAGCGCTGTCTCCGTCGACTTCGCAGTAAGATTGCTCGAACACTATGGAGGCTGAATAGGGAAGCGGCTGGTCAAGGTTGAGCGCCGCGCTGACAAATGCCTGCATGATCATCATGCCTTTGGCATGGATGTTACCGCCTAACTCTGCCTTGCGTTCGACGTCGTTGATATCACCGTCGCCAAAGTGGATGACACAGGAAATACGGGCAGGTTCGCCATACGCCATCGGGTGGCCTGGCATTTCTATGACTGTCAGGCCATTGACCTGGCCGATCTGCTCACCTTCAGTATCAATAAACACCTGGCCGTGGAAAATATCCTCTACGGCGCGTTCAGGAAGGTAAGACTCCCGGAATAGTCGGGCAGTGCGGGCCGCTTCGACATGATGTTCAGTGATCGTGCTTTCGCCCTGCGCTTCGTAATTTGCTTCAGCGAGCAATTGTTTTGTCCACATAGGACAGAGCCAAACCCGGTTCTGGTCTTCCGCATAGCGGGCTCCGGCACGCATAAAGCTGTATATGGCTTCTTGGTTGAGCACAGATTCCGAGATTTGCTTTTGATACCACTTTACAGAACCGATAAAAGGCAGGAAGTTTTCTTCTGTGAGTTTCATGTCCTGTTCAAATTCTGAGTACAGGCACAGTCCGCTAAAGAGATCAGGCTCTACAGACTCGAAATCTGAAATCAGTCCACGGTCACCAACCAGAATTAATTTAACCTGCAAGGTTTCTGGTGTCGGCAGTGGAGTGAACTTGCGTTCGTCTGCGTTTCTCCAGGAGAGTTGATGGTTCAACAGCAATGATTTTAGTGTTGGCCAGCAGGTGAATTGTGAAAGCAGGGAAGACAGAGAAACAATGAGAACGCCGTTTTGAGCTTTATGAATCAATCCTTTAACTTGGTGTGACGTTGTCACGCTATCTTTTTCGGGATAAACTGCCCCAAAAAGAGTTAATGGCGTAAAGTTATCGGCAAGAACAACCGGAATATCAGGGTTTTGCTGAGTGACGGCGTCACTTATTAGTTGATAATAGCTGTTGTTATCCGGTGCAGTGACAAGCATCGCGCCGGCACCCGATGGCGTGGATAACAAACGTTTTACACCGTCTGTCAGGCGGGTTTGCAACATCAGTGGATGTGCAGTTTCAATGCCTGCAAAGTCAGCGTCTAACGTTTCAAACGGGGTGTAGTCCGGCAGCAGATTCTGCCAATTCACTTTCTGCATAAAAACAACGTCATTCATACGATTCGAAGCCGGCAAGTATAAAACATTACAGGCAGAGACAGTAGGAGAAAGGGAGCCATGAACCAAATTCCTAAAAACTCGATCGAAATTCAGTTTTAATCTAGGCAACTTTGGTGGTTAAGGATTATACTACTGTTACGGCGTCACAGCACTGCCTAACCTTTCACCAAATTAAGGACTGCGCGCAAACAATATGAAATATCAGCAGCTTGAAAATCTGGAATGTGGCTGGAAATGGACTTACCTGGTAAAAAAATGGAAAGACGGTGAGGCCATTACCCGTTATATCGATACCAGTGAAGCCGATACGGCCGTGAAGGATCTTTTGGCTATTGAGCATGAGCCAACAAAGGTTCTGAAATGGATCGACTCCCACATGGCGCCTCCTCTGGACATTAAATTGAAGCAAGCTATCCGAGCAAAGCGGAAGCGGCATTTTAATGCAGAGCAAACCCATACGCGAAAGAAGTCTATTGACCTCGATTACCGGGTGTGGGAAAAACTCTCCAACAAAGCTCAGGAACTTGATGCGACGCTGTCTGACACTATCGAAATCCTTTTAAGCGAAGCAAACCGTTCAAACAAGGCTGACGAAAAAGTGAGCGAATTGAAGCGCGATCTCAGCCAGTTATTAGACCTGTAGTTTATGAACAGCACAGTCCATGCTTTCCGATTGGAGCGGGGAGCTGATTTGAAATCCTCAATCCTTGAGGCGGTCAGCGAGTTGAATATCACTGCTGGCTGTGTTCTTTCAGTTGTCGGTTGCCTTTCAAAAGCTGAAATCAGGTTGGCTGATGAAAACGAATCTGTGGTTCTTGAAGGTCCTTTAGAGATCATCCAATTATCCGGGACGTTAACACCTTTGCACGTGCATTTACACATGAGTGTTTCTGACAGACAAGGCTCGGTGAGAGGAGGGCATGTGTTGGAGGGGTGTACCGTGAGCCACACCGCGGAAGTGTGCTTAATGGCATTTAACGGGCTCACTTTTTCACGCGAATTCGATGAATCTACAGGATTTACAGAGTTGACAATCCGGCCTGGGACAACGCTTTAAACATCAACACTCTTCTTAGTTGCTCGTCTTTAAATCAATCAGATAGCTTTTAGTGCAACGCACAAGGCATGGTGTCATCTATTGTGATAGCATTTGATCACTCAGTTACATTGTCACGTACAATAGCGAAATTATGGGTACTTATACTCTCCGTTGCAGTCGCAGCCAAGATCTGGACATTGAGCGCCTCAAAAAAATCTACCAAAGAAAAACGGCCTCTCAGGCATTGATGCGGGCAGCAGAAAATGTTCCTGAATTATTGGAAGAAATAGAACAACTAAAAACTGAACTTCTAAAAATGAAGGAACAAAATGACTCTTGGCGTGAAGCCACAGAAGGTTTGTTTGCCAACTTCAAGACGCTTCAGAATTTGAAGAATGGCAAAGTTTAACGGCTTGATATTAAAATCGCACTTCCTGCACCAATAAACGTCGACCCGACAACACGACCGATCCATTTTCCTGAAGATGAGTGTCTGGCTCTTGTACTCAAAAACTTTGCCAGTGCGGAATAAGCAAAAAGGCAAAAGAAAAGAGAGACTGGCAAATGTGATTACCAATAGGCTGAATTGCGGAGCCAACGGGATTTGAGTGGAAATGAACTGTGGGAAAAGTGCGGTGGTAAAGACAATGGCCTTGGGATTAGTCAGTGCAACCAAAACCCCTTGAGCGTACAAAGATACAGCGTTACTTTCAGTTGGTATTTGACCGTTTTCGACTTTTAGCTGGACACCACTGCGCCACAATTTTACGCCGAGATAGAACAAGTAAAGTGCTCCAACGATCTTAATGACGGTGAATGCAAAGGACGAGTAGAGGAGCAATGCACTGAGACCTAATACAGAGCCGGTTGACATGATGATCAAACCTGTGACATTGCCGAAAATAGTGAAAATAGCGCGTCGCATACCAAACCGAAGGCTGTGTACAACGACGAGAAGTATCGCCGGCCCGGGCGTTACGGTAGCGATAAAGGCGATAGCAGCAAAAGCCAGCCAAGCATTCCATTCCATAAGGCACTACCAGTTAATCCATCTACCAGAATTCTGATACTAATGAGATTTTTAATAAATAACCACCCTAATGCACTATAACTACAGGGATTGTTTTAAAATCTACTTTTGATTCGCTCCTTTACAAACACCATTTTAAATTCCTTGTTTTCAGTAATTTAACGCCAATATTCTCCACCAAAAAAGCCAGCGATTTAGCGCTGGCTCCACAGATGTGCTAACTATATGAAATCACTGTTCGTTTGTAATTCTAAATACCGTAGGGTTTGAACACTGACTTTAGTCGTTTGGCGATCATTAAGCGGGAAACGGTAAATACGCCGGATACTGTACGCTGGTGAAGACGGAAAATGGTGTCATAAAGACGGCGAATCACGCGCCCTTGAAGCACCAGTTTCCCTTCCATTTTTGTGCCAGGTGCAAATGTGCCCACGGCAAAGTGATGCCCGACCGCAACCAGCATACCACTGTCATGGAAAACAAAATCAGTCAGTGGTTTGCCACGAAGGTGTTGGCTCAGGCTCTTCGCCAAATGCACTGCTGCTCGGTTTGCGGCCTGTGCTTTTGGTGGAACAAAACTGCCGTCAGGCTGAGGTATAGCTGCGCAGTCACCCAAAGCAAAAATTGTGTCATCAACAGTGGTTTGCAGGGTAGGTTTAACCTCAATTTGGTTCATACGGTTGTAGCTGAGGCCACCTACATCCCGGAGCCAGTCTGGTGCTTTTACACCAGCTGCCCAAAATTGAAGATCAGCCTTGAGACTACGATTATCAACCGTTTCCATTCCAGCTTCAGTAACTTCTCGAATCCTAGTTTCCAGAAATACATTAATGCCATTGCGTTCAAGCTCTTTCAGAACCTTTTCGGACATTTTTTCTGGGCTGTTTGGTAGTACGCGACCAGCAGCTTCGATCAGGTTGATTGACAGGGTCGAGGCATTGTATCGCTTGAGTTTTTTGCTTACCCGAGCGAGTTCCGCTGCCAGCTCAACACCGGTAGCACCTGCACCTACGATGTTGATAGTACGATCGACGCCATCGCGCAGGATACTGCTGACTTTGTGCCACGCTAACCGGGCCTGGTTTGCTGAGTCCAGAAACACGCAGTTGTCCCTTGCTCCGGGTGTGTTGAAATCATTGCTGATTGCGCCGATACAAACAACCAAGTAATCGTAATTAATAGCGCATTGTGTCCCGTCTGGGCGACGAACACTCACTTGCTTGTTCTCACGGTCAATGTCTGTCATAGCTGCCTGATAGTGTTGATAACCGTGACGCGCACCATGAGTGAAGTAACACACGGTATCTAAATCACTGTCAAAGGTACCGGCGGCAATTTCATGAAGCTTGGTTTCCAGTAGTGGTGGGTTTCTGGCTCAACCAGAATAATTTCATCCTCTTTTCGTACAGCTTTACCTAACAGGGTCGACAGTTCGATCCCGGCAGCACCGCCGCCAACTACAACGATTCGTGACATTTCAAAACCTCATAAAATATTGATCGCCTGACACGATGTCAGGCGATTAAAAATTCGTTTGCGCTATCCGGCGCAACTGGGTTCAATCAATTGAAGTGAGCCGCAGAACGGCTGAGTCTGTAGAGTAGGCGACATGGGATTGGCTGACCTTACGCCTGTGTCTTCACCAGTTTAAAGCTCGAGGCTGAATTTGTGTTTATTGGTGCCCCAAGCGTCCGAACTGCACACTTATTCACTCTGGAAAGTGATAGCCGTACATCTTTTTAATTGTGTGATGAATGACTCATATATATGACTATAAGTTTCTTGAAAGTTCAATTTTTTGCGTGAATATAACCAGGCAAATCGCTTCAAGTGCTCATACTTTCGGCGTTTTAGTCTCTTCAGCGCTGTAACCAACGCAAAATGGTGTCTTTCTCGTTGTATTTTTATAGTCATGGCAAGATAAAAAAGAAGGCATATCTACTGTCGAAGGAGACACATTCTTCTTATAGCTTATGCATAAAATGGCAATCTTGATGGGAACTTGGAATCAACCGGGATTATGTTTATATTGAAAGGCATAAGCTTGTCGCGCTGATAAATAAATCATAAATATTAATGGGTTACTTCTTCTTTGCTTATTTGAGTGTGTTTAACTTTACCTGATAAACAAAAAGTTACCCCACGAGCAAACTGCGTTTTATCCTAAGGAAACGAATTACCGGTACGTCCGTGGAAAGAGAGAGCGCTTTGTCATAAGCCTGGATTGCTTGTTGCGCATCTCCGATTTGGGCTAAAAGATCAGCTTGGCAGCCCAATATGGTTGGAAAGCGGTTCCGATAGAGGGTGTTAACTGGTCTAAAGCATTTAAACCTGTTTGAGCTCCGTGTATTTTTCCAGTTACGACAGCCTGGGCGACCAAGCTGCCGGCTGTCGGATGCACCGCGATAAGCCCATGATAGAGCCTGTTTAGTGCAGTCCAATCAACCTTACCTGATGACTTTCTCGCTATATGCACCGATTCGATTGCTGCTTCCAACTGAAACCGACCGGGCTGAGAGAAGGATGCTGCTTTGGCAAGTTGTCGGTTACCATAAGCGATCAGGGAAGAATCCCATAAGGAAACGTCTTGGGTATCTATGGGTACCAAAGTCCCATCAATAATACGGGCATACTGCCGAGCATGAGCAAACCCTATCAGAGAAGCTAAGCCAAGAGATTCCGGCTGGTTTGGTAAAAGTCGGCACATCAGATCTGCCAGATAGAGTGCTTCATCACCTTTACTGTCTTTTGGCTCCAACCAGTCCAAAGCATGCAGAGAATATATTGCTTCTAAAATTGAAGATGCACGCTCGGCGAGGAGCTCTGCTTCTGGGATATGAAACGGAATTCCCGCATTTCGAATCTTTTTTTTCGCTCTAACCAGACGCTGAGAAAGGGCACTTGGAGAAATCAGAAATAACCGTGCGATTTCCTTAGCCTCAAGGCCGAGTACAGTTTGAAGCATCAATGGTGTGTGCAGGTCTTTGGGAAGTGCCGGATGCGTACAAACCAGCAACAATGAAAGCCGTTTATCCGGTAGAGGTGTTTCTTCTTCGGGCGTATCGGCTAATTCAGGCACATCTCCGTCGAAATGAAACTTCGCCAGATGGCGCTGCCGGTCAGTCAGCCGGTTTTTCGCAACAGTCAGTAGCCACGCATCCGGATTGTTCGGTACACCATGTTCAGGCCAATGTGAAAGCGCTTTGGTAAACGCATCAGCCAAAGCGTCTTCCGCTTGTGCTATGTCGTGCGTACGTACTGAAAGCAAGGCCAGCAATTTACCATAGGACTCCCGCGCTGCCAGTTGAGCAGCGCGGGCAGGGGCCTTATCCATCTAACCACCCATTGCAGATGGGCGAATTTCGACCTTGCCGGTTTTTGCTGCTGGGCACTTTTCTGCCCAGGCAATAGCGGCGTCCAAATCCCTTACATCTACAACAAAAAAACCTCCGAGCGTTTCTTTCGTGTCTGCGAAAGGCCCATCTTGTACGTGCTTAACACCATCTTTCAGAGAAAGTGTTGTTGCTGTTTGAACCGGCTGCAACCAATCAGTGTCGATGAATACACCTGCTTCTTGCAGTGCTCCGATGTAAGCGCCGTAAACTTCCTTTTCGGCCGCCCAATCTTCATCCGTCATATTGGCAATGTCAGCGGGGTCTGTGTAAAGCAAAAAAGTATATCTCATGACCAAACTCCTTTTGGTTTGAATTAATAAACGCCTGCGAGATTGTCGAGACCTTGCTCAAAGGTTTTTCCGACTATACGATCCATAAACAAACCGAACACGCGTGCAATTGGGTTATTGCCCGTATCCATTTCCATACTCCAGCTTACCAAAGTACCGTTAACAGCGGATGAAACAGTAATGGTTTGTGTGGGCTGACCCATGGAACCCAAATCAATAGCATAGTGCACAGAGCGTTTGGTAACGGCCGAAACTGTTTGGCTGCCTTTACCGTCTTTACCATCAAAGTAGAAACCTGAACCCACGCCATTGTCCGGCCCAAAAGGCTCAATTTTTAAATCAGGGTCAGCAGTTAAGTATGGGTTGAACGTCTGGTATCCGGTATTTGAGGCGGCAAGGGCAATAACGTCCTCAGGTTCTACGTTCAACAAAGCCTGTCTTTCAATATGTAGATGCCGCGGAAGCATCATTGCGCCAACCATAATCAAAATCACAACGCCAAATACCACAGAAACAACAGTCCATACGGTCATATCGAGTTCTCCTAAATCATCTGAAGCAGAATTGCGTTCATGAGTATGACGATCGGTTTTTGTTCAATCGACACTGATGGGAAAAATTGGTTTGTCAGCGTTGGCGAGGAACAAAAGGTACAGCAGAGGAATTACGGACACCCCGAAATTCAATATTCCGGGTGTTTTAGGGCTGACTCAACAAACGTCGAACTTGCTGAGGGCTTATGCTAAGTACGTCTGCGGCATCAATTTGACGAAGGCTGCAGTGGAATTAACATCAAAGCCTCAAAGCCCAGAGTATTGATAAGCATAAGAGGACATTTTTTACTTGGGAGAATTAGGACATTATCGCTTTGGGACTACAATTCAACTACGCATTATGTCGTGTATTGTTAAATAGGCATATCAGCGTATTATCGCCGCTTTCTGCTAGTAAAAGAGGTTTAGTATGAAAAGCGCCCTGTAATGACTGAAAACTTATTTTTCCGCCTTCATATTTGCGGATTATCACTTGAAGAAACCGCAAAACTATGTTTCAGAAACGTGAGCACGGTCAAAAAATGGGACGAGGGGTCACCCATACCAAAAGAGTGCCGCAGGTTAATGAAAATGAAGGCGTGCAGGGAAATAGGCAAAGGCTGGGAAGGCTGGGAGATAGTAGGCGACTATCTAAAAGCACCGGATGGTAGCGCTTTGACACCGGAACGCATATTAACAGGCATTTACCTATTAGAACTTGGAGCCGCTGACGACCGTCAGGGAGTGAGGCGACTATTGCGGCTGGCGAGGCTTATCGCCAAGAGCAAAAAGCTGGGTTAGAAAAGGGTAAGTAAGGGGGGAGACTTTCCCCCCGTATTACTAGACGGGGGTCAGGCCATCTTGAGATTTTCGATTCCAGACAACCTTACAATAAACCTTCTTAGCTCTTCTTCGAGTGTCTCATAACACTCAATAAGACTATTGTAATTTTCCGGTACTAACGCAATATCATCATTAATCATTCCTTGAATAGCTAACTTCTCATTTTCAACATTTTTTACTGCTTCTCTAAGCTCATTGCTTATTAGGCAATCATATATTGTGCTCATTTCAGCCAAATGATTTTTAAAATCTTTATCCACTTCCATACTACATACAGGTTCAGGGTAGTTTGGATAGTGAGGGCTGAGCAAACTATATTCATAATCTCGATATTCTTTTGTTGTTTGAATGACATTTGAAAGGGAGCGCGAAAATGAAAATAGGAAGTCTTTGTTCGTATCCCATATCCTTTGAGTTCTAGTGTTTCTTATTGATTCATAATGAAAATACGTCGCAACACATGCTGCTATCGCAATTGTAATGTTTGCGTAATTAGATAGTTTATCTGTTTCAAACACCGACAATATAGCCACACATAAGATAAACCCTATAGCAACTCCACAAAGAAGCTTTTTCATCAAATCCTCCTTTTCGCTCATCCAGTCAATATGCACCAGTAATTATATAGATTGCAAAAAGCGCCTTTCAGTATGGGAAGTGAAGCAGGTCTAAACATGCCAGCAAGAGCGAGTATCGCCCGAATCAGCCGGGAGGGATGTAAGAGACACACAGCGCGGGCTTACATGCTGCGCCATTAGTGGTTTTCCCCGGCAAATTTCTCGTTACTAGTCCGCGCCTTAAAATTTGCCGGGGCAACCGGGTTAACCGAATAGGGAGATTTCGGCAGGTTTGGGGGAGGATGGAAGGGAGTCTGATTCGGGCGCGTAGGTGTCCCGAGGCGGACAACCGAGCATCAGGCTATGGTCTTCATAGCTCACCTGCACCGCGCACACATCAAACACCTTGAAGGTAAAGCCGTGCTTATCCAATACATCGGAGTGCAGCCACAAATCCCCGGTTTCAGTCACGACCTGGAGCAAAATATCTGTCCGGGCTTTGCTGCGCATCCCCGGCATAATGCTTTCATACACATCCTGCACCGCCGTCACATAGACCGACTTTGCCCCATGGAACAGGGGAATGGCGCTGATTTCCCCTAGGTGAGCACCAACAAGGCCACGCGCGCGACCAGCTTCAACAGCAGGGCGGCCAACAGCCACGCCGCCACTACCCGGCACAGTTTCCACAGCACCCGGCGCACTGGCCGGAGCCACACCGCCAGCAGGGACAGCAACGCCCGGCATGCCTGCGGGAGCGGGGAGCGTTGTAATTTCAGTTTCAGCAGAATCGCCCATCTTGGAAAACGCATAGAACACATACCCCAATGCAGCAAAGAACACGATAAAGGCCAGCCAGAGTTTAGGCTGGTAGAGGAAAGAGGCCGAAGCTTTGGACTCGTTAAAACCCCCGGTTCCGGTCGACTGGTAGAGCGCAAACACATCGACCGGGATTTTCCGGCTGTAGACGTTGGATTTGTCCCCTTTGGGCGGCTCGGTGGAGGTCGCTTTGGGGGAGTGGTTAAAGATGCGCGGCTTGCGCTTTCTGAAAAACGTATCGGTTGAGCGGTGGCTGAATGCCTCCTGCGCACAGCCCCGGAGTGAGGTCGGAATCGACGTCCAATCCGGGGTCAGCATCACAATGTCCCACTGGTATTTACGGTGGCGCATGAACGCCCCGTAAAAGTTGAACGGGTAGAGCAGGCGGTTGTTTTCATCCAACTGGGTGCGCCCGGTGTCGTCGGTGTCCCCAGCATCAAAGGTGTCCGGGTCAACCGGGTGCCAGCGGGAGTGGAACAATTCCGCAAACCCGTCCGGCAGGTCAGGGAGGTAGGTTTCAAGCGGCTGGTACTGACTTTTCTGCATCTTGAAACCCACGTGGTCGGTGAAAATGTCCTGACACTCATCAATGACCACAAACGCCCCGATTGGCATCCAGCAATACCATTGCTGCCAGAGCCGGACACCTTCCTCAGAGCGGGTAAAGATACGCACTAACCGGGCAGTGCTCGGGAATTTTTCACCGAGCAATTTCTCGATTTCGTCCAGCGGCTTGATGCCCTCAATGTTGGTGACAACAATGCGCCCCTGACGCAGTGCCGGGAGGATTTCAAACCACACCGCATAGGCGGTCTTGTATGCCCCGTTAGAGCCGTGACGGAAATAGACGGCCATGTCATCACCATCCTGTAATGCGCAAGATAAACCCAGTCACAAAGCCGTCCACGACAATGCGGAGCGCTTCCACAAACCCGAAATTGTGGGCGAAGAACCGCAAACTGTCCGGCATCTTGTTAAAGGCCGCTGAAATCAGGGTATAAACCTCATAATCCTTGAGCAGCATCACCGCAATGTCATGGGCGAACTCGATACCCATCAACTTGAATTCAAGCCACATCTTGATACCGAAGAACACCGCATACTGGAAAAGCTCAGACACCCAGTCAGGGATAGCCATGATGAACGCTATCACTGACGCGATACCTTCCCCGATGTAGCTCAATGCCCCTAAGATAAAGTCCATGTTATTTGCTCCCCCTTGCACCGCTCATCACCACCATGGCCGCAATGGTGTAGGCGAGGAATATCACCGCCGCCCGGATAATGGCCGCATGGTCGTTAAGCAGGTTGAAATGACTCTGTACCTTGATGTCCCGTCCGCCCTGACTAAGCGTGAAGCTGTATTCCTCAAACACCCCGGCGTTAAACGTGGCCTCACCCGGATTGATGACGGGCTTGCTCATGGCCAGCTCGATTTCCCCCTTAATCGCGGTGATGTCCTCCTGTACCTCGATAAAGCCGTCCCCACAAATCAGACACCCCGGCGCGTTACCCGTACCGGGTTTGAATGTCCCGCCGCCAACCAGTTTGTCCCGGATGTCATTGAGCGCATCAGTGGAGGCGTGGCCGTATTGCTCCATGTTGGTCAGGCTGTCCTCAATGGCCTTGGTGTTTTCCACCACCTTTTCGGTGTTGTCGTTAAGCTGGCCGACACCTGCCGCAACATCATCGACGGAATCACGCACATCATCGACCGAGCTGTCTATCGACGCCAATTGTTGTGCAATACCCGACAGGTCTGTCCCCGGTTGGGGGTTAGGGGTTGAGCCATCACCACCAGAGCCGCCAACGCCCGTGCCTGTGTCAGTACAATCTGGGTCGTTGGCCAAGGCCGGGTTACAGATGCCGTCAGGCTTGAGCGGAGGGTCAGGGTCAACGCCACCACCTTCACCGGGCGGGTCGGGCAGTTCGGGGTCAGTGGGCGGGTCAACCGGAGGGTCGACAGGTGGGTCAATGGGTGGCTCAACAGGCTTGTCGTATTCGCACACGGTTTCCATGCGCTCCTGCTCCCGGTTACAAGTGGCACTGAATTTCACACTCGCACCTTCGGGGGCATTGGCAATACACATAGCCTCAGCCTGTGCCTTATCTTGTGTGTATTTGGGGGTATCGCAATAGTTATCAGCGCCGGGAGCTTGTCGCCAATATCGACATTGGTATCGGGTGCTATCGGGTCGTGGGCGCATTCCGCCCCGGTGTATTCGTACACGCCTGTACATTGCTCATCGGAGCCTGTCGCCCCATTACAGGTGGTTGAAACCGGCGCCATAGCGCAGTTGTCTTTTCCGCAATAGTTACCGGGGTAACCGCCAAGCTGGGAGGGGAAATAATCAATGGTTTCGGTCATCCCTTTACTGGCCGCACAATCCTCCTGCTCCTGACACACGCCGTTAATCATTTCCTTGGGTGGCGCACACACGAAGCCATCACGGTACGATATCAACGTCGCCTCGTTATACCCGCTTGACCATGATTTCGTGCATTTGTTGTCTGAATAGGATTTCCACGCTTTCCATTTCACCTGTGTGGGCTCATGTCTTAATTGCTCGACTTTGACAAACTCCGGCCCCTTGTAATAAATGCACTGGCCTATCATGGCATTGGCCTGACGACTCACAGCGGATTTAGTGACAACATCGTCGATTTTTAACCCCGTCACTTCGGGTTTGACATAAGTAATCACAACCTCCGCACGTACCGCCGACGCAAAGACAAAGGCAACCATAACAAAGACTGTATTTATCAGACGTTTCACACGCGACCCCAATAAAAAAGGCGGCTGGTTAAGCCGCCCTGTAACTACGCAGACATGACGCCCGTTTTAAATCCCGTCACGAACGCAACGGCGATAGAAATGGCGAGCGCAATGGTGACAACGTCACCAACTACTTGCGCAGCCATGCGACAATCATGGTCAGGCCAAAGCCGAGGGCAGCAAGGCCGATAACGCCCGCCGTCACCAGACCCACGTTGTTTTGACCCGCTGCAATCGCGGCATTGATAGCGTCGCCCGTTGGGTTGGATGCGCCAGTCGCAAAAGAAGGAGCCGAAACGGCAACCAGAGCGCCAGCAGCAGTGACTTGCTTACCGAAGCGCTTAACAACATTGATGTATTTCATAGGGTGTACTCCGATTTTCTTGGGTTAATTAGCCACGGCCAAAGGTGCGAACAATGCGCCCCAGCACGTGACCGGATACAAATGACGCCAGAATGTAGCCCGACACAAGGACGTACAACTCGGTGTCAATATTCAGCGCTGACTCAGTGTCAGGTCTGCGAATTCTTGGGCAGTCACCAGCATGTAGTGTTGGCACTGCCCGTCAGGAGGTGTAAACGCCTGGACAAAGTTGTTGCTGTCCAGCCGCGCACATACCGCCATTTACACACCTCACTTCGCGGTTAATCAGTCGACCAGCTCGAAATCTGACACGATGTTGCGGTCAGGGCGCGATGGGTCAGGGGACAGGTGCAATTCCATCTTGCACGGATACGGCACGCCGGCGAGTTGGGAAAACAGCGCTTGGTTTTGCAGCATGCTGATTTCCTTCACTTGCTGACCACAACGCTGAATGTTGTGCTCATTCTTCACGTAGGATTCGGCCGGAATCAGGTAACTGACGGTGGCGAACTGGTAAGGCTTGGGCGTACCGGATTTACTGGAAACCCCTTCGGCCAATGACGCGCCGATAGCTGTAACAACAAGTTTTGACATGTCCATACTCTCCGTATGAGTGGTTAAACTATTTGCCGTACCCGGTTAACGGATGGAACGCCGCCAGCTCACCGGGTCGGTAAACAGGTGTCCAGAGCCTTTCGGGTATCTCGAATTCCTCAAGGTGACGCGTTAATCGGCTGATAATTTCTGCCGACTCCAACGCCATCACCTGACGCATGTAATTAATCAGCTTCCCGCACTGGATAGCGCCGTTCTCGATTGCGGTTTCCACCGACAGGAAGTATTTCTGGCGGTTGGTCTCAATGGTGCAGACTTCCTCAACCGCCACAAATTCAAGGGCAGGGTACGCACCGACAAAATACGCATCCGGGTTGGTCAGAATGGCAAACGGAATAACCCGGTCTTTGTTGCCAAACTGCACTTCCCAGCGCACCCAGTTCGGGCACTCCTCGGAGTGAAGCTGTTTGCCTTTTTCGTAGATGCGAATCATCTTGCCGTTGGCACGGGAACCCACTTCCAGTGTCCGGCCTCCGGTGGCTTTCATCTTGTAACGTGCCGGAGCACTGCCAGAGACCACGCCCTTAGAGGCTTCAACCTGTCCGGATTCGATATAGCGGTAAGCAGGCGGACGGCCTCGGGTAATAAAATCCCCGCGCTCGACCATCTCCCTTGCCACGTCAACCGACGCCGCCCCTTGAAAATCGTCATAGGCAATATCGACACGGGTCAGCTTGCAGCCGGGCAGGCCAGAGAGCAGGGCATAGACCTTTTCCATGTCCAGTGCTGCCGTGCCTTTACCGGAGAACGACAGGTAACACCCACCGTTAGCCGCGCCCCACGCCACAAGGCCACATTGCGCGCCATTAATCCGAATCTTGGCTTTCTCGGTGTAGCCGGAGAACCCGCCAGACACCTGCTCTACCTCAAACACGCTGCCCGGTACGGACAACATCTCTTCAAATCTTTCGGCCATACCAATGGCTTCACCACGGCAAATGGCATCAAGGAACCCCAGACCAAAGTGTGCCAGACAGGCTTGTTTGCACTGATGGAAGCTCAATGAATCCGCCTCAACCATGTCCGGTGTCTCGGTTATCGTGGTATGCGCCAAGCGGTCACGAATCGCCGCCTTGTAATCCGGTGCGCCTGTGAGGCTTAGGACGGTTTGCGGGTTGAAGTTGCCCCGGTCGTCATAGTCCAGCGTGCGCAGCGTTGGCAGGCTTGCCATGGTCTTTGCCACGTCAAACACCTGCGACAATTCATCCGGACGCCATGTGAAAGAGAGGTAATCAATAATCGTCTTCATCACTGAAATCCCTTTCAAATGCGCCACTTGCGTTAAGCTCTTCCCAGTTCTCAGCGGTCACCTCGACCAGCTCAAAGCCCTCTGGGTAGAATTCTTGTCCAATAATCAGCAACTCATTCATGCAGTGGAAATACTCCGGCTCACCGCCAATAAAGGCGAAGCCGTCTCCGTTTTCCTGCATTTCGAAATAGAGGTTGCTGCACATGGGGACGTTACCCGCGAATCAGGCGAGACTGTTTCAACACAGCCATGATGTCAGCGTGACACGGGGCATCCGGCGCAACACCGCAAAGAACGACGTCACCCGCACCGGGAACAAAGCGAAAGAAAGACACATGTCCGTTGTCGCAGGCATCAAGCCAATCAAAGCTGAAAAACGTGCCGTCGATATACAGCCAATGCTGTTGACTGCCTTTTACCTCGAGCACAACAGCACCGGACTGATAAGTTTGGGTTTCGCGTGGGGCTGTTGAGGCGTTCATGGGCTATCCTTAATGCAATCTTGATTGCGATTTTTCACAACTCTAATTGTGATTTATCACAAGCGCAAGTTGCGAAATTGCGCAAGTAAACATCTACAATGGGGACAAAGGGAGGAATTGCTATGTATATAAATCAGCTACTTGACGCCTACAAACACGCCAAAAACTATGCGCAAGACAAACAAATTGCCCATGATTTCGGAGTCCATCCGTCTCAAATCACGCAAATGCGCAAAGGCAAGCGCTATGTATCTGATAATGAAATAGTTTTTCTTGCCGAAGTAGCAGGCGTAGACCCAAAAGAAGCGCTGCTAGGATGTCATGCTGACCGCAACGAAAACCCGCACATCAAAGCACTGTGGAGGATATGTTGGGAAAAGTGAAACGTCATAGCAATCATGTAGTTAGCGGCGTTGGTGCTGTGGCGTTGTTGGCCTTGGGAACCCCCAAGTCTCAGTACGTATTATGTATATTATGTTAAATACGATATGCAGCTACGCCAAACACTTCTTCCCTTTGCTTATCAGTGGCTTCCCTTTCCGTCCTTTGAGGCATTGAAAGTCGAAACGCATTAAACATAACTGTATTTACCATAAAATAGCTAATAAACATTCTTTTCAGTACTACTGCAAATTTCAGTTTGCCTGGTACTGCAAAGTCTTGTTGATTAGCTGGTTAACCTCAGATGCCTGCCAGTTCGCGAATCTTTTCGTAACAGGCTTCACTTCTTTGAAAATGTACTGTGTGAATTCCTTTGGCCTGTGCAGCTAACACGTTGGCTTCTAGGTCATCTACAAATACCAGCCGATCCGGACTGGTCCCGGTTCTATCTATTAGAAGCTCGAAAATTTCTGCTTCAGGCTTAATCATCTTCTCCTGTCCTGAAATGATGACGCAATCGAATCTACGGAAAAATGGCCTATTTTTCAGATAGTCATAGGTTTCAACAGACATGTTTGACAGGCAATGCATTCTAATGCCGTTAGCCGCTAACTCTTCTATTAACGCAATTGTCTGTGGGATGTTGTCGAGTGACGTTTTTGCCTTTTCAAAACAGGCAGTTACTTTTTGTATCGGTATTCCTGTTTCCGCAACCACTCTTGGCAACATTTCTTCCTCTGTGGCCAAACCTTTATCCAATTCAAGCCAATATTGTTTACCAATAAATGCTGAGAGCAAATGGGCTTTTTCTTCGGCGGTATCTGACACTGAATCAGCGATGCCTTCCGGATCCCAATTCACAACTACATTGCCGAGGTCAAAAACAATTTCCTTATGTTTTCTACTGTTGTTCATCTTTTCCCTCTTATAAATAGCCAAACTGGTTATGGATGAACTGGTTGCAGTCTCACCATACCCAGTATCGCTGCATTGATTTACGTTGGTTTAATCAGATTTTATCTACTGGATGCGAATCAATAATACTTTTCCAGTAACTCAGCCAACATCACCGCCCTTACCGGCTTGGTGATAAAATCATCCATGCCCGATTTAATACAGCGCTCTCTGTCTTCAACCATAGCGTTGGCTGTCAATGCAACTATGGGCAATGTACAGCCTGATTCCCTTAACTGGCGGGTTGCTTTCAGACCGTCCAGGACTGGCATTGACATATCCATCAGGATTAAATCGTAATGTGCTCCTGATTTAACACAGTTGATCGCGTCTTTACCGTTATCAGCAATTTCCACCTGGTGACCCTGTTTTTCAAGGAGCAACTTTACGACCATTTGATTGGCTTTACTGTCTTCCGCAACCAGAATGTTCAGTGGCCGCTTGGGGTTAATGTGCCTTGTTTTGTGGATCCCGGTATCCGTTGGAATCATGCTGTTGGTGATCGGAATGATGACCGTGAATCTACTACCCTGTCCTAACTGGCTTTCGAAGGTGATCTTGCCGTGCATCATGGTGACCAGTTTTTACAGATGGACAAACCCAACCCTGTACCGCCGTAGCGCCGAGTGATAGAGCCATCAGCCTGAGTAAAAGGCTTAAAAATCAGTTTTTTACTCTCTTCGCAAATTCCAATTCCAGTATCATCCACAACGAGCTGCAAGTTCGGCCCCATCCGTGACAACGTCACGTTAACTTCACCTTCCTCGGTGAATTTCACCGCATTACCGACCAGATTGAACAGGATTTGCGTAAAGCGATTGCCATCCTGATAGATTAGATTTGGTGCATCCTCATCTATGTGTGATTTCAGTAAGATTCCCTTTTGTCGCGCGGTTTCAAGCAACTGATTGACTACAGTTGTGACACTGTCACAAGGATTGATTGATTCGGGATCCAATTTGAATTCATCGGATTCAATTTTCGAAAGATCAAGAACATCATTGATAATTGTCAGGAGCAACTGCGCTGATTGGTCCATCTGCCTCACCCACTCAGACTGATCGTTGTCAAGTGCTGATGTGTTAAGCGTGTCAATCAACCCCATAACCGAGTTTAGCGGCGTCCGAATTTCATGGCTTATCATTGCAAGAAACTGAGACTTTGCTGCGTTAGCTGCTTCTGCTTGTTTTCTCGCGGCGTGAAGCTCATCTAGATGCTTTTTCGCGCGGTCACATCCTTACCTGTTCCGCGATACCCCAGCAGTTGTCCGTCCCGACCATAATAAGGACGACCGTTGATGCTGTACCAAACTTCCTCATTGAGGTGATTGAGCTTCCATTCCAGATCAGAAAAACCACTTTCCCGGGATTTCGAGATCATGAGTTTTTCCCAGGCGGCAGGGTTTGATGTCAACATACGGAGAAGGTTTTTGTCCGTCCCGCTTAAACCGGCAACCGGTGTAGAAATGTAGGAGAGGTTAAAATCAGGGTCTGTCTCCCAGAACCAGTCGCCTGCCGTGCTGGCAAAGTCACGGAACCTCTGGCGGCTGTCATATAATTCCTGCGTGCGAACAGAAACCAGTGTATGCAGGCGCTCACGATAGTCGATGTCGATAATCGTTCGCTCGATTAACGGCCGGAACCTTTCTAGCACATGGCGGCTATTATCCGAGAACGTCCCCTTGCCTGAAGACATCAGGATAAGTAACGACTCATTGGCATTGACAGTAACGCCAGTCAGCATCGCAGATTTACACAATGCCAGCTGTCGGGAGTTGAAGAAGGCAAATTCCTTTATTTTAGCTGCGTCGAAGACAATGATTGTCTCTCCGGCTACACATCGGGTAAAGGCCCCCCCTATTCCCCATGGAAGTTGCTCACAGGGTGTAGATGTCGCCACAAGGCAGTCATAGTTTTCGTTATCATTACTTCGGGTAAGAACGAGAGCATTTTCAAATTTTATATAACGAGCGATGACTCGAAGCAGTATGTTAAACACTTCGATTTTGGAACGTGCGCCTGACATTGCTGAAATGGCGGAGAGGATCGCGTTGCTTTCTTCTTTGAATCTGCGCTCTCTCTCTTCTGCCCGGTTCAGGTCAACAAGCATCTCCTGTAACCGTTCAGAGTGAATATCAGCCATTGTTAATCCTTATGAAATAAAACTGCCGAGATCATCAGGTTGCCATGACCGGTTTCGCCCCCGGCAAACTGTCCTTGCTCTCCAAATGTGAAAGCACAGACAAATGGCGCACCTTGCATGGCTCCTTTCATGTTAAAGGCCACATCATGCAGGCTGTTTCTGACTTGAAGCATACATCCGGCACAATAAATCGCTAAACCACCGACAATATTAGGTCCGTACTTTCATAGTCACGCGCGGTAAGCACGACACGTCCCGCTCGAGCAACCAATTGTTCTTCGGTGCCATGCATTTGATAAAGGGTGTCCCCTTGATTCACTGTTGTGAACAACTCAATGCCGCCTTCTTCTGTGAAAGCAGAAGGATGAGATAATTTATAATAAGGTAAATTGTGAATTTTGCCTGCTATACGCCCCAGAGGGAAGAGCGTAGCCTGATCAAACAAAGGAGAGGCTTGGTCTAAAGGTGCGTTTAGCTCTGTACGCCACATTTTATATTTTTCTGCAGCGGGCTCACCATCAAGCTCTAACAATATGTGTTCATTTACTTTTGTCGCAGTTGCAAATTTTCCGGTTGCAGCATACCCGCAATGAAATGAATAGCTTATTTGACAACTGGGATACAAAACAGCAATCCCAATACCATTTTGTGTAATGATTTCCTCATCAAAAATGCTCCACTTTCCATCAACTGAATCAGAGGCTGCACTCCCTCCTATAACAGGAATTGAAACCCCGAAATATTTTTCCACCGCAGCCAAAATACGTTCTTCATTCCCCGGTGTAGCGTGAATAGCAACAAGTTTAGGTAGCTCCCCCAAACGCTTGCTTCGTGAAATTGCGGTGTCGAGAGCTCTATTTGTCGCACTTTCTACATCCGTCCGAGATTCCAGAATGTTTTCGACCGCAGCCCCATAACTGCCTGTTTCGTCATCGAACGCCAGTACCGCAAGGCAACTACCTCAATGCATTCAGTCTCAGTGATTGCGCCATTGCACGTAGAGCAAGCCAATATACCGGCATCTGGAAAGCCTAGTTTCAATTGTTTGTATATGGATGAAGCGGTATGGGATACGGTGTGATAAACAAGCAACAGTTGAGGGGAGACTTGCTCAGCCAATAAGGTTTTTATGACCTCTTCAGCAGCTTTCTCTGAATTGATAATCGTTGACGAAGCACTGAGAATTTTCATCATTTCACCGAAAACAAAATTCAGTTCAATAACATATGTTACCAGGCTTAATAACCCAGTAATTTATTCAACTACTTTTTGAAAATGAGAAACAAATCAATTAACGATTATACTTTTACTTTGAGCATATTCCTTACTTAATAGCTCAAGTATTTTTTTTCCGTTTTTCTTATCGAAACTGATTAAATAATCCCCATTCTCATTAGGAATAACTTCCATTTTTTTATTGTTGGAAGAAATATAAACAAGCATATCTTTTGGGGCATCTTTTACTAGAACTAAAAAAGTGTTCTTACTTTTTGATATTAAACTCACCTCTTTATTCCCAAATAAAAAATTACATATATTTCCGTTAGATACCGTACATTCCTGCGTGGAAGTGGCCTGCTCATAAGTGAAGGTTCGCCAAGTAAAGGCGATAACCAAAACAGCCATCATGACCATAATTTGAGCAAGTCTTGCTCGAGTAAGTTTCTCGGCTGCCATGTGCGTACAAATCCTCGTGTTACAGAGTTCAAAGTTTTCGAATAAATGTTGCTTTTCCGTAAACAATGTGTGGCCATTAACTGTTTTTTGACGCTGGCCTGAAGTATTATCTGTTGCTGAAAATGCCATTTTTACAAACAAATAGCAATGGAATGCGTATGTGCTGTTTTTTTATTAAACAAACCCTTGCATTGCTTCGTTGTTCCAATGGCATTGTAGCAATTTAGCCGATTGTTACGCACGGAAGATGAGTGTAGTTAGTAGAACTTAATTGGAAGCATGCAATATGAGCCAAGTAAAGCAGCTTGAACAAGACTATAACTACCGTGTCGTTCGACAGTTCACCGTAATGACTATCATTTGGGGAATTGTTGGCATGGCGGTAGGCGTGCTGATCGCCGCTCAGTTGGTTTGGCCTCAACTGAACTTCGATTTGCCGTATTTAACGTATAGCCGTTTACGTCCGCTGCATACCAATGCAGTAATTTTTGCCTTTGGCACAAGTGCGCTGTTCGCAACATCTTATTATGTTGTTCAACGTACCTGTCAAACCCGACTCTTTGGCGGTTGGCTGGCTGGTTTCACCTTTTGGGGTTGGAACGCCATCATCGTCGCCGCAGCGATCACCCTTCCACTTGGTTATACCAGTGGTAAGGAGTATGCAGAACTCGAATGGCCAATCGATATCGCAATCGCTGTTGTCTGGGTAGCCTATGCCATTGTTTTCTTTGGCACCATGATTATCCGGAAGACCTCCCACATTTATGTGGCGAACTGGTTCTTCGGCGCCTTTATCCTCACCGTCGCTGTTCTCCATATTGTTAACAGCATGGCTATCCCAGTTGCTGGCTTGAAGTCCTACTCCATTTATGCCGGTGCTGTTGATGCGATGGTTCAGTGGTGGTACGGACACAACGCGGTAGGTTTCCTTCTGACCGCCGGTTTCTTGGGTATGATGTACTACTTCGTACCTAAGCAAGCAGGTCGTCCGGTTTATTCTTACCGTCTGTCTATTGTTCACTTCTGGGCACTGATTTCTCTGTATATCTGGGCGGGTCCTCACCACCTGCACTACACTGCTCTACCCGACTGGACTCAGTCGCTGGGCATGGTGATGTCTCTGGTCCTGTTTGCACCGTCCTGGGGTGGCATGATCAACGGTATCATGACGCTGTCCGGTGCGTGGCACAAACTGCGTTATGACCCTGTTTTGCGTTTCCTTATCGTTTCCCTCTCTTTCTACGGCATGTCGACCTTCGAAGGACCGATGATGTCTATTAAGACAGTGAACGCTCTGTCGCACTATACGGATTGGACCATAGGTCACGTACACTCCGGTGCACTTGGCTGGGTAGCGATGGTATCTATCGGTGCGCTTTACCATCTGGTACCTAAACTGTTTGGTCAGGAGCGTATGTACTCCGTCAGCTTGGTCAACACCCATTTCTGGCTTGCGACTATCGGTACAGTTTTGTACATCGTTGCAATGTGGATTTCTGGTGTTATGCAAGGTCTGATGTGGCGTGCCGTAAACACCGACGGCACCCTGACTTACAGCTTTGTTGAGTCAATCCAGGCATCTTATCCGTTCTATTTTGTTCGCTTTGTTGGTGGCTTTATCTTCCTGGCCGGTATGTTCCTGATGGCGTACAACGCTACAAGACTATCACTGCCCCGAAAGCTAGCCTGAAAGCAACAGAACAACCGGTGTAAGGAGGCGGAAATGAGCTCTAACAATGCAAACAGGCACGAAATTGTAGAGAAGAATGTTGGTCTTCTCGCTATCTTGATTATTTTCGCAATCAGCCTTGGTGCCTTGGTTGAAATCACTCCGCTGATTTTCCAAAAGCAAACCACTGAACCGGTTGATAACCTCCGTCCATACACTGCCCTGCAGATGGAAGGCCGTGACGTATACATTCGTGAAGGATGTAACACTTGTCACAGCCAGATGATTCGTCCGTTCCGTTCTGAAACAGAACGCTATGGTCACTATTCCGTTGCGGGTGAAAGTGTTTGGGAACATCCATTCCTCTGGGGTTCAAAGCGTACAGGTCCTGATCTTGCCCGTGTCGGTGGTCGTTATTCTGATGACTGGCACCGTGTGCACCTGATCAACCCACGTGCAGTTGTTCCTGAATCAAACATGCCTGGTTTCCCATGGCTTGAGGAAAATGTTCTCGACGGAGAACTCACTGCGAAGAAACTGTCTGTCTTCCGCGATATGTTCGGCGTGCCATATACCGATGAGCAGATCGCCAGCGCGAAAGACGACGTAAAAGGTAAAACAGAGATGGATGCACTTATTGCTTACCTCCAGTCTCTGGGTCACGCGATGAAATAAGGAGGTGCCATGGATTTCGGCATCATTCATAGCATTTGGACCGTTGTGCTGTTTGTCAGCTTCATCGGCATCGTGATCTGGGCGTACAGCAAGCGCCGCAAAGCTGCGTTTGATGAGGCGGCAAATCTGGTCTTTGCAGACGAAGACAGAGATGCGGCTGCCCTCAAAGAGACAGGAGACAGGAAGTAATGACTACATTCTGGAGTATTTGGATTACTGTTATCACCCTCGGCAGTTTATTCGGTTGTGCTGTACTACTTATCTGGTGTACACGCGACAAACTGGGTGTGGAAGAAGGTGCAGACATGGGACACGAATACGATGGTATTCGTGAACTCAACAACCCTCTTCCAAAATGGTGGAGCTACATGTTCTGGGCCACCTTGGTATTTGGCCTGGCGTATTTGTTCCTGTTCCCGGGTTTGGGTAATTGGAGTGGTTTCCTGGGTTGGTCATCCTCTGACCAGCGTGTTACCAACGTGTCTGCATCTCAGCAGTCAATTGATAGCGCGCAGCAAAGCCAAACCCTGAACCAATACGCGATGGAACTAAAACTCGCTGATGAAGTGTTTGGTAAAACGTTCAAGAGTCTTGCCTACACTGATGATGGCAAGTCTCTGCTGCCAATCACTCAGATCGCTGAAAACAGCGACGCCCTGAAAGTGGGCCAGCGTTTGTTCCTTCAGAACTGTGCTCAGTGTCATGGCTCTGATGCGCGTGGACAGCTTGGTTTCCCTAACCTGGCGGACAATGCCTGGCTATACGGCGGCCAGCCTGAAGCAATCAAAACAACGTTGATGCAAGGTCGTCAGGGCAACATGCCAGCATGGATTGATTCGCTCGGTAAAGACGGAGTACAAGAAGTTACTTCATATGTACTGAGCTTGTCAGGCCGTAAGGTAGACCAGCAGGAAGCGGCAAAAGGTAAAGCGCGGTTTGTAGTTTGTGCTGCCTGCCACGGTACAGATGGTAAAGGTAACCCGGCATTCGGCGCACCAGACCTGACTGACAACGTATGGCTCTATGGCGGTTCTCGTCGTGCAGTGGAAGCAACAATCGTTCACGGTCGTATGGGCGTTATGCCTCCTTGGAAAGATGTACTGGGCGAAGACAAAGTGCAGCTTCTCTCTGCATACGTTTGGAGCCTCAGCAACAGTAAATAAACAACAAACAGCAACAACACCTGCCCCCGCTATTCTGCGGGGGCTTTTTAGCCTAAATTTAGCTCAGGAAGTCCTATGAACAAGCCTTGGTATAAGCAATTCTGGCCTTGGTTTCTAATCATTCTCCCGCTCTCTGTTGTCGTTGCCAGTATTACTACATTTGTAGTGTTCAGTAACAACAAGGTGTCTCTCGTCGCAGAGGATTACTATAAAAAGGAAAAGGCATCAATCTGGACCTTTCTAAGTTGCGCACTGCTGACGCCATGGGAGTGAAAGCCGACGCTTTCGTGACCGATGAGGAAATCACCGTTACTCTGGATAAGGGGTCTCTGAAAACCTTCCCTACTTTATCGATACTATTTCAACACCGTACATTGCCAGATCGCGATATTAAGAAGATGGTCAATCCAGATGTCAGCGGGCAATATCGAATCTTGCTCGAAGAACCGATAATTGGCCCATGGTATATTGAACTTGCCCCATTCAAAGGGGAATGGATTCTGAATGGTCGGGTAAACCTACCGACCAGTGATGCGGTTAAGCTGTACGGTCAGAGCAAGGAATGACGAAAGATTGCTATCATTGCGGTGAGCCGGTTTTAACCGGCTCCCAATACCAGGTTGAAATCCTGGGTGAATCCCGAGATATGTGTTGTCCAGGTTGTGAGGCGGTTGCAACCACGATTGTCGAAAACGGACTCACATCCTACTATCAATTCCGTACCGAAACTGCTGAGAAAGCAGATCTCGTTCCTGAACAACTTCAGTCTCTTAGTCTGTATGACAACGAGGACATTCAACAAGAGTTTGTCAGAGACGATCAACAGCTAAAAGAAGTTACACTGTCACTGGAGGGTGTGACTTGCGCTGCCTGCGCTTGGCTCATAGAAAAACAGATTGGCAAAAAAAGTGGCGTGCAATCTATCCGGGTTAACACTACCACGCACCGCGCCCTGCTTCGCTGGGACCCTGAATCCGCAAAACTCAGTGAGCTTTTATCCGGTATCCATCGTCTTGGTTACAAAGCTGCACCCTTTGAAGCGGACAAGCAGGAGCAGCAATATCATCAAATGATGAAAAAGTACCTATACCGACTGGGTATTGCCGGTATTGCGACCATGCAAGTTATGATGCTGGCCGTCGCGCTGTACTTTGAAGTGTTTGGTGATATGGATGAAACCTTCCGAAATTATTTTCGTTGGGTGAGCCTTATTTTTGCCACACCGGTTCTGCTGTATTCAGCCCTCCCGTTTTACCTGAGTGCCTGGCGAAATATCAAAACACGAACGCTAGGTATGGATGTGCCCGTATCACTGGCGTTGCTCTTTGCCTATGTCGCAAGTCTCTACGCTACCGTCATGGAGAAAGGAGAAGTCTTTTTCGAATCCATTTCGATGTTCACATTTTTCCTGCTTTTAGGGAGATTCCTGGAAATGCGGGCACGCCGAACCGCAGCCGCAGCCAGTGCTAACCTTCTTAAATTGGTTCCTAAAATGGCGACACTGGAAACCGGAGATCAAATTCCAGCCAGAAGCCTAAAGGTTGGAGATTTTATCAAGGTACTTCCCGGAGAGCACCTACCCGCCGATGCTGAAATTACTCAAGGAACGACCAGTGTTGATGAATCCATGCTCACTGGCGAATCAGAACCGTTACTGAGGAAGGTCGGAGAGCCGATATATGCAGGAACGATTAACGTAGAAGGAAATGTGGTTGCAAGGGTCACAGCATTACCAGCTGACTGCCTCATCAGCAACATCGTACGCTTGCAAGACGAAGCTCAACTGTCGAAACCCAAAGTCGCTGAGCTCGCTGATATTGTAGCCCGCTATTTTGTCGGCGCTATTTTGTTGATCTCAGCATGTACTTGGTTGTTCTGGCACTTTCAAAAGCCGGACGATGCATTCTGGATTATGCTGTCGGTTCTCGTGGCAACCTGCCCTTGTGCTCTGTCACTTGCAACACCCACTGCCCTTACCTGCTCAACTTCACGTATGGGGCGTCTTGGGATACTTCTTCGTAGGGGGCACGTCCTTGAGTCTTTGACCCGGATTAATCGGGTTGTGCTGGATAAAACCGGCACCCTGACCGAGGGAAATGTACGCATCAGTAAGACCCAGGTTGTTGATAAAAGCTACAGCGAACAACAATGCCTGGCGATTGCAGCTTCTCTTGAAACCTATGCTAATCATCCTATTGCTCGTGCTTTTTCATCATTTAGAAACGATAACTACTGCGCAACGGACGTTTCAAATAGCATTGGTGAAGGGTTGTCCGGCGTACTTGAAGGTCGTCAGTGGAAAATTGGCAAACCCAGCTTTGTACTGTCTCAGCAATATGCTGGCTCAGTCGACATTGGCGACCAAGGCCAATATCAAGTTTGGCTCTCCTGTGAAGGCACGCCGGTTGCAGCATTTCAGTTAAGTGATCCTGTTCGGGAAAATAGCCTCGTACTCATCAACAAGATCAAAAATGCCGGTATCGCTGTCACCATGCTTACCGGAGATAACAAAACGCATGCAGAAATTGTGGCAAACCAGTTGGGAATTAACGACGTTATCGCTGGCGTTACACCCCAAGGGAAATTGGATTACCTCAAGTCTTTACCTGAATCTGAAATCACACTGATGGTCGGTGACGGTGTAAACGATGCCCCGGTTTTGGCTGGCGCTCATTTGTCTGTTGCTATGGGTGGCGGAACAGATATCGCGAAGGCTTCAGCCGACATGGTGCTGTTGGGAGATGACCTCTTGCGACTGCTTTCTGCTCGAAAGCTCGCTATTCAGACCCGGCGTATAATCCGCCAAAACCTCAGCTGGGCTCTGGGTTACAACTTGATCATCCTCCCGCTCGCGGTTGCAGGTTTTGTTGCACCATATATCGCAGTTGTAGGTATGTCTGCATCATCTGTTATCGTAGTGACAAACTCATTGCGTTTGCTCGACAACAAAAGGAAGTAGCAGTGGAAAGCCTGTTTATCCTCATTCCCATTGCAATAGTATTAGTCGCCGTTGCTGTCGCCGTGTTTATCTGGGCGGTAAAAAGTGAGCAGTTTGATGATCTCGAGCGGCAGGGATACAGCATTCTGATGGATGACGAGCCGGAAAACGATAAATCGGAGAAATCAGAGCCGGAAAAACGCAATGATGTCTGAATTCTTGGCAGCAATGATGGTCGGTCTGCTTGGTGGCGGCCACTGCATCAGCATGTGCGGAGGTATCGCCGCCTCACTCTGTTCGGGGGTTCCAGCAAGTACATCCGGCCCAATGAAGTGGGTGTATCTATTCAACTACAACATGGGTCGAGTTCTCTCATATTGTATTGCAGGTGGCATTGTAGGCGGCGTGTTTGCATCTGCTGTTCAAATCAGTGGCTGGCAGTCCGGTCTTATGTGGCTTCGCTTGCTGGCTGCTGTGATGCTGATACTCATGGCTTTCTACATTTCCCGGATATGGCAAGGAATCACATATATTGAGCGCGGGGGGAAGGTTATCTGGCGTTACATATCACCTCTGGCTTCCAGATTCATACCTCTCCCGAATGCCTGGGCTGCGTTTCCATTCGGAATCATCTGGGGTTGGTTGCCTTGTGGCCTGGTATATTCCGCCCTCAGTTGGTCAGCAGTTTCCGGAAGTGTGACTTCTGGCATGTTTGTAATGTTAGGATTTGGTCTCGGAACCCTCCCTGCGATGCTTTTTATGGCAGGAATAGGCGTTAAAGCTGCTGGCTTTCTGAACAACCGCCCATTTCGGTATACAGCAGCAGCCTTATTGTTTGGATATGGCATTTACACTGCTTATGGCATTTTCGGTTACTGACATTCCATACGCTTATTGAGCAATTCGTTGTTACAAACCGTTTACCCATAAGGAGTTCTGCCGAAAGACTTCGACAATCCCCTCGATTTCTTCTACGAAGATGGTAGAATATTGACTTATATCAAATGTCGATTTTGCAGGACCTATGATTTCGGATAAGCTGACCAATAAACGTGTGCAGTCTGGCGGTTGTGCCATTCATTGTCACGATTGCAGTATTAGCCAGTTGTGCATCCCCTTCACTCTTAACGAAAACGAGCTGAATCAACTCGATCAAATCATCGAACGCAAGAAGCCAATTCAAAAGGGTCAGGAGCTTTTCAAAGCCGGGGATGAACTGCGCTCTCTATATGCTATCCGATCAGGGACCATCAAGAGTTACACCATCACCGAACAGGGTGACGAACAGATTACAGCTTTCCACCTGGCAGGTGATTTGGTCGGTTTCGATGCTATCAACTTTATGAAACACCCAAGTTTTGCACAGGCATTGGAAACCTCAATGGTATGCGAAATCCCATTTGAAATCCTGGACGATTTGTCAGGGAAAATGCCTAAACTTCGTCAGCAGATTATGCGTTTAATGAGTAGCGAGATTAAAGGCGATCAAGACATGATCTTGCTGCTGTCCAAAAAGAATGCTGAAGAGCGACTAGCCGCATTCTTATATAACCTTTCTATGCGTTTTTCTCAGCGCGGTTTTTCACCTCGCGAGTTTCGGTTGACGATGACTCGTGGAGACATTGGTAATTATCTCGGCCTGACAGTTGAGACAATCAGCCGATTACTGGGACGTTTCCAGAAGTCTGGAATGCTGAATGTAAAAGGCAAATACATTACCATTATCGATCATGAGGAACTGGCACTGCTTGCCGGAGCCAAGTAACCTCCATTCCCTGCGAAGACACACTGATAAATGGCGCTTTTTAGCGCCATTTCAGTTTTTTAGCGACAATGTGACCTGGTAAATGGTGTCGAATGTTATACTTACGTTAGAGTTATAGTGTTGGTATTTGGCCGAGGAGGCGAATATGACACGCTATGAAAACCTACTTGTCGTTATTGATCCAGCCCGAGAAGATCAGCCTGCGCTTTCTCGCGCAATACAGTTAGCGTCCCACAACGACGCCACTACCCGCCTCGTGCTTTTTCTTGCTATTTATGACTTCTCTTATGAAATGACATCAATGCTTTCTGCTGATGAGCGTCAGGCAATGAGAGACGGTGTAGTTCGTCAGCGAGAAGACTGGCTGAAATCCATTCTGAAAGGCCATAAAACGGATTCATTGGAAATCAGTGTCAAAGTGGTTTGGCATAATCGTCCGTATGAAAGCGTTGTTGCTCAGGTATTTGAAGGTGGCCATGACCTGGTTGTTAAGGCAACCCATCAACACGACACCCTTGGGTCGGTGATTTTCACGCCTACAGACTGGCACTTGATGAGAAAATGCCCGTGCCCTCTCCTTCTTGTAAAAGGTAATGACTGGCCAGAAAACGGGAAAGTCATCGCTGCTGTGCACGTGGGATCAGAGACTGATACTCACCATGAACTCAATGACAAACTGGTGAACGAAGCAAAAGCGATGGGCCGGCTGCTGAACGCAGAATTTACACTCGTCAACGCTTATCCGCCAACACCAGTTAACATCACCATCGAGTTACCGGAGTTTGATCCGGCATCTTATACCGATGCGATTCGCGGGCACCATTTAACCGCCATGAAAGCTCTGAGACAGAAACACGGTATCCCGGAAGAAAAAACGCTGGTGGAAGAAGGAATGCCTGAAGATGTTATTCCCAAAGCCGCTAAAGAGTTGAAAGCTGAACTGGTTATCATTGGTACAACCGGCCGAACCGGTTTGTCAGCAGTGTTCATCGGTAACACTGCGGAACACACAATTGATCAACTTGACTGTGATGTCCTCGCTATTAAACCTGATGGCTATGTCAGCCCACTCGCCCCTGATCAGTAATTTCTTAACCGAACTAAGACCAGGCATCCTCAGGGATGCTTTTTAGTTAGGGAGGATTAAATGTACCGTTTCCAATGCCATTGCAAGACTGTAACTATTTTTGTCAGCCATAAACCCGATTCGTTAACCCGGTGCAATTGTTCCTTGTGCCAAAGGTATGCCGCAATATGGGGATACTTTAAAAGTGAAGATGTGGAAATACGTGCTCCAAAGGACTCGATGGACGTCTATTGCTGGGGAGATAAATGCATTAACTTTTATCGATGTAAAAACTGTGGTTGTGTCACTCATTACACCCTTATACCTGAAGCTCATTTAGACAGAGTCAGTATCAATTTCAATATGGGTGACTCGAAATTGATAAATGAAATCAGGATAAGACATTTCGAGGGATCCGCTATGTGAATACTCTTTTTAACGAGAAACCTGACAGTAGTCAGTTAATAAATTCCCCATACTCGCACAGTATTAAAAATCATCATTGTTCAAGACAACTACGAAATCGTGAGATAAAATAAACTTTCATATTGTGAATTGAAAAAATCCAGGCCGAAATATTATTATCTTTTAATGAAATCAGGAAGTTAAATTAAGCTCGCCTTATTTAATAGTATGAAATATTAAATATTCACAACTCAAATTCATTAATAAACAGGAGTAATTATTAGAAAAACATAAGAGTTTAAGCAATGTTTTCCGAGCCACTAAATTCAAGCGTTCGACCGTATTGATCTTGATCAAATGTTATTTATTATCAGTTATTTTTATAAATTGACGCAAATCAATTAACAAAATCCATCCAGTGATAAATTCACTTCAATTTAACGTGAAGCCCAAGAAAAGAAGATGGAGATAATAACGATGAAAAAAGCAGTTTGTGCCGCATTGGTATCATCAACTCTGTTGTCCGTATCTGCAGTCGCGCACGAGCAGGGAGACATCATTGTACGCGGTGGTATCGCAAGTGTTGTTCCAAACGAAAGCAGTGATGATGTGCTTGGTCTGGGTGAATTCGATATTAATTCGGATACTCAAATCGGACTGACTGTCGGCTATATGTTTACCGATAACATCAGCCTTGAGCTCCTTGCTGCAACTCCGTTCAAGCATGACGTCTCACTGGGTGGAGTCGGCACTATTGCCGAAGTTGAACACCTGCCACCTACCTGATGGTTCAATATTACTTTGGCAACAAAGACAGTCAGTTTCGCCCATATGTGGGCGGCGGTCTGAACTTTACCACATTCCTGGATGAGGATCTGACGAGTACAGGTAAGGCGGCGGGGTTATCAGATCTTTCTCTGGATAATTCCTGGGGACTGGCGGTTAACCTGGGAGCAGATTACATGTTGTCAGATAAGTTGTTTGCAGGCGCTTCAATCTGGTATGCCGACATCGGTACTGATGTGAAATTTAAGCACAACGGTACACCACAAAAAGTAAAAACTGATATCGACCCTTGGGTATTTATGGTCTCAGTTGGTTACGAATTCTAATAAATAGGAAGAAAACAATAGCAGCTTTTTGTGGCAGCATCAGTGCTGCCACTTTTTCTACTTGCCAGATTGATCCTGTAATGAATATACCCAAACCACCTCAAGGT
>BAXG01000013.1 GCA_001310455.1 Photobacterium sp. JCM 19050
ACCTTGAGGTGGTTTGGGTATATACAGTTCTCTTCTTATCAGTAGAGCTGAGAGAAGCCTTACTAGGCGGACCCGTAGAGGCTTACCATAGGGATTGAATGAGTGACTTGGTCTGATGTGGGGCGTTTAGTAGCGTGGATTGCTGGTTGTCAGCTAAAAACAGGAAAGCGTGAATAAGCCTGGTGGGATAAAAAAGAAAAGGCGCTCGATAGCGCCTGATAATCATAAGGATATTGAGAACACGTCAATAATTAATGGACAAATCTGTGTTTCACATTGCTTTGAATATACTTATGCAGTCCATTACCCTTTCTGGCTAACTCTTTCATGACCGATATGTGATGTTCTCCTGCTGACGCGCAGGTGTAAGTATATGGGTGTGAAACACCACCAAACCAAACTGTGACGCTGTCATTTTTGATATAGAATTTTTTGATTGCAGAATCATCAGTAATATTCAGGAAGTTCATCTTTCCCCCTATAAGTACATCCTCAAATTCGCAAGAAGTATTACATCTCAAAAATTAACGCAAAGTGAACAGCATCACATAATTTGGAATCGAAAATTTAAAAGACAAATAGAACCAGAATAAATCAAGAGTTCGAAAAATTATCGTCAGTATTTAGGGCAACTCAACTTCATCAAGTGATATTATTGTCAAATATCCCGCGTAGTTTTTTTATTCAGGTTTTATTCATAATAGTGTTTCTCTTTCCGTTAAGTCCTCATTGCTTGGGGAAATGGCAATTCACAAACTGTAACCTTTCCTCCGCGCAATGCTGGACGCCCGAAGGTAAAATCCCTATAGTCCGACGCCACTGGAACCCAAAACTCAGGCGATCCGGTCAAGCGAAGCCCACCATGCCACCTATAGAGAGTTTGCATGAAAATTAAATCTCTGCTGTTTGCTGCCCTGGCAACCCTTCTGCTGTCAGCATGCGGCGACAATGGAAAACCGTCCGAAGGCAAAGAATACTCTGTAATCACAAACCCAATCAGCGCTGACAAAATTGCGCCTGTTACTGAAGTTTTCTCTCTTTCCTGTGGCCATTGCCGCATGATGGAAGATGTTATTCCGGCAATAGAAAAAGGTACCCAACAGAATGTGAGCAAGGTTCACGTCACTTTCAATGAAAGTGCCATGTTTGCCGCGCTGCTCTATTACTCTGCCGCCTTACAAGCTGATGGAAAGCCCGATCCCGCGCTCACTGCTGCACTGTTCAAGTATGTTCAGGAAGAGCAGACAGAATCGCCGGATAAAAACAAAGAAGTTATTACCGCGCTGTTTGAAAAGTACGGACTGACCAGCCCATATACGCTGACTGATGCCCAGCAAAATGCGCTTTTTAAAGCTCTGGAAAAAGCAGATGAAGTCACCGAACAGGCTGAAATCGAATCCGTGCCTACCTTTATCGTTAACGGCAAATACGTTGTGAATACGGCAGAACATGACAGCGTCGAGAAGCTGATCAGCACCCTGAATTACCTTCTGAACACGCCGCCGGCGAAGTAAACTTTGTATCCGGGCCGCTGCTTGGTGGCCCGATACTCCCCCCGCTCTCTTCCTGCCAATCTCACATCTGTAATCAATCTTCGAAGCACTTTCTGACACCATATATACCCGAACCACCTCAAGATGCAGTTTTCAACGAGAATTGGTTTGGCTGTAGCGACTAAATCTCCCTGATTCTGGTAAAGGAATACGACGTGAAAATACGACTTCTGATCTGCCTGTTTTTTATCCCGTTATTTGCGCATTCAGCCCAGGCTCCCCGAGAGAAAGTTCAGGAACTGGTTAACCTGATGAATATGGACAGCGTGATGGATATCCTCGATGACCAGATGGAGAACATGACCAATACCATCGCCAAACAGGCAAACTTGCAGCCAGACGAACGTGCACTGTTTGAAGAATATCAGGCCGGGATACAGCAAATTGCGAAGGAAGCGTTGAACTGGGGCAGCCTTGAACCCCAGATTGTCGACTTGTATGCAGAACACTTCAACGACAAAGAGATAGACGACATGATTGCGTTTTATCAGACCGAAACAGGGCAATCTGTCATCCGGAAAATGCCCGCTATCACTCAGGCATCAATGCAAATGTCGATGCAAATGGTTCAGCGCGCAGCACCAAGGTTGCAAGCCTACTCTCAGGAGTTCGCCAAAAAACTACAGGCCAAAAGAAATGGTACGCAATAGAGCTCATCGCTCAATTAGTAAGCACTTAACCAAAAGCTCATAGGTTTTGTGCTGATATTTCCGTACTTGCGTCATTTTTAATGGTGCGTTGGTGGGACGTTTGCCATAATCCACGTTGAACTCCAACCTACAGGATCCTGTCATGTCAGACTCCCTCGACGCCGGCCAACTGGCTGAGATCGCCGCTTATGATGCGGAAAAGCGTTTCAAATACCTCGTCAGTGAAGTGGTCGCCCAGCGCCAGATTTGGATTCTCGTTGATGAACACGGCTGCGTGATGCTGAATACCGACGAAGAAGACTGCGTACCGGTATGGCCTCGAAAGGAATTCGCTGAATCCTGGGCAACGGGTGACTGGGCTGAATGCAAGGCAGAACCCATCTCCCTTGCCAAGTGGCACAGCCGCTGGACGCCGGGGCTGGAAGATGACGAACTGGCGGTTGCAATTTTCCCCGACCAGCAGGGTGAAGGCGTCGTCGTCTACCCGGATGAGCTGGATTTCGAACTTCGCAAGAAAGCCGGTAAGCGATAACTCTTTTTCTGGCTGCGCTGCGCCTCGGCAGCACAGCCACTCTAATGAAAGTAAACAGGTAACACTATGAACCTCAATAAAGAGCTCCAGCAACTGAACAACCGTCTGGACAGACTGCGCCGCAAGCTGAGCGCTGCGATTAGCCGAAACGATGACGCGATTGCTGATGAAGCCAGAAAGGAAATCGAGGCACACGTAAAGCGTATCAACGCAGTAAAAAGCCAGCGTGAACGCCAGGTATTCAAGAAAACCAGCGACCTGAGTTCTCTGAAATTCAAGCGCGCGCTGACCAAAGCTGAGCAGGCTGATTTGGGTAAACTGAAGAAATCTGTAAAGGGGTTGGTTGTTGTTCACCCTCTGACCGCGCTTGGCCGCCAGATGGGTCTGAAAGAAGTCACAGGTTTCGCACCAAAAGCGTTCTAAGTCAGTAGAGCGTATTTATCGCTATACAAAAAGCCCCGGAAGCACAACTCCCGGGGCTTTTTCTTGGCATCAATCTGGTGGCAATTACAGGCTGGTAAACATACCTGCCAGCGCTGCACTCATCAGGTTTGCAAGCGTCGCTGCCAGTACGGCTTTAAAGCCCAGGTTGGCGATATCTTTGCGGCGATCCGGTGCCATAGTACCGATAGCGCCCAGCTGAATAGCAATCGAACCGATGTTTGCAAAGCCACACAGAGCGAAGGTGATAATCACCTGGGTATGTGCGCTCAGCGCTTCCTTGATTTCAGCAAAATCCAGGTAAGCGACAAATTCGTTCAGAATCAGCTTCTGGCCAATCAGAGAGCCGGCTTGCGCCATTTCATTGGATGGCACACCGACCAGGTAAGCAACAGGGGCGAAGATGTAACCCAGGACGCTCTGCATGGTGACGCCCTGGAAACCAAATACGTGGCCCAGGCTTTCCAGACCAGCGTTCACCATGGCGATAACACTCACGAAAGCGATCAGCATGGTACCGATAGCAACGGCAATCTTCATACCGTTCATCGCACCCGTTGCCAGCGCGTCGATCACGTTCGCCTGCTCGCTCTTGCCCATTTCGATATCGTCCTGGTCAGCAGGAACGCTGGTTTCAGGCACCAGAAGCTTGGCCATCAGAAGGCTGCCCGGCGCTGCCATAAAGCTTGCCGCAATCAGGTATTTCAATTCTACACCCAGACCGGCATAACCCCCAGCACAGAACCGGCAACCGATGCCATACCACCAACCATCACGGCGAACAGCTCAGAACGGGTCATGCTTGAAAGGAACGGACGAACCAGCAGTGGTGACTCACCCTGAGAAAGGAAAATATTACCGGTAGTCACCAGCGATTCGGCGCGGCTGGTACCCAGCAAACGTTGGATCCCGCCACCGATGATTTTGATTACCCATTGCATGATACCGAGGTAATACAGAACAGAAATCAGTGCGCTGATGAAGATAACAAGCGGGAGAACGCGGATGGCAAACACAAAACCGTTGGTTGCCAGGTTACCAAACAGGAAATTGATACCCTGATCTGCAAAGCTCAGCAGGGAGGCAACTCCGCTGCTCATTGCACCCAGCATTTTCTGACCAACAGGGAAATAGAGTACCAGCGCGGCGAAACTTGCCTGCAGGCCAAAAGCACCCAACACGGTGCGCCAGTTAATCGCTTTGCGGTTTTCAGACAGCAGCCAGCCGATTACGACCAGCGACAGCATTCCGGCCAGGCTCATAAGAATATGCATTTTTAACCTTTAATCAGAAATTGATTGGTGGAAAGGGGAAAAGGCGTATCAGGCTGACACAGTTGGCGGGAACGGAAGATCTCTGAATAGCTCAGAACGGATAAGGAATATCCGGATATAGAAGAAGTGTCCGCCCAACTGATAAACATATAAGTCACCATGATAACAAGCTAAATACGTCGCCGGTCCGATTCCTTCGGGTCATTCACGTCCGGGTGACAACTTGTTTCTGGTGGCTCAACGTGCACACACGCCTCCGGGAGGGATGCGCACTCTGGCCGGGCGCGAAGTTTATAGTGAAGTGCGTCACAAAAACAACCCCTACCCGCGCTTTTCTTCAAAAAGAATTTACCGGTTTCTGACGATTCAGCATGTTAATTCACCGAGTTGGTGAAAAATTCGCATGACTTACATTGCTTCTTAACAACGTGCTGATAGAGTAAATCCAAATCATAAATATAAGAGCGCACCATGCATTTCAGGCTTTTCCGTTCCTTTCTCACCACTTCTCTGCTCACTTTCAGTGCCTTTCCTGCCGCCGCAAAAGACATATTGCCAGATCAAGAAACCGCTGAAGTGCGCTCATCCGTTGAAGACGTTAACATTGCGCCCGATGGGCTAAATGACATCGACCAGTGCCTGCTAAACCGCCTGAAACTCGGGCGGGATGAGACAGTGACTGAAATCCGGGAACATTGCGACCCGACCGGTGAAGTGCTTCCGCAGGCCGGTGCTATCAGCCATCGTTTATTCGATGAAAGGCGTACAGAGTTCAACCCTTTTGTCATTACACCACACCGAATGAACTATATCCTCCCACTCAGCTATACCACCAGCATCAACCGGGAAGCGTATGCATTTTCCAACGACTGGACAAAAGACCTGAAGGACACCGAAGCCAAATTCCAGATGAGCTTTAAGGTACCGCTGAACTTCGACAGTATGTTTATCGACGGGGATGGCCTCTATTTCGGGTTTACGCTGCAATCTTGGTGGCAGGTTTACGCCAATGAAATCTCTGCTCCTTTTCGCGAGACAAACTACCAACCGGAAGTGTTCTACACCACGCCGCTGGCCTGGAAAGTTGCGGGAGGAAATACCGGTTTTGTGCTTGGAATAGAGCACCAGTCAAATGGCCGCAGCCAGGCACTTTCTCGCAGTTGGAACCGCCTTTACGCCGCAATCTTGTATGAGCGTGACCACTTTGCGATGGCACTTCGACCCTGGTGGCGGTTACCGGAAGACAAAAAGACTGCACCGGGAGAGTCTGATGGGGATGACAACCCGGATATCGACGATTACATGGGGCATTTTGAGCTGACCATGGCGCATCGTTGGACGATTACGTGGTCAATTTTACCGGCAGGCAGAACTTCAGCACCGGAAACGGCTATGCTGAACTGGGTCTGACCTTCCCGCTATGGGGAAGACTCAGAGCTACATTCAGTACGCCAATGGCTACGGTGAGAGCCTTATCGACTACAATCACCATCAGCAACGCATTGGGATAGGTATTGCGCTGACTGACCTGTTGTAAACCAACCAGGAGGGAATATGCCAGCCAGTCGTAACGGATTACAGTACACACTGACCAAGCCTGATAATGCCGACGCCATGGCTCCAACCTTAGTGTTTCTGCACGGTTTGGGCTCCAGTCAGGCTGACTGGGCATTTCAGCTGGCCCATTTCCAAAGCCGTTATCCCTGCCTGGTTGTTGACCTGCCCAGTCACGGTAAATCAACCATCGATCCGGACTTCTCTCTCCCTCGCTGCACTACCGCAATCAAAGCCCTGTTTGACGAAACCGGTGTTCAGCATCCGGTTCTGGTTGGCGCGTCCATGGGGGAATGATCGCTCAAGAGTATGCAGCCACTTACCCGGACAGCCCCCTGAGCCTTGTCGTTATCAATGCATTAGCGGAGTGTAAGGCCAGAACATTGCCCGAGCGTTGGGCGATCTTTGTCCGCAACATTATGATCCGTTGGTGCAGTCTGGATTATATTGCGAAGGTTATGGCAAACAAACTGCTCCCAGGCAGTGACAAAGCAGACCTGCGCCGGGAAGCTCAGTCACGGTGGAAAACCAATAACCGTGAAGCCTACATCGCCGCCTTCCAATCCATGTTTCGCTGGTCGGTGACAAACCGGCTTGCTGCAATCACCTGCCCTGTTACGCTTGTTGCCTCGGAGTATGACTACACACCCATTGGGGCGAAGAAAGTGCTTAGCCATGTACTGCCGGATGCCCAGTTACTGGTCGCGAACAACGCCCATCACCTGCTTCCACTTGAAGACCCGGCGCTATGTAACTTTCTGATAGAGCAGCATCTTGCCCGGCATTCACTTAACTCGGATGTTGAGGTATTGGCTGCCCCCGTCAAAGGGTGAGCTAATTCTTTGTTTCCGGATACCTTCCTTGATGCAGCGCTTTTGCTCCCATAAAGTAGCGGTGCAGAAAACACCACCCAGGGAGGAATGCCTTTGACGACGGAGCTTATCGACCTTTTCAATATTTACATAGTTCCGGAAGGCGTCACTGCAAGCGCATCTCTTTTTCTGATTGCCCTCAGCTTTTTTACTTCGTGTATCACTGCAACACTGGGGGTGGGCGGCGGCGCACTTTTAGTGGCTGTCATGGCAAGCATTCTGCCGACATCAGCCGTTATCCCCGTTCATGGTGTTGTTCAGCTCGGCTCCAATGTCGGGCGTTTTGCCGTCATGCGAAAGTATGTGAAATACAGTGTTCTTGGGTGGTTTTTAGCAGGCTCACTGATTGGGGCTGCCATTGGCGGCAGTATTGTTGTCAGCCTGCCTGAGCATCTGCTTAAACTGATACTTGGCAGCTTTATTTTGCTTGTAAACTGGTTCCCTGTCAGTTTTTCCCTCCGCAAAGCAGGCATGGTTTCCATTGGAGCACTTAGCAATTTTATCTCCATGTTTGTTGGTGCACCGGGTCCTTTTCTTATCTCAACCATCCGCAGAAACTTTCCCGACAGAAAAGAGCTGCTTGGCACTATGGCAGCATTCATGTCCATTCAACATGCCCTCAAAGCCGCCATATTCGGTTTTCTTGGCTTTGCTATGACAGAGTGGCTGTCGCTGGTCGCCATCATGATTGCCACCGGCTTCCTCGGGACGCTTGCAGGAAGGTTTCTGCTGGAACGCATTTCTGACCAGAAATACGCAGTGGTTATTAAATGGGTGTTAACGGCTCTGGCTGTCAGGCTGATTTGGCAGGCTATCTCTCTGATGTAACCGCAATACAACACCGATTAAGTACAAATACTCACCCCGCTCCCATCAAATGGGATACTAAATCAAATTTTCAGATTTTAATTCCCACCAGCCGGGAATGATAATTGCGTCGCATTGCCTAACACGGTTTACTATTTGTATGACTTTATAGGTGGTAACCATGTTCGATCCCAAGCAAAGCGGCGCTACCGAACGCCTGATGATGGTCATGATGCAGATCGCCATCTCCCCATCGCCAATATCCGTACAACAACTTAGCGATCAACTTCAGATTCCTAAAAGCAGCCTTTACCGCCACCTGGCCCTGCTGCGCGAATGGAACCTGATCATGATGGACCCGGACTACCACCGTTACACCATCGGCCCGGCGGCGCTGGCATTGCAGCACAATTTTTCGACGCTTTCCCATCTCTCCGGAAACGTGGAAAGAACCCTGGTGCGGTTGCAGCAACAAACCGGTGAAATGGCCGCTTACATGGTCCCAATGGGCTTCCAGGCAATGTGTGTAGACAGCATAGAAAGCCTGAATGCCCTGCGATGCAGCTTTGAAAAAGGAAAAAGCCAGCCGTTGATTCGCGGTGCGTCATCCAAGGTGATGCTGGCACATATGGACATTGCAGATGTTAATGCCGTGCTTGACCATTTTTTGGTGACGGACATTACCGAACGGGACCGTTGGCACAACAACCTTGAAGCCATCCGTAATCAGGGTTTTGCCATCAGTAACTCTGAATTTGACTCTGGCGTCTCTGGTGTCAGTGCGCCGGTACTTCACCACGGGAAACTGGTTGGTGCGGTCAGTATCATGGCACCGGAAGAGCGGGTCAGCCGCAACCGTAAGTTGATTGTTGACAGTGTTCTGGGGGCCGCTGTTGCCATCGCCCATCCCTGGCGGCACAGCAGGTAACCCATAATTAAGGAGAGCAGCGATGTTATTCGACCCAATATTAAAACTGTTCCAACGCCGTCAGGCAAAACCCGGTCGTCAGCATGCTGCGGGTTATTCTCTCTCACCTCTGAAAGACGGAGGTGAAGCCGGGCTGGTACTGGTTGGCGCAGCAACTGATCTCAGCGAACCTGATCCAAAGAGCGCAGAAGGCGCCCGTCTTGGTCCTCAGGCCATTCTCGAAACAATGAAACCCATATCACGCTGGCCGATACCGGTTTATGCCACCCCTACGCTGTCTGATTATGACACCAGCGTAGAAGATGTACTTTCCAGGCAGTACCTGCGATTGCGCGAGCTTTTCCTAACCCGACATTTGCCCGTTGTGCTGGGCGGCGGCCATGAAGTGGCATTGTCCAGCTACAAAGCGCTGTCTGACCATGCGGCTGAAGAGTGCGGGGAAACCCGGATTCCAAAAATCGGCGTCATCAACATGGATGCTCACTTTGAGCTGCGCACCACCCTGGCTATCCGTTCAGGGGCAGCATTCCATTTTGCAGCCAACCATGCCAAGGAAAATGGCAGGCCGTTTCAGTATATGGTGCTGGGTATAGACGAAAAAGCAAACCCTGCTTCTGTCCTGGAGCGTGCCCGGAGTTTAAATGCCAAATGGGTGACGGCGAAAGACATGAGCAAAGGCCATAAAAAGCCACTGATTGCCCTGCTTGACGACTTTCTGGCAGATATCGACTACCTGCATCTTTCTATCGACCTGGATGTTTTTTCCAGCGCACTCGCACCGGGTGTCGCCATGCCTCAGTCACAGGGAATCAGTTATTCCATGGCAACACTGGTCATTGACCACCTGCTGGCGAGCGGAAAAGTACGGGTTATTGATATCGCAGAACTGGTGCCGGATTTTGACTGGGATAACCAGACAGCAAACCTTGCAGTCAAACTGCTCCGTCACATCGCACACAAACAGGCTGACACTGAAAAGACAGCAAACAAAACAGCCCAAGCTACATTCTGATAGAACCCTTGTTGTCATGCTTTATTAAGCATGACGCCTTAACCTTTTTGCCCGGTGCCTGAGCCGGGCTTTTTTCTGCCCCAGATTCTCACTACCATTGTTAAACCGATCGGATCATTTCAACCAGTCAGAGTGGTCAAGGAATGAGTCTGATTGGTATCAAACTACACTTTGGGGACACTCGCATGAACCAGCAAATCGCGCATATCGCCATCGTTGTCAGGGATTACGATGAAGCAATTGATTTCTACGTGAACAAACTGAGCTTTACGCTCGTTGAAGATACCTATCAACCGGAGCAGGACAAACGTTGGGTCATAGTCTCTCCTCCCGGTTCAGGTGGGACAACGTTGTTGCTGGCTAAAGCATCTAAACCTGAACAACAGCCCTTTATCGGTAATCAGGCCGGAGGCCGGGTATTTATTTTCCTGAGTACGGACGATTTCTGGCGGGACTATAACCGGATGGTGGAAATCGGTATTCACTTTGTGCGGGAACCTAAAGAGGCAGAATACGGCACCGTCGCTGTGTTTGAAGACTTGTATGGAAACCTATGGGATTTGGTGGAATTTGCCCCGGGTCACCCGATGGCGACCCAGGCTGTATAATTTCAGGATTCTACGCGGTAAGGCTCAAACAACTCCCTGACATTGATGCTGGCACCAAGCCGGGCGGCGAGCAGGTACATGCCTCCGATTTTCCGGTGCAGGAACAGGGCATCCACCGGCGGTGTATGCCAGTAGTTCTTTTCCATGCTAAGGGCTGTACCGGCTTCACTGATGCGTGCGGCCAGGTTTGATGAACCAAAATCGTAGGCTTTGTCTTCGAACAGCGGCTCACAGGCGATCATGACGATATCGACTACCGCCTCTTTCTGTTCCGGCAAGATGGTTTCACTGAAAAAGCCGATTTGGGACAAGGCATCGGCAATGGCTTCCCTATCTTGGATTGTTGCTGCGGAAAACAGCTTTCGGTATCCCTCACTGACTGCTTCGGAGTAGTGACGGGCAGCGCCAAAATCCAACAGAACAAGCTGCCCGGTGTTGTTGTTGAATTGGTAGTTGGCAAAATTCGGGTCAGTTTGAACCAGCCTGAACGAAAAGATTTCTTTGAAAAACAGACGCAGCAGCGCATGCATTACCCGGTCACGAACCTGTTGCGAAGCGCTGGCGAGTGATTCAATCGGCTGCCCTTCCACATAGGTCATCGCAAGTACGCCGGGCGAGGTCATTTCGTGGTAGACCCCCGGTAAGACGAAATCACTGTCGCCTGACAGGTGCTCACGGTAGGTCTCGAGTTGCCGGGCTTCAAGCTGGTAATCCGCCTCAGCATGAAGCTGTTTTTTAGCTTCATCGAGCAGCGAATGGTAATCCACCCCTGCTGGGATTAACCCTGTCACTCCCAGCAAAGTCATCACATTGTTGACGTCACTGTCTATGCTGTCACGCACACCGGGATACTGCACTTTCACCGCAAGCCGGGTGCCGTCGTCCGCGTGCGCCGAGTGAACCTGTCCGATTGAAGCAGCGGCCATAGGTTTGAAGGTGAACTCGATGAAATTATGCTTCCAATCATGACCAAGTTCTTTTTCCAACACGGCTGAAAGCTGGGAAGGCGGCATTGGCGTTCCGTTCGATCGCAAGCGAGCCAGCACGTCTGTCAGCTCAGCAGGAAGAAGATCACCGGCATCCATACTCAGAAGCTGGCCGACTTTCATCGCGGCTCCTCGAAGTTGCGCAAGCTGGTCAGCAACTCGCATGGCATTGCCGGGGGTCAATAACAAATCTCTGGCTTTGGGTCTTTTCCCCTGGGCGAGTTGCTTTGCGCCCTCTACCGCCATGTTCGTTGCAACCCGCGTCGCAAGGCTGCCGAGTTTCCCCATTCGGGTGAGCCGGCCACTTGGTACTGCCGAATCTTGCGTATCTTCACTCATGGATCGCTTTTCCTTTCTATTCCTTTTTCCTTTACTACGAAAAATTTCACACGGAAGTTCAGGCAGTTCTGGATTCCAGGTTCCTATTTACCGCCACAGAATTAAAGTGCCGGATCTGGCGGGAGTCCTCACCTTTCAGTTGGTAGTATGTCGGCTCAAAAATGTTCCACCGGCAAAGCTCTATCGGCGTAACTTCTGAACTGTTCACATTGCGAACGACGTTTGCATTCTCCAGCCCGGCGGCCACCAGCTCAGAACAAAATAACCGGCTTAATTCTTCCTTTGCGAATCCCGGACCTCCCAATCCATCAAGGCCGTCGATAGCGGATGCCAATGCCTGCGAATAGTCATAGGGCTTGTGGTTTTGTCGGAACATGAAATCGAAAAATGCACGTTGATCGAAGTGGTCACGCCGGACATCATCCCTAAGAGGCAGCCACCAAACCTCACCGTCATAATCCCGCAACCGCTCACTGAAACGTGAGAGGGTGACACCGGCGAATTCATCCAAAATGGTTGATTCCATCACTTGATTGAAAAATCGTCCGCTGTTTTCATCCAGCATCTGAGTCTGCATAACAATACCGACATGGGAAACATGGGAGCGAGTGGTAAACTTAATCAACTTTGAGAACGCACTTGAACCGCCAAACGCCACTACATCACCCGGCTTCATGTTTTTTCTGGCGTCCTGATAACTGATTTTTTCGCAGGTCATCGTCAATCCCTTCTTCGTTGCAGATGTAAAGAAGGTTAGACGACACCCTTCCACAAAGACGGCGATTTCCCAACAAAAAACGCCCCGCTGTGACAGGGCGCAAGGTAATCAGGCCTTTGATAATCAAAGGGTTGAGTATCAGGTATCCAGTGTCTGCCCGTCGCTTGAGGACAACTGCATCATCTGTGTGGAATAGGTCTGCGATTTGACCGTGTCTATCAGTGTCCGGTCTGCCTGTGCCTTTTCCCGGGTCAAGGTTAAGCGCAGGAAACCGCGCTGGGAGATATCTGCCCACTGAAGCTCATCAATTAGCGCGACTAATGAACTACGGAGCTGCTCCACCTGCTCGGGAGGAACAGGCAGGTACGTTTCAATGCCGGGTGATGACACTGAACTGGTGGCAAATTCAATCCCGGCAGGCGCACCGGAAACATCCGCCAGTTGACTGCACCAGGCATTGTGGGTATCACCTGCAAGGCTGATTATCCGGTCCTTCCCAAGTGCCTTGCAGGTAGCGTACAGCCATTCTCTATCTGCCATAAAGCCATCCCAGGCATCAAGGTTGTAAGGCAGTTTTAGCTGGTTCTGCGGAGAGCCCGGATTAAGCAGGGCATCCTGGATAGCCAGTTGCATATTCTGAAGTGCTGCCGGAAGTTGTTCAGGCGTTGCATTCAGCACCCCAAACAGCGCCAGCAATACCGGCGCAGGAAGCTGCATTTTTGCCATCAGGATCTGTTGCCCGAAAACCTGCCATTTGGCATTGCTGTTAGCGAGGGCGCCTGTCAGCCAGCTTTTCTGTTCGTAACCGAGCAACTGTCGGGTTGGAGACGCAGCGTTGGCCAAAAGCGCACTAAGTTGTGCCGGATCAGCCGGGTTAATAGCAGCATAATCAAGTGGTTCATCCCTGGCGGTTACCCGGGTATCCAGCATATAAATGGATGCCAGATCACCATACGACACCTGTCGGTAGATGTGGGAGGCATTGTCTCCGTTTTCGCGAACCGGCAACCACTCCAGCCAAGCCATCACCGCAGCGGCACGCCGGTCAGCAAAGTCACCCTCATCCGGTTGGTGGTTTTCTGCCCCGTCGCGCCATGTATCGTTGGCGATCTCATGGTCATCCCACACCGCAATCATCGGCATGTTCGCGTGCAGTGCTTTCAGGTCCGGGTCGGTTCTATACTGGGCATAGCGCTTGCGGTAGTCATCGAGGGTTATGCATTCGGTTCCCTTGCTCGGCAAGCGGCCGAGTTCGGCGGCATCTTCCGTTGCATAACCTCCGTTGCCGTATTCATAAATGTAATCCCCCAGATGGAGGCAGGCATCGAAGGGTTGCTGGTGGTGCTGGCTGACAATTTCCCGGTACACATTGAAATATCCCGCTGGGTAATTGGAACAGGAGACAACCGCCAGGGATACTTCATTGATGTTGCGGCGACGAACAGTGCGCGTCTCGCCAACCGGGGAAACCACTTCATTGGCAATAAACCTGAAATAATATTTTTTACCGGGACGAAGGCGTTCTACATCCACTTTCACCGTAAAGTCACGGGAACCGTCAGTCTGCACTGTTCCGCTCGCGGCAACTCTGCGAAATTTGCGGTTACGCGATACTTCCCAACGTACCGGCATGTAAGGGGCATCTGTCGTCACCCGGGTCCAGATAATTACACTGTTTTCGGTCGGATCCCCGCTGGCAACACCATGTTCGAATTTCACTGGAAACCAGAAACAGCCAGAGAGCGAGGCGGCAACCGGTGTAGATGCCATGGCTTTGATAAGCGTTCTTCTTGTTAGTTTGCTCATAAATACGTCCGTCATTCCATTGAGTGGTCGGATGTGTAGCGTAACGTGTATTCATGACGCTTTGGTGTTAAAAAGAAGAGATTGAGGTGGTTTGGGTATATTCAAAACAGCGCATCCAATTTTGAACGTCTAAGGGACTTCAGCCTCTTCTTCTTCAATCCAGGGAAGGTGTTCAGAAAAACGCTCGCTGAGGAAATCAACAAACAGACGGACTTTGGCAGAGAGATGTCGGTTGTAAGGGTAGACTGCCCACACACCCGAATCAGGCTGCGGAACTCGTCCAACACCGTCACCAACTCACCCCGGCGGATTTTATCAATAACGTAATAGTCCGGTAGCTGGGCAAGACCAAGCCCTCTCAGCGCCGCATCAAGAATGGCGGTCCCGCTGTTTCCGTGCCAGCGACCTTTCACTTTCATTTGGGTTAATAAGCCGTCATTTTGAAAACTCCAGGTATCCAGCGTACCAATCAGGCAATCATGATGCTGAATATCATCAAGGGACGTTGGGGTACCAAATTCTTTTAAATAATCACCAGATGCAACCACATATAATTGCCTGGGTGCCAATCTTCTTGCCATCAATGTCGAATCTTTTAAAATACCGGTTCGAATTGCAAGATCATAACCATCATGAATCATATCCATGACTTGATTGGAAAAATGAAACTCGACACTGAGTTTTGGGTGGTTGCGAATAAATTCGTTAGCAAGTGGGGCAATATATTTTTCCCCGAATACAGCCGGTGCAGTAATTTTTAATAAACCTTGTGGCTGAGTTTGTAATTGCGTAACGATGGCTTCTGCATCTGAAAAACCATCCAGCAATTGATTACAATGGTCGAAATAAACCTTGCCCATCTCGGTCAATGTGACCTGACGGGTAGTGCGGTAAAGCAAACGCGTACTGAGACGATGCTCCAGTGCGTCAATCTGACGGCTTACGTGTGATGTTGACACGCCCAGCTTACGCGCTGCCGCAGTGAAGCTACCACAGTTGACTACTTCGACAAACTCTTCAACGCCACTCCAGCGATTCATTTTTGCACCTCAGAAATGAAGTTTAACCATTAATGCACAAATATATTCAGCCTGTTTCCGGTCTCCTTGTTATCATAATGTTAATATCTATTTCTAAAACTTACTAATAGTTCCTACTAAGGTATGAGCTTTAACGGAATAAAGTAGTATGCGGTGTGTTTTATTATTGAAACGAATTCTTAATATTGGAATGCTACTGATTTCATTTGCTGTTAATTCAGCGCATTCTAATGAAATAGAAGAACCGAAAGAATATCGGCAAAACAACTACAGGGCAGAAGTACCAGCAAAAGTGACTGGCGCTAGCGTAATAAATACGCCAAAGGAACTTAAGGCATTTATTAATAAATATAAACCCCTATTGCTGGATGTCTACCCTGCTGCAAGAAAACCCGATAACCTGCCCGACAGCGAATTGTGGATCGAACCCAGCAGGCAATCTCTGCCCGGTACAGTGTGGTTGGCAAATGTCGGCTTAGGCACCCTGACCTATTCGCTTGAGGCACATTTCAGCAATACGCTGGCAAGGCTTACAAGTCACGATTCTGATTACCCGGTCGTCATTTTCTGTGAGCCGCTTGCTGGCACTCCTGGAACGCAACCAAACGTGCTGTCAGTGCAGGCTATACCAATGTTCACTGGTACAAAGCCGGCGTATCAGGCTGGCGCGAAGCAGGATTGCCGCTTGAAACGTACGCGCCTTTGAGGCCAACACCATGACGCGCTTTTTGTGTATTTGCCTTGCCCTGTGCAGCTTGTTTTCTCAGTCTGTGATTGCCGGGCGGCTCCCTGATTCCCTCAAATTCGATCAGGTCGCGGACGGCGTTTATGTTTACACCGGCAAAATTGAAGATGTGTTTTCATCGCCTTATGGCTTAGTCGCCAACTCCACCTTTATCGTTGGGGATAAATCGGTCGCAGTTATAGATACAGGCACCAGCCTGCGACAGGGAAGACTTATCCGAAAGGCGATTCGTGACGTGACATCTTTACCTGTAAGCCACGTAATCAACTCCCATGTTCACCTGGATCATATCTTTGGCAACCGGGCATTTCTGGATGACCATCCTGAATTTGTTGCTCACAAAAAGATTCTGTCAGACCTCCAGAGCAAAGCCCCTTACTACCAGGACAGGCTGGCAGACCAACCAAACAGCCTCTGGTATAAAGGAACCGGGCCAGTAAAACCGACGTTGCTGATTGAAAAAGTTACTGAAATTGACCTGGGAGGCCGGCTTTTAATGCTTGAGCCACATGGGCGCGCTCATACTCTTCATGACCTTTCGGTTTATGACCAGAAAACCCGGACACTGATAACCGGAGATCTGGTTTTTGAACAGCATTGCCCCTCCATTGATGGCAGCATCACCGGATGGATAACCGTTCTTGAAGGACTGCGTACTCTCCCCTATGACAGACTGGTTCCCGGACACGGACGGGTACTCTCCGGCACCGAGGAAATCGATAAACAGATAGCCTACCTGTCTGCCCTCACTGACGCCGTGCGCGAGGCAGTCGCCAACCAAGTGGATATCTACACCGCCAGCACCACATTGCTGCAAGACCACCGCGATAACTGGAAACTGTTTGATGCATTTCATGCCCGAAATGTTATCCAGGCCTACAAGGAATTAGAGTGGGAATAAATTGCCCCGCCTTACATTGACGTGACCTAGCACCCAAAGGAGTCGATATGAACGCATTTACTCGACCATTGACCGGCCTTCTGATTTTGTTTTGCATCCCGCTGAGCAACGCATTGGCTGCCACACCAGCGGCCGACAAGAGTGTAAACTGGCCGGGCATTAAAGCCATGTTGTTCCCAGATAACCCGGAAATCATTGAAGATAACGTTATCACGCTGGTTACCCCTCCCCGGGCAGAGGATGCCGCGCTGGTTCCTGTCATCCTCAAGTTTGACCGAAACCAGTCAGATCCGGCATTTATTCGCAAGATCCATCTTGTTGTCGATAACAATCCCTCCCCGGTTGTCGGTACCTTTGTGATGACCCGTGAAAACGGAATTGCGGACATTTCGACCCGTATCCGGGTCAATGCTTATAGCCATGTCCGGGCCATTGCAGAAACCGCAGACGGTAAGCTGCACATGGCCACAAACTATGTGAAAGCATCCGGTGGTTGCTCTGCCCCGGCGGGAGCTGACGATGAACTGGCGAAAAAGCGGATGGGCAAAATGAAGCTTCGCAGCCAGTTTGACGACGACATTCGCTCGCTCCAACTGCTTGTCAGCCACCCCAATTACAGTGGGTTACAGATCGACCAGGTTACCCGGCTTTGGATTCCTTCAGACTACGTCAACCAAGTGGATGTTACGCTCAACAATCAGTCGGTTATGTCATTTACCGGCGGTATTTCAATCAGTGAAAACCCAGCATTCACTTTCCACCTTCACCCTGACCAGAAAGGGGAACTCAAGGCTGAGGTGAAAGACTCCAGCGGACGGGCATTTGCCCAAAGCTGGACCGTTCAATAGGGCTGAGAGCACCTGTCCCCTAACCCTCCCGATTGCATACAAACGGATTTTCTCCCCAGCTTTCCTCACTGTTAAAACCGGGACAATTTCCCAGTTTTAACAGTGACATACACCCAACCGTTTTCCGTGAAAAAATTACAAGTAAATATCAATAAATCAATGAATTAACAATTTATTAACGATTATTGCCTGCCCGCAAAAGTGTTGTAATTCCACACTCTTTCCCAACTGCAATAGACTCAAAATCTAAAGGGAATTTAGACCGTCCTCCCACGCGCCGCATCCGGACGGACAGAATAATAAACAACATCAGGAATTTCGGGAAAACGATATGGTCAAAGCCGATAACATCGCTCTTGTCTCTGAAAGCCGCAGCTTTAACGGTTGGTTGAAGCGGTACAGCCATGCCTCACGCGTTAACAACTGCACCATGCATTTTAGTATTTACCTGCCTGACAGCGCTGAGTTTCGTGAGTTACCGGTTCTGTACTGGCTATCTGGGCTTACCTGTACTGACGAAAATTTCATGCAGAAAGCCGGAGCACTCCGCATTGCTTCCCAGCTTGGAATAATCCTGGTAGCGCCAGATACCAGCCCCCGGGGAACGGATCTTCCCGGAGAGCATGACCACTGGGATTTCGGCTCAGGTGCCGGTTTTTACATCAATGCCACCCGCACGCCCTGGCGAAAACACTACAACATGTACGATTACGTCGTGACCGAGCTACCGTCCATCATCTCTTCCCGTTTTCCCGTAAACGGTAAACAATCGATTTCCGGCCACTCGATGGGAGGACACGGTGCCCTGATTTGTGCGTTACGGAATCCCGGCACATACGCCTCAGTCTCCGCGTTTTCCCCGATTTGTGCCCCCAGCGCTTGTCCTTGGGGGATTAAGGCATTCAACCACTATTTTGGCCCTGAGCAGGAAAGATGGGCCGACTGGGATGCCTCACAACTGGTGACGACCGCGACAGAAAAACTCCCAATTTTTATCGACCAGGGAACGGAAGACGAATTCCTGGCCGAGCAACTGCACCCTGAAAAGCTCCAAACCGTCTGCAAGGCATACAGCCATCCGCTCACCCTTCGGATGCAGGCAAATTTTGACCACAGTTATTTTTTCATCAGCAGCTTTATTGAGGATCACTTGCACCACCATCTCTACGCGATGGAGCACAGCTAGTTGCTGAGAAAAACGGCATTCGTGCCAAGTGACGTGAACCCCATGGAGGAAATGTACATGAAAGCTAGATTAAGGATGGCAAGCCGATGGCTATTCGCGACGGTTGCCTCTCTGGCCCTGTTGCTACCCGTCACCGGGTCAGCCAACGGAGAGCTGGAAAAGCTCCAGACTGACCCGAATCAGTGGGTGATGTGGGGCGGTAACTATGCGGGCACCCGCTATAGTGAGCTCGACCAGATTAATGCTGACAACGTGAAAAACCTGCAAGTTGCCTGGACCTTCTCGACCGGTGTACTCCGTGGTCACGAAGGCGGCCCCCTTGTTTTGGGCGATACCATGTATGTCCACACCCCATTCCCGAACAAGGTATTTGCCATTGACCTGGATCACCAGGCCATCAAATGGTCATACGAACCCAAGCAGGATCCCAGCGTTATTCCTGTGATGTGTTGTGACACCGTAAACCGTGGCCTAGCTTATGCAGACGGCAAGATCTTCCTCCAGCAGGCTGACACCACCCTTGTCGCCCTGGATCAGAAGACAGGTAAGGTCGTCTGGAAAGTGGTTAACGGTGACCCGAAAGTGGGCGCTACCAACACCAATGCACCCTTGGTTGTGAAAGACAAAATCATCACCGGTATCTCAGGCGGTGAATTTGGTGTCCGTGGTTATGTCACGGCATACAACATCAAAGATGGCAGTGTCGCCTGGCGTGCTTACAGCACCGGCCCGGATGACGAAATGTTGGTGGATCCAGAGAAAACCACCCATTTAGGCAAACCTATCGGCCAAAATTCAAGCCTCGACACCTGGAAAGGCGACCAATGGAAAATTGGTGGCGGTACAACCTGGGGCTGGTTCAGCTACGACCCGGAATTGAACCTGGTTTATTACGGAACCGGTAACCCAAGTACCTGGAACCCTTCACAACGTCCGGGTGACAACCGCTACTCAATGACCATTATGGCGCGTGATGCAGATACCGGCATGGCGAAATGGCTTTACCAGATGACACCACATGATGAGTGGGATTATGACGGCGTGAACGAAATGATCCTGGTCGATATGAAGGTGAAAGGCAAAGACCGTAAAGCGCTGGTTCACTTTGACCGTAACGGGTTTGGCTACACCATGGACCGTGTTACCGGAGAACTGCTGGTCGCAGAGAAATTTGACCCGGCTGTCAACTGGGCAACACATGTAGACATGGAAACCGGTCGTCCCCAGGTTGTTGCCAAGTATTCAACCGACCAAAACGGTGAGGATGTAAATACGGAAGGCGTCTGCCCGGCAGCACTGGGGTCAAAAGACCAACAGCCAGCGACTTACTCCCCGCGCACAGGCCTTTTCTATGTACCTACCAACCACGTGTGCATGAACTACGAACCGTTTGAAGTGGAATACACAGCCGGCCAGCCTTATGTTGGTGCAACCCTGACGATGTTCCCGGCTCCTGACAGCCATGGCGGCCTCGGTAACTTCATTGCCTGGGATGCAGACAAAGGTGAGATCAAGTGGTCTATCCCTGAGCCGTTTTCTGTGTGGAGCGGTGCGCTGGCAACCGCCGGTGGTGTGGTCTTCTACGGCACGCTTGAGGGTTACCTTAAAGCTGTTGATGAGAAAACCGGTAAAGAGCTTTATCGCTTCAAAACACCGTCGGGCATTATCGGCAACGTGAACACTTACACCTACAACGGCAAGCAATATGTTGCTGTGCTGAGTGGTGTTGGCGGCTGGGCCGGTATCGGAATGGCTGCAGGTCTCGAAGGTGATACAGATGGTCTGGGTGCGGTGGGTGCGTACCGCAAACTCTCTGACCATACTCAGTTAGGTGGCGTGTTAACCGTGTTTGCACTGCCTAACTAAAAACCACAAGTACAACGATAAAGGGCCGGAATATTTTCCGGCCCAACCTGACTTAGGGACATACTGGCATAGTTCGTGAAAAGGAGTTTCATATGACCAAACAGTGTTTATGGATGCTGCCCCTTTTGTGGGCGATGTCTTTTGCCGGTCTGGCAAAAGATCATGAAGTACGGGCTGTCGGGGTAAAGTTTGATCCTGCCATTATTTTTATTGAGCCCGGAGACACCATCTCCTGGACCAATATGCCCGCGCACCTGGTAGAAACCATAGACGCGATGTCTCCTGAAAACTTCGAAAAAATCCTGTCTGAACTCGGTATTGACTTCTCTCATACCTTCAATGACGAAGGCATTATTGTGTACAAGTGCACACCGCACTGGGGGGCGCGTATGGGAGGCATTATCATGGTCGGGAAGCCGGATAATATCCAGGAAACTATCGACCAGTATTACGACGAAATTAAGACAGATCGTTCCTTGTTGCCCGCGAAAGGTTTGCTGAAAAAATTCAAGAAAAAGCTGAAAGCTGAAGGGATTGAATAGCCGCCTTTCTTTCACACAGCAAAAGGACGCGCACATGAAAAAATGGATATGGGTGACGGCTTTGTGCCTCACCTCTTTTACGTCTTCCGGCGCCGCCAAACATGACTACCCGACCCTGGAGAGAGTACGCTTTGTTTTTGAGTGTATGGCGCTTCACGGTGGCCAGACCTATGAAAATCTCTACAGTTGCAGCTGTATGATTGACGAGTTGGCCAAATATCTCACCTTGGATGAATATGTCCAGTATGACGCTTACGAGCGGATGCGAAGCATGATGGGGGAGCGAGGTGGCTATTTCCGATCGTCGGATGCCAGCCTGGATGTACGAAAGGAGTTCCGGAGCGCCAAACTGGACGCCGAGCGGCAGTGCTTCAGTGATGAACGCATTCCTAAACGTAAAGTACCTCACTAGGGTGTAGTTATGACAACAGAACTCTCCCGCGGCAATGCAGCTCTGAGGGCGCTGGTGCTGATGGTGGCATCAGTTGTTGCACTTCCGGCTTATGCCGCCAACTTTCCTTTTCCGGGAACCCCGCCTACTGACGTTTTACGGGTCTGTTCAGACCCCAACAACCTTCCGTTTTCCAACAGAGCCGGCCAAGGTTTCGAAAACAAAATCGCTGAATTGGTTGCCGGCTTTTTTGACGTAAAACTTGAATATGTCTGGCTGCCCCAAAGAATGGGGTTTGTACGCAATACCCTGAAGAAATGGCTGCCGGACGAAAACCGGTTTGCCTGCGACATCATCATGGGCGTCCCGGCAGAATTTGATCAGGCCGTAGCATCCCGCCCTTACTACAAATCAGCCTATGCACTGGTTGCCAGCCAGAAAAGTGCTCTTCGAGGACTTAATACGCTGGATGATGTCGCAGCCATGCCGGACCGGGAGAAAGTGACACTGAAACTTGCCGGTTTTTCCCCCTCCCCGACGGTTACCTGGTTGCAGATGCACAACCTGTTTTTTGAAACTCAATTCTTCCGCACCATGAGCGGAGACCCGGAAGAGTATCCCGGACGCATGGTGGAACGGGTTGCTGAAGGTGAATTTGATGGCGTGATGATATGCCCCATCGCCGGATATTTTTCCCGTAACAATCCGGATTTAAAGGTTCTGCCCATGCAAAACGGCCCCCATGGAAGGGTGACATTCTCCATTTCCATGGCCGTGCGATACGGGGAGCAGTCTTTCGGATATGCGGTCGAGCACGCACTCAAGGTAAACTACGACAAGGTGCAGGCCATATTGAAAGAGTACGGCGTACCACAATTGGACAGTCAGGAAATATATAAGCGACTAAGATGATTTCATCTGCGCCTCATCAGTGAAGCCGCGGAATTCAAAACTTGTACGACTCCGGCACGGCGGTTAATGCGTGCCGATGGAGAACCGTTATGAAAACTCTTCTGGCTTTTTTCACCGGTCTGACCGCAATCCTCGCACTTCCCGTTTCAGCAACAATTGCCGTTCTGCAATTTGAACTCGACGATATGACCCAACTCCCTCATACCCCAGAGGAAATCGCGCGTACAGCGTCACTGCAACCTTTGCTTGCCGAAGCACTGAGTTCTACCCACGGACATGTGCTGAATCCGGTATCTGAAAAGCAACAAGCTGATGCTGATCTGGGTTTTGGCTACCTGTTCACCCAAACCAGCGCGGCGGCTGAGCTGGGAAAATCCGTGGATGCGGACTGGATCATCGTCGGGAGGTTGCTCAAACCGAGCTTTCTTTATGCTTACCTTCAAGCGCATGTGGTAAACGTAAAAACCGGATGGCAGGCACCGGAACTTGCGGTAGAAATTAAAGGCGGGGGCAACAACCTCACCCAGCGTGGAGCACAAGCGCTGGCGGAACAAATCAATACCGTTATTAAAGAGTGGGAACAACGCCAGTCCGAGATTTAAGCAGGTTTAGCCGTATAATGGGGCTGGTTTTTCTCATCGTAGTTTCGCTGTCTGTCATCACACTGCCACGGTGATGTTGTATACCCAAACTACCTCAAGGAGCAGTGTGGGTATAAATGTTCGGGTATCCGCATCAGACAAGGAAGCTGTGATGGAAGAACCAGTCTACAAGTTGTTCTGCTTGACGTGTGAGGAAGTCACCCCGCACAAAATTGTTTTACCCGACTCCCTTGAGCCGATAAAAGATGAGAAAGGTGCAGGTGCCTTTGGCTCGGTAATAAATAACATCGTTGTCGGCATTACAGGTGTATTGAGTCAGGCAGCAGTCGGGGACAAGTATGAGTGCGAGGTATGCGGCGCCCGTTTCGACGAGGCTGAAGAGACAAATACAATCTGGGATCATATGGATTGATGCCGTAAAGCCAACTCTCTTTACGTGGATTGGACAGAGAGAAAAAATGGCAGCGGTTTAAACGCTGCCATCTCGGGAAAACATACCAGTACCTTAGTTTTTCGCTTTTTCAAAACATACTGTCATTTCAGTAGAGGCTTTGTTGTCTGTTGTGTATTCAGACGTGTAAATCATTGTCCAACCGTCATATTCCGCCAACGCTTCATTTGCACTTGAAGAATCAGTAGCGAAAGTGGTGCAACGCATCATTTTGCTGGCGCTGTTAGCATCAAAATCACGAACTTGACTGGTTACATTTGCACCTGAACAACCGGCCAACAGCATGACAAACGCAGAAGATATCAGAATTTTTTCATAATCACAAAAAGCTCAGTAAAGTGAGCGGAGATTATAAAACTCTATTCACGGGTTTATTTGCGCTATTTCAATGAATTACTCGATTCATTGGATTTGTCGCCGATACGCCCCCTGACAAGTTATAAGTTATACCCAAACCACCTCAAGGTGCGTGATTCAGAGTGATTTCAGTGCGTTCAATTCAAGGAAAATACCTGAAGGAATGGCTGTTCCCTTTCAAAGGTATTTAATGTTTCACCGATGTCGAAAAAACGTTCATTACCACGACACCTGACACAATCAGAACCAGGCCAATAATTGCGGGTAAGTCGAGTTTTTGACCGAATACAAGCCACCCTGCTACGGCTATCAGTGCAACACCCAATCCTGCCCAGATTGCGTATGCGATACCCACCGGAATAACCCTGAGTGTCAGGGAAAGAAAATAGAAGGCTACGCAATAACCGGCGACCACTGTCACAGATGGCCACAATTTGCTGAACCCCTCACTGCTTTTCAGCGCTGAGGTGGCAATAACTTCAGAGACAATCGCCACCAATAAAAATAGCCAATTCTTCATGTACCCCTCTGTCATGCCAGACACAACGTTTTCTTCCTGAGAGCAGTCTATCTCATTATTTCAACTGGGATATTCTGATTTATTCACTTTTAAGAGGTTTTCTGCAAACCGACCCACACATATTCAGAATCTACAGCAATTAGCGAATAAACATTCGACTTGAGCAGTACCAAGTATTGCTGTCATCACTTATCACTCTTTGTCATCAAATTTGAATAATCCGACAAAATACTGTTAGCTATTATGTATATATCTTATAAATGAAACGTCATTCATACACAGCTAGAGTGGTTATGGATATGAAAAAGCAAAATGGATTTACGCTTATTGAGTTGGTTGTCGTTATTGTCATTCTGGGAATATTGTCTGTTACCGCTGCACCTAAGTTTCTGAATTTTTCTGACGATGCCCGGTTATCTGCTGCGAAGGGAACCAAAGGTGCGCTTAGTGATGCGGTGCAACATGTTCACCTTTATTGGCAGTTACATGGCGGTAATGCGGAAGTTGCAGATATGCCTAACCTTCATGACGGCAGCTACAACATCAACAGCAGCGGTTTTCCTGTTGAAGCCGGGGATAATAAAGAATCCGGCCATACGGCTATTCAAGCTCCGAATGAAAACATGTGTGGCCGTCTTTGGAACAACCTTTTAAACCACAGTCCTCCGCTGGATCACTCCGGTTTAGGTAATGGTGCGGCTGGTTCACCAAAAACCTATTACTACACAGTTGATGGCGGCATGTTTAAAGTATCCGGTGCCACCGGAGGCGTATGCCAATATTCAATGGTTGCCAAAGACAGCATCAAAATTGAATACAATTCTAATACCGGTTTGGTATCGCTTATTAACTGATGACTATACCCAAACCACCTCACCAAAGTAAAAACAGGCCGCCTATCTTGCGGCCTGTTTGTTTTGACGTTATCGGGAAATGGTTACCCAAATATCGTCTGCGTAAGCATCGGAATCACTTCCTGACTTCCACGTATTGGTTACCACCACATCAATACGGTCAGTGTCTGCCGGAATATAGTCTCCTTTCAGGAACTGCTTCCATGTAATTGAGCTTCCTTCAAGTACCTGTGTCTTGCTAAGTAAAGAACCGTTACTGAAGAACTCTACATGGACATTTGCCCGATCGCTGCCACTCCAGTTTCTCATTGTCGCACCGAAGCTTATCGACGCCTTACCCTGCTTAACCAGGTATTCATAGCCGGAAATATCCAGCGTCTGACGCAACGAAGCGCCGTGAACGCCATTTCCGCAAACTCCGCCGATGTTAAAATACGGTCCGTCGTTATTGCTCGGAATGGTACAACTTGAGTTACCGCTGTCCATAGCCGTTGAGTTGTCGGCAACCCAGTCTGTTGTCCCGTTACTGGCATCTCCGTTTTTAACCAGATTACCGTGGGTAATCTGTGGTGCGGTATCGGTATAAACAACCAATCCAATATCATCAATGTAACTGTCGTTATCGGTGCCACTGAAACGCTCACCCTGGAGGGAAACATTCACGTACACCGTTCCCTTGGGTACGGAGGCTTGCTGTGACAAGTCTGTCCATTGGCTGGTATTGGTTGATATAGAAACAGGTGACGCACCAATATCCTGATAGTTGTTACCATAGAACTCTACAATAACGCTGGGCTTATCAGACCCCGAGTAGTTACGCATTGCTGCGCTCAGCGTCAAATTCAACTCCCCTTTCTCAATCCAGTAGTGGTAATCAGACAAATCCAGTCTCTGGGTAACTGTCGCTTTTGCCAGCCCAGACTGACAGACTCCCCCAACAGCAAAGAAGTGCGGCGTGTCATTGTCCGACGGTACGCTGCAATCGCTCAATTCAGAAAGGCTTTCCAATCCCGCCGACTGCCAACCAACAAGCCCGTGTTCTGCCGAAGCGTTTTGAATCAGATTACCTTGCTGAATAAAGACTGGTGCTACTACGGGAGGTTCACAACCCAATTCGTCTGTCCGGACTTTCAAAAACAGGTCGTCAAAATATGAGTCACTGTCACTGCTGGAGTGAGAACTCTCCATCACGAAACGTATTTTGCGGGTTCCCGGTTCAATCCAAGCCCTCTCACTGATATTAGTCCAGTCTTCAGTATCATTGGAGACACTGCTTTCACCAATTATTTTGTCTGATTGATCCAGATAAACAAGGCGTAACGTACCTACGTCGTTTCCTTTTCTCCACGAACGAATCTTCCCTCCAAATTCAGCCCAACCTTTACCTGAATCTATATTGGACAAGTTGTTGGTTAACGAAATATCTTGCCATGCTTTCCCTGATTCAACACCGTTATTACAGACTTTACCCGGAGCGAAATAGCCGCTGCCATACACTACATCCGGCACGTCGTCACAACCACCAATCGGCAACACATTCAAAGCATCCGAATCCCAGCCAGTGCTCCCAGACTCAGCCCCTGGGTTAGTCAGCAAATTAGCTGTACTTGATTCACTTCCTGTTAACTCGATGCTCTGTTTTGCAGACCAGTCGCTCCACGCAAAGTGCTCGTCCCGATGGCGAGCACGCACACAGCTCTTGCCCGCTGAAAGGTGATGGCTTTGTAACACCAAAGCGTTCGCTACGTCACTGAAACGGAGATGTTTGTTTCCGAAACGGTTGCGGTGAGTCTGGTACACGGAAATTCCGTCCGCCGAAAAATCTGCCGAGGCACAGTCTCCAGGAACCACCTGAAATTGAGTTGCATACTGAGTGTCACTATCGTTGTCGCTAAATTGCGAGGTTTTTACTACCGGGCAAGTTTTGAGGGGGGTACTAGTTAGACTTGGGGTCGCCGGTTTCCCATTGTTTTTAACCAATGAAAATTGCTGGTGTATTTGTGACGTTTCGTCGATTTCCCTATTCCCCATGGAGTAAGCTCTTACGGATATTGACCCTTTATCTCCAGGCTTAACATCCAAAGTAGTAAAGCCATACACTGGGATACTCTGGTCGAACTCCGCATAGTCCCTTTGAGGAAACTCTCCCACATAATCCAGTGTTCCCGCACCGGAAGCTACGTTTACAAAAGCATGCTGGTGTTCAGTCGATACACCCTTCGAATAAGCATGAGTGTGACCAAATAAGTGAATGGTTGGTTTGTTACATTGAGTAGAAAACTCTGAGAGCGTATCACTTAATGTGCGGGCAAAGTTGCTTTCGCCCGGAAGCCACAATTCTGACTCGTGGGGATGGTGCATTTGTGCTACCACAAAGGAAACACTGTCATCGTTGCAGACGCTGTCTAGCTGTTGTTGAAGCCAGGTCTGTTGCGCAGAATTATTCCTGTTGGTGTTCAAAGATAGGATCATTGCACCGGGGTATTCCATCCTGAAATACTGCTCCGGGTAAGGATAGTCACTTTCATTAGCGTGTTCCGGAAGATGCATGTATTCAAAATAGTTGTCCTCATGCCCGATTAGGTCATGGTTACCTAACGCGGGAATAAGCGGTACCTCAGCCAGCACATCGCTACCAGGAGCAAAAAAAGCATCTCGCCATTCGTCTTCATCACTGCCAGTATCGACAATATCACCAGGAATCATCAATGCCTGATAAGCCTCAGACAACAAGGATCTGAATTGCTGATCCGCCAACATTTCAAAACCTTCATCATTCACTCTGCCCCAAATAGCAATTTGAGAGGCTCTGTGCGCCTGAATATCGCTTGTTGCATAGCACGCCATCGAGCAGTGTCTGAGTCTGAGAGCGTTTTGATAGTGTAAGGGCCAAAAACTTCCCCTGAACCAGTATCTTTTACAGAGTAAATGTACTCCGTAGACGCAGACAGGTTTGTTATTGGGAAACGATAAAGGGAAACCCCTGATTCACTCCTCGACTCAACTACCGGCGAAATCACCGATTGTGTACCACCTTCATTGAGAGTCAGAGAATATGTTTCACCAATATCCCCTTCCATCAGCACATGAACACTGCTGTCTGTCAATTGCTGCAAATAAGGTTTTACATGAACATGTGCATTCGCAAATGCAGACGCCATTACGGTCACTAGCGCCATTTGTGTTTTTAACTTCATAAGCAAACATTCCTTCTCCATGGAACTGTTTTACCCTCGACATCCGAGGTTTTTTATTTTCGCCTAGCGGCTAAATAGATATTCAAATCCTTGTGTAATTCATATCTAATACAAAATACGAATACAGTCGCAATCTGTTATCTCTTTACCGCAATGACGAAAGAACTCCTTTCCATCGTCAATTATTCTTTTATGCGTTACTTTTCATAAAAATATCAATTTAAAGTTATCTGATCGTATAGCGCTGTTTTATGAGTTCATTTTCTTATTGGTTTTCATTTAACCATGTCAGTACAAAAACCAAAATTATTCGGCCAGATTAATTCATTTACATTTCATGCAGATAAACAGATATAAGCTTTGTTTATTTTTAACTCGAACCTATTTAAAGCGCTTGATTTCATATTAATTCGAGACAGGAATCTATGTAATTCTCTCCGATGTCGTCACCCTGCATATGCTCATGTCACATTTCTTTAACAATCCTATACCACGACAAGCTAAAATTGCTAGGCTTAATTTGCGATTTTTTACAGAAACAAGATCGCTGTTAATTACTTTACATGACGGATCTGAAAATGAATAAATATGGAATAATTGGCATTGCAGCCATCACATCGACGTTTTCACTTAGTGCACTCTCTTCTGAAATCAAAAACGTGATTTTGATGATCGGTGACGGGATGGGACCACAACAGGTAGGTATGTTAGAGACCTATGCCGAACGTGCTCCATCTTCTATCTACAACGGGAAACCCACGGCAATTCGGAAGCTCGCAGAAGAAGGGGTTATTGGTTCATCCCTGACCTACCCGGATGACGCAATCGTGGTGGACTCTGCGTGTTCAGCTACGCACCTGGCGACCGGGGTATACACCGGTTCAGAAGTGATCGGTGTCGACCGAGACGGACACCATGTCGAAACTGTCCTGGAACAAGCCAAGAGACTGGGTAAAGCAACAGGCTGATATCTGACACCCGCCTCACTCACGCAACCCCGGCGGCCTTTGCCGCCCACCAGCCCCACCGCTCCCTTGAAAACAGTATTGCATCCGATATGTTGGAAATCGGACCCGACGTGATGCTTTCCGGCGGTATTCGTCATTGGATCCCCAAATCTACCAATGACAAAGGTGAAACCTACAAACAACTTGAAGAGCTGACTCAAGCTCAGTGCGCCTTAAGTCGAAACGTAAGGATGATCGCAACCTCCTTACGGAAGCCGCTGGAAAGGGGTATTCGCTCGCATTTAACAAAAACATGATGGAAAGTGCATCCGGCGACAAGCTGCTTGGGCTGTTCTCCTATTCAGGTATGGCTGACGGCATCGTAAACAGCCAGACCAAAAACAGTGCTGATCGCTCCCAACCCACTCTGGAAGAAATGACTGAGAAAGCCCTCTCCATCCTCGAAAAAGACGAGGACGGTTTCTTCCTGATGGTCGAAGGTGGCCAGATTGACTGGGCTGCACACAGTAACGATGCCGGCACCATGCTCCACGAAATGATCAAGTTTGATGATGCGGTCAACGCAGTTTATGAATGGGCGAAGGGACGTGATGACACCATCATTATTGTCACCGCGGACCATGAAACCGGGTCATTTGGTTTCAGCTACTCTTCTGCACCACTTCCAGAGCCGCAAAAACGTCCGGGTGATGCATTCAAGACTCGTGACTACAAGCCAAACTTTAACTTCGGAAGCTTTGACATCCTGGATGGTCTCTACAACCAGAAACTCAGCTACTACAACATCTTTGAAGCCTATGGCGACCTCCCTGAAAAGAAGAAGAATGCCAAAGGCCTGATGGAAATCGTCAATGCCAACAGTGATTTCCCCATCACGGAGGAACAAGCTGAGCGTGTGCTGAAAGACAAAGCGAATCCATATCATGCTGAAGGACATTCTTACCTTAAGGCTAAAATGATTCCTGCACTGGTGGATTTTGATGCCTTCTTCCCATACAACGACCGCGGGAACGTTCTGGCAAGGGAACATGCCCACGCACAAAACACCGTCTGGGGAACCGGAACCCACACCCACACTCCGGTAAATATTTTTGCGTGGGGACCGGCTGATCACATCCTTCCTGTTTCTTCGATTATGCACCACTCAGAGCTGGGGCAGTTCCTCAAAAGTCAGGTGGAATAACAGAAGTCGACGCCCTCAACACTAAGTTACAACCAAAGAAGCCCTGCAATTGCAGCTTCTGGGGCATAACCGTATTCAATTCGCTTACACTTTAAACACACCCACCAGTTTGGAAAGCGTTTTCGCCTGTTCACTCTGGGTGACTGCCTGACCCGAAATTTCATGCAATTGCTGGGCGTTACCTTCAGAGAGCTCTTTCACCCGCAGAATATTATCTGTCACTTCCTCTGCCGTTGCGGACTGTGATGCCGCAGCCTGTGACACTTCTTCATTAAAGCGAGCAATACGTTCAATTGCCGTGGCAATTTCCTGATAGGCCTCACTGGAGTGAGCAGAGAGGTCCCGGACATCAACACTGCAACTGTTGGCTTCAGCGATCGCCGAAGAGACATGGTTTGCCCCATTTTGGATGGTTTCAACAATCTCTGTGATCTCTTCGACCGAATCCTGGGTCTTGCTCGCCAGCGCCCGCACTTCATCAGCAACAACGGCAAAACCCCGGCCCATTGTACCGGCCCGTGCGGCTTCGATGGCAGCGTTGAGCGCCAGCAGGTTGGTCTGCTCAGCAATCCCGCGGATAACGCTCAGAATATTGCCGATATTTTCAGAATCCTGCTGCAGTTTTGTCACAGAGCCCGATGCCACTTCCATTGAATCAGACAATGCGTGAATCGCTTTCATTGACCGCTTAAGCATCTTTGTCCCTTCAACAGCAGAATTCTTAGCCAGATCACTTTGCTCGGAGCCATCCCGGGTATTGTCCGCAATATTAACGGCACTGCTAGTCATTTCTGTCAGGGCGTTGGCAATGGCTGACGTCTCACCTAACTGGGTATCAACCGCCTGGCTGGATTGACCAACAGATTGCTCCATGACTTCACAGGACTGAAGAATAGATGCGCAGACGTCCCGCAGCTCTCCAATCATGCTGCTGAGAGACTCGGCAGATTGATTCAGCGCCGTATTCAATACACCAAATTCATCTTTTCGTGACACTTCCAATCTGTCTGCCCAGATTGCCCGCCGCGATCTGTGAGGCAAATGACATAGACTGCCTGAGCGGCACCATGATGGAACGAATAAGCCAAATGCTCACCAAAATACTGATGCCTGCAGCCACAGAGATAACCACATAAATCAGCGTTTTTACGGTTGAACTGTAGGTTGCATTCTTACTGTGTTCACTCTGGTTCAACGCATCAACAGTGTTACTTGCATTCAATACGGCTTCTTGAAGCTGTAATCGCTCGGTGTTGAGCTGTTCGATGTACTTCTTGTTATTCTCCACGAGCTGGGTGTAATTCTTAAATTCAGTATTGATGGCGTTCAATCGATCTTTTGCGGAAGACTGTTTAGCCAACCCCAAGGTTCGCTTCATTTTTTTGGTCGCGTCTTTTACATTTCGATCAAGATACTTTGCATTATCTGCGGTTGGATTAGTGCTGTACCTCATTGCGCTTATATGCATATTAAAAAACGACTTATTCAAGCTTACCGCAGCGGTTTGAAACCATTTATCACTGACACCCGCATTTTTCTTTTCGGCAAACCGCGCAGCATCATCAACTAGAATAGATGACAAGGAAATAATCACCTGCCCATTGGAATTGCGGCTTATTTCTGCTTTTTTCTGCTGTTCATAAATGGATGCAAATTCATCAAAAGAAGAGGCATAAACAGCGAGATATCCTTCAATAATGGAAAGCTCCTCTATATAAGCCGTATCGGATACATGTTTTTCCTGAACCGCATCCAAAATAGCAATAGCGTCTCCCAACTCTTTCGTTACCGTTTCCTTATATTCCTGTTCACCCGTCATCATATAATCCATCAGCGCAATCCGGGATGAATTAAGCTCATCGGTAACGGTTCTCAACTCAGAAATATTTTTGTAACGATCACTTTGATTATCTAAAGAAAATGTACCGGTTAACCCCACTGCGATGATTGTTACGGTCAACATAGTCAACGTAACAAATAGTTTTATTTTTAACGTCATATGACGAATCCCCTCCATACCCACTTTCACTATGCGACTTATTGCGCGAATAAAAATAAGAAAGCTTTAGAGAAGAATATAAATAAAGATGAATTAACACTAAACCATAGTGTTTAATATATGAGAGGCAGGCAATTTATAATGCGCCACCTGTTTTATAATCAATTAAGCGCTATACCCGGGTATAATATTTGCGCAACGTAATTAGACGGAACGAAATTCCGCCCGACAGGCATTAGGCAAATGGCTGTTCCATTAAACACTTTCGACAAAGACATGTTGATGCGTCTTTCAGTGGTTCCCGGCGGTCAACACTGAAGCACCAACATGTATCCTTCCCGGCACTGATATCACAGTGAACCGGCTGGCCACACTTCGCACAGCTATGCGTCATGCTGGTACCCTCCAACTCAGACATGATTGCGTCCCGTTGCGAATCTGTCATTTCTCTCCATTCCGCAATTTCCCGGGTGGTCCTTTTGCATCCACTGCAAATACCGCCTTCATTCTTGCAAGCTGCACGACAGGGCGTTTTCATCATGCCAGGTTATCTCCAGATTTCTGAAATCGGGGTGTCCGGACCGTATCGGTGCGCGATTTGCGCCTGCAGGAGTTCTGCGGTCGCCAGCGCATCAGTCAACGCGTTGTGCCCCTGATAAAAAGGGAGATTATAACGTGCCCGGCTGTCTGCAAGGCGAATAGACTCACGTTTTTTTCCAAGAAGTCGGGCCCAGAAACCCGGTGGTTTGGCTCTGTGGATCCGGGCTTCGAGATCCATGGTATCGACTACCGGAAACACAATCCCTTCTTTGAGCCGAGCGCGAAGTGCTGCATCAAAAAAGCCGCGTTCGATATTCCGGTAGTGCACGACAACGATGCGTCCGGCGAGACAGTCGAGCACTTCATCGAGGATACGGCGCAAATCCGGTGCGCCTTCAACATCGGAGTGGGTGATACCGTGGATAACCACCGACTCCTCACCAAGCGGTTTGCGGGGGTTCACAATCCAGTGATGGGATTCACCGCAGCGGATTCGGTTCAGCGTAAAAGGCACCAGACCAATACTGACAATATCGTTTTTTCGGCAATCCAAACCGGTGGTTTCAAAATCCAGCGCCACAAATTCGATGTCTTTTACCAGCGTGGATGCATCTACCACGCCAGACGCATAAAAATGGCGCAGTCTGGCATCTTTGGCCGATGAAAGATTGGCTTTAAAAATACCGGTCCAGTCCGGTGATTGGTCTTTCAGGCTGGAATTGGAACACCCGTTTTGCGGCGGACTAATCAGATGGTGCATATTAGTTTGCCCGGTTTGGTTGATAGCGGAATTTCAGGAACTTCTGCGCATTGCTGAGAATTTGGAAAGCATCTTTCAGGTTCCTGCGCTCAAAATCAGACATGTTTTCCGGCTCAATGTTGTTGTCCGGCTCATTGCCGGCTTCGATGTCCAGCGCCTGGTGGCGGATGCGTACCATAGAGATAAACTCCAGCGCATCCCGCAAATCCGCGCCCCTTCCTTTTGGCAGAATGCCCGCTTCGATAATGTCATCGAGACGCTCAAAGGAGTTCTGTGCCCGGGAACCGATTGCCAGGGCATGAACACGAATCAGGTCAGCCAACGGCGCTGTTCCACGTCGTTTAAGATTAATGGAGTTGTTATGACGGCCGTCTTTCTCCATTACAAATTCTTTGAAGAAGCCAAGTGGCGGTGTGCGGTTCAGGGCATTTCTCGCCATGCATGCCAGAAAGCGGTTATTGCGGCGGGCCCGGCGGGCAATATAGCTCTTGAGGTTTTCCGCCCAGTCAGTACGGCCATACACACCATCCAGGTCAAAAAAGATACTGCTGTTTAGCAGGGATTCCGGGTTGGGTTTGTCAATCCAGTCAGCAAAACAGTTTTCCCACTGGCTGCGGGTCATCCGCCAACGGGGGTTAGTCGCCATGATTTTCCCTTTACAGTAGGTATACCCGCAGGCATCCAGGCCGTCACTGACAAAGTAGGACAGTTTTCGGAAGTAGTCCCCGTGCTGCGCTTCATCATACTCATCGTCAAGAATGATGGCATTGTCCTGGTCGGTCACAATTAACTGCTCATCCCGTGCCATGGAGCCCAGTGCAAGAAAACAATACGGCACCGGTGGCTCACCAAACTCCTGTTCTGCCAGTTCAACCAAACGTTGCTTGAAGCTGCGGCCAATCACAGACATGGCGCTGCCAATCATATGAGAGTTGGCATCTTCATTTACCATTCGCATGAAGCTGGATTTCACTTGCTCGGATACCGCTTTAAGCTCATCAACCGTGTTCTGCCTGAAAATGGAACGCACCAGCAGCAGGCTGCTCTGGCTCTCGTAGCGGACAATGTCTGACAGTGAAACCACACCGATTGCCTGCTGGTGTCGCATGATTGGCAGGTGGTGCAGGTTGTACCTGAGCATGGTAAGCATGGCTTCAAACACATACGCATTGTGGTCAAGGCAAACCAGCCCCGGGGTCACGATCTCTGCGACCGGCAATTCCGGGTCAAGCCCTTCTGCAAGTACCCGGGTACGAAAGTCCCGGTCAGTAATGATGCCCAACACCCGCTCGGTCGGATCATCATCCGCTGATTCCGGCAGAATTTTGTCCGGATCCGTAATAAGCAGGGAAGAAACACTCTCCTGCGCCATCAGTTGCGCCGCCTGCCGGATGGATTCCGTTTTGCTGATAGTGACCGGATCGCGGGCGATAAGGGTCTTCACTTTCGATGTGGTGAGGTCATTTGCATCTTCCCGGCTGGATACCGCCTGGCGCAAACGGCTGCGGTCTTCTACTTCCACAAAATCAGCAAAGGATTCAAAGCGGTCACACAATGAATAGAAAATTTCACCGGGAATAAAGTAAATCAGCGTATCTTCCAGTGCTTTTGCTGACAAACGAACCTTGTTGTTCATCAGCAAGCCCATTTGCCCGAAGATGTCGCCGACTTCCATCCGGTCGTAGAGTTCACCTTTGCGGCGGTAAATTTCTACCGCGCCGCTGCGAATCAAATGAAGGTCATCGATCCGGCCCCCAAAAGGCAGTATTTCCGTTCCGGCCCGGAAATAACTGACCTCAATTCTCTGCGCAATCTCTTCCCTTGCCTCTTTCGGCAACTCGATAAACGGTTCGTATTGGCTGATAAAGCCCAGGATTTCCAACTGTTCCGCTTCCATAGTGACCTTCTCTGACCCAGCTCTGGCTCCAGGGGAATTGTGTTCAGGAAAAAAGGGCAGGTCACGCCATGCGCCGACCTGCCCTTCCAGATTGTAAACGTGTTACGAGACCAGCCTGCTATCAGTTACCGCGAGGCTCAGACATCAGGCCTTTAAATACCGCGACACAGGCTACCAGCAACACGATAGTGAACGGGAAGCCGGTTGACACCGCCATTGCCTGCAAGGCAACCAGACCGCCACCCAGTACCAATGCAATGGCGACAAGGCCTTCAAAGGTACACCAGAACACACGCTGTGGTTTGGGTGCATCCACTTTACCACCGGCGGCAATGGTATCAATAACCAGCGAACCGGAATCCGACGAGGTCACAAAGAACACTACTACCAGCACAATACCGATAAAGGATGTGATACTTGCCAGCGGCAATTCATGCAGCATTGCAAACAGCTTAACCGGCAGATCGGCATCCTGGACTGTTGTGATGCCTTGGTTGACGACCTGGTCGATTGCGGTGTTACCGAACGCACTCATCCATAACACACAAGCAGCAGACGGAATCAGCAGGACACAAACCATAAACTCACGAACAGAACGGCCACGGGAAACACGGGCAATAAACATACCTACGAATGGTGACCAGGAGATCCACCACGCCCAGTAGAATGACGTCCAACCCTGTGCAAAGTTGGCATCTTCACGCCCAAACGGCATGGAGAGGGCCGGCAGGTATTCAATGTACGAAACCAGGTTGTTGAAAAAGCCACTCAGGATCGCCAGCGTCGGGCCAACAAAAATCACAAACACCAGCAGCAGAAGCGCCAGTATCATATTGATTTCAGACAGGCGCTTTACACCCGCATCCAAGCCAGCGAGCACTGAGCCCAATGCCAGCGCAGTAATGCCGATTACCAGCACAATTTGGGTTACGTCTGTATTCGGTATACCAAACAGGTAATTCAAGCCGGCTGCGGCCTGTGCAGAACCTAGCCCCAGTGATGTTGCCAGACCAAACAAGGTCGCAACGACGGCAAGGATATCGATAACATGGCCAACCCAGCCCCAGACGCGCTCACCGAACAGTGGTAGAACACACTTCGCATGGTCAGCGGCAAACCCTTGTTAAAGGAAAACAGCGCAAGACCAAGAGCCAGAACCGCGTAAATTGCCCAGGGGTGAAGGCCCCAGTGGTAAATCGTTGCAGCCATTGCCAAGCCTGCTGATGCAGCGGAATCACCCTGCGCACCACCCAGTGGCGCCCAGTCAGTTCGCACGCCGTTTTCCATCGAGATTCCGGCAAAAGCAGAACCGTAATGGGACAGCGGCTCCGCCACACTCCAGAACATCAGGCCGATACCCATACCGGCGGCAAACAGCATGGAGAACCATCCAAGGTAGGTATAATCGGGTTTTGCTTCAGTCCCGCCAAGGCGTACTTTACCCAGTGGAGATACAATCAACACCAGTGACACTATGACGAAAATATCGCCGGAACTGAGGAAAAACCAATCAAGATTTGAGGTTAACCATTGACGAAGGTCACCGAAAAGTGGCGCAACCTGATTTTGAAAAGCCAGCGTCAAAAAGACAAAGGCGACAACCGCAAGGCCTGAGATCATAAATACGCGGTTGTGAATGTCGAGGCCAAAGGGGCCAATTTTTAATGCGATGTTGTCTTGTCCAACCTGATAGTCAGTGTCTATCGGATTGACTTCACCATCGGGCGACATGATTTCTTCATGACTTTTATCGCTCACGTTTTAACTCCTTATCCGTTTCGCGTGTAGCAATATTTCCTTCCCTGAATCCTCTTCTGCTGACGAAACCTTTATCAAATCGGCGAATGCTTTTCATCGACCACTAACCAATTTTTCGGGTGTTTCGCGGGGTCACCATCCTTAAAATGAGCAGATAAAACCAGATTCAAGGCGAAATACAGCGCTATAATCTATCACAAACTTCCCTTTTGATCACATTTTTGTGAAGTTCAGCCCCCACAGATAGTTTTGAACTGTAAGTATTTTACCGTACTGAATACCCATGTTATGTCGTGAAGTCCGGACTAGCCTTCATCATTTCCGGCACGTAGTGTTTCGTTTGCGTCGCCTTAAAGCCTTAAAAATCTTCACGCCCTTGCATCGGCCGGCACTGCCGCTCAACATACCTAATCAGCTGAAAATCCCCCTCTAGGCTGAGAGGGGTATAATGAACAAGTTCAGAAAAACGGCCGCCAAAAATGAGTAAAGGTGACCTCAAGCCAGGAGTCATACAGATGTTGAACATGGATCTGACCCAGCGCGTCGTAATCGAAACAGACACTCTCAACTGGATCCCAAGCCCTGCTGGCGGTGTAAACCGAAGGCAACTGGAACGGGAGGCTGCTGAATCCGGCCACGTCACCAGCATTGTTGAGTATTTGCCAGGAACGGCATTCCCCGAACACATTCACCCTATGGGTGAGGAGATTCTGGTGCTTGAAGGCGTGTTCTCCGATGAAACCGGTGATTACGGAAAAGGCACTTATATCAGAAATCCCCCCGGAAGCCGGCACAGCCCTTTCAGTAAAAACGGCTGCATCATCTTAGTAAAACTGAACCAATTCCTTCCGGATGATTTGGAAACAGTCCGGATAGATACGCTTTCAGCCGAGTGGGTGCCGGGTATTGGCGAACTTACCGTATTGCCACTGCACGAATTCAGGCATAAAAACACGTCTTTAATTCGCTGGCCGGCAGGTGAACAGCTCAAACCTCATTGCCATTTTGGCGGCGAGGAAACGTATGTAATATCCGGTGAACTGGAAGATGAATTTGGGCGTTATCCCAAGGGGACGTGGATACGTTACCCACACATGAGCGAGCACGCACCGATAGCACTAAAAGAGACACTGGTCTGGGTCAAAACCGGGCATTTACCGGAATTTCCGCACGAATAACTTGCTCGATCAGCGCCGGTTTGGAGGCACCAATCCGGCACGTTTCATCCTTCGGTGAACCGTTGAGCGATCTACCCCCAGCTCCCGTGCAACAGCGGAGATATTCCAGTGGAAACGATCAAGCATTGCGGGGAGTACATCATCAACCTGCGCCCCCGAGTTGCTGTCATTTCCGGAAGACCGGCCGACACTTTCCGGCAGATCCCTCGGTTCAATCACCCCGTCTTTGCAGAACACGCTCGCAAATTCCAAGGCATTATTGAGTTCCCGAAGGTTACCTGGCCAATTGTGCTTTTTAATCAGGGCAATGGCAGCTGCTGAAAGCGATGGCGCACCTTCTGGTTTGATTTTACCAAGCAGCATATTGGCCAGCCAGGGGAGGTCTTTCCTTTCCCTCAGCGCCGGAAGGTTCAATGCAGCGCCACTGATTCTGTAGTAAAGATCTTCCCGGAACTTGCCGGTTTTCACCAGCTCAAGGAGATTTTGGTGAGATGCGGCAAGCACCCGGATATTCACGGCAACCGCCTTGGTTCCCCCAACCGGCACCACCTCTTTTTCTGCCAGCACACGGAGCAACCGGGCTTGCAATAGCAGTGGCATATCACCTATCTCGTCCAGGAAAAGGGTCCCGCCGTTGGCCTTTTCTATCAGCCTTCTTACCTTTGGACTGGGCACCGGTAAACGCACCCGGTGAATAACCAAAAAGTTCTGACTCGATCAGGTTTTCCGGTATCGCAGCACAATTAATCGCAACAAAAGGGCCTTTTCCGCGCCGGGTCTGGTGAATCGCCCGGGCCAGGTACTCCTTTCCACTGCCTGTTTCTCCGCAAATCATCAACGAGATTGGCGAATCCGCCAGCCGGGAGGCTTTTTCGGCCACGGATTCCATCATGGGATCATCACAGTAAAGGTCACGAAGGGGTTTCGGGACAGTCGGCATAGTGACCTTTCGAACCGGCACTTGCTGCGGTTCGATAGCATGGGCAAAAATCACATCCCCATCCCGTTCCCAGAATGCGTTGCTCTGCCGGTATCGAGCGAGTCAACTCCGGCAACCTGTCGAAATCAAAATCAAAGAAATCTGAAATAGGTTTCCCCATCAATGCCTGCCCGTTCAACGGTGGATGTCACTTTCTGCATATCCTGCCCCTTTCATCAACACCCGCTGCGCCGAATGGGTTATACCAACCACCCGTCCCCCGTCATCCACCGCAACAGCACAATCCGGGTCGACATCAAGGAATTCCGGTGACTGGCTCATACGCAAAATCCAATGGAACGGAAAGCTGCGCATCAGAGAAGCCATTTCAATTCGCCGGGTAAACGCAGTCACCAGTTGCAACGTCATTGCCTGGCTGATTTTGGGTGTTGGCGAATGGAGCGCTGACACATCGAGCACAGCCGCGAGTTTACCGTTTGAATCAAAAATCGGGGCTGCCGTGCAGGTAAGCGGTGTATGAGTTGCATCGAAGTGGTCATTCTGGTGAACCGTCAGCGCTTGCCCGGTGTAAATGCATGAACCACGCCACAGGTTCCAGCGCGGGATTCCGACCACTCGGCACCGAGATACAACCCGGCTTTTCTCAGGGACATTTCAATGGAAGCATCCCCCATGAAATCGACAGTCACACCCTCGGCATCCGTCAGTAGCAAAACGTAGTTTTGCTGGGCTATTTGCTTATAAAGCAGTTCCAGGCCATACCGGGCTGTCCGGATCAGTTTTTCCAGTCGTTCCCTGTGCTCTTTGAGTTCAGTGCCGGGCAGGATATAAGGCTCGCGCAGAACCACAGGATCCAGTTTGTAATCAGCCAGACAGCGCTGCCAGGAATCCGTAATTACCTTGTCCCGTGAAGAGCATTCCGTCAGCCACACCTTGTACTTCACGGATGTGGGCAGCAAAACCCTGGTGCGAGTACCGGTAGGCATTGTCATGGGAGGGAGACATAGACTTTCGCTCACAACTACATTTAACCAATTATTAACATTCATCCCCATTAACACCACCCCTACCCCGTGAGGTGTCACCGATTTGAAACAATGCAACACCTGTGGCAGTTACGTTGTTTAAGCTGTGCTCGCCCACATCGAGCAAAAGAATAAAAACACATAAATTCAATAGATTAAAAAACAAAAACCACATGGCGTGTCCTTTGCAACCTGTCAATTTGCAATACAGAAACAACCGCGAATTGAAACATTTGCTGACAAACCTGCCAGCAAACCCACCAACAAGGAGCAATCAGATGACACTGAAAGGAAAAGTCGCACTGGTTACTGGCGCAGGCCGGGGAATCGGGAAAGGCATTGCGATGGCACTGGCAAAGGAAGGCTGTAATGTGGCAGTGGCTGATATCAATCAGGAAAGCGCCGGACAGACGGCCGATGAGCTGGCTGCACTTGGCGTGAAGTCCCTCGGCCTCAAAGCTGACATCTCAAAATGGAATGAGGTGCAGTCCATGGTTGAGGCCGTCACGGACAATTTTGGCAAGCTGGATATCGCGGTAAACAATGCTGGCGTGCTGATTATCAAGTCGGTTGAAGAACTGACGGAAGAAGAGTGGGATTATGTAAACGACATTAACGCCAAAGGTGTTTTCCTTTGCTGCAAAGCGGAACTGGCAGCCATGAAGCCAAATGGGTCAGGTCGCATCATAAATGTCGCCTCTATTGCCGGCAAGGAAGGCTTTCCGGATCTTGCCCACTACTGCGCATCCAAATTTGCTGTCGTCGGCTTCACCAACTCACTGGCTAAAGAACTGCAACGTACCGGGATAACAGTGAATGCCATTTGCCCGGGCATTGTCCCAACGGCCATGTGGTATGGGCCGGATGGCCTGGCCGAGCGCTGGAAACTGGAAGGCGAAACTATGGAAGAGTCCTGGGCTCGCCATCAGGACATTCTTATCCCACAAGGCGTGGGACAAACCCCGGAGGACATGGGCCAGCTTGCAGTCTTTTTTGCCAATGCTGAACACGTCACCGGACAGTCGGTAAACGTAGACGGCGGGTTTACCTTCCATTAGGCCTGTTGTTATTGACGAGTCCTCACGCGGGGCGTTGCAACAGCCCCGCCACACCTGTTGCATTCATCGCGCCACACCCTGTCGCCTTTCAAGCTATTGCATTCCATTTATCGCATTGAATTTAAAAGAATAGTTTGATTCGCACAGTATTGGCCTGCCTCTTGCCCAGTACCGATATCACCGAGTTCATCAGTATTTCGAGCTCTGCTGTCAGACGTGCAGGAGGCACACATGGTCCCATCGACTGTCGGTATAATTGCCAACCCCGTTTCCGCCAGAGACATCCGGCGAATTATCGCCCATGCGGGTAACCTTCAAATCACCGACCGCGCCAATATCGTGCTGCGCATTCTCGCGGGGCTGGCCTACGCCGGAGTAGAAAATGTGGTCATGATGCCAGACCGGGCAGGGGTCAGAACCTACATCGAAAGAGGGCTGCGTCGCGCAGCCAGCAGTGGCGAAGGACATTTCCCCACCCTGTCTTTTCTTGAGATGCCGGTGATGGGGACGGCAGATGACACCGTCAGGGCTGCCCGGATGATGCGAGAGCAGGATGTAGCCGCCATTGTGGTACTCGGAGGCGACGGAACGCACCGGCTGGTTGTCCGGGAATGCGGTAACATCCCGGTTTCAGGCGTATCTTCCGGTACCAACAATGCTTTTCCTACTATGGCAGAGCCCACTATAACCGGGCTTGCAACCGGGCTCGCGGTCTGCGGTCTCATTCCCCCTTCTGTGGCTTTTTTTGAGAACAAACTGCTCGAGTGCCGGGTGAATGATCTTCGCGACATTGCTCTGGTCGACATTGCCGTGGTCAGCGATCAGTTTACCGGAGCCAAAGCCGTATGGCGCCCCGGCTCACTGAAAGAGCTTTTCACCGCTTTCGCCGAACCCCACGCCATTGGCCTGTCTGCCATATCCGGGTTACTTAGCCCGATAAGCCGGGAAGCCCCGGAAGGACGCCAGATCAGGTTGAAAGGTGCTGCAACCGGTGGTTCCCGGCTGGATGCCCCCCTCGCCCCCGGCTGATGGCACCGGTTTACGTTTCCAGCGTTGAAGTACTGACTCCGGACTACCCGGCTTCAGTATGTGTCCCGTCCGGCGCACTGGCGCTCGATGGCGAGCGCGAACACATCTTTAACAGTGAAGACCATGTCACTGTCACCCTTCGGACGGCAGCGTTCAAAACCATAGATACCAACGCCTGCATGCACTATGCCGCTGACAAAGGCTTGTTTACCAGCCCTGTCAGCTTCGAACCGGATTTACCTTCCTCTGCTCACCAAATTCACGAGCAACGTCAGCCATAAATCATGAGTAACAAGGAGACTACCATGAGCGACAACCCGTTCCCTCTTGGCAGATGAACTTTTGCAAGCATACCGGACGATGAAAACCATCCGGGACTTTGAAGAACGGCTTCATGTCGATTTCGCCCGTGGCGATATACCCGGTTTTGTGCACCTGTATGCCGGGGAAGAAGCTCAGCGGCCGGGATCATGATGCATTTAAACGATCAGGACAGGATCGCTTCCAACCACCGCGGCCACGGTCACTGCATCGCCAAAGGGGTGGATGTCCACGCCATGATGGCGGAAATTTACGGCAAGGAAACCGGCTCTTGCGGGGTAAAGGCGGGTCTATGCATATCGCCGACCTTTCCAAAGGCATGATGGGCGCTAACGGCATCCTGGGTGCGGGTTCGCCACTGGTTTGCGGGGCTGCCCTCGCCGCCAAACAGCTCGGGCACAACGGCGTTGGTATCAGCTTTACTGGTGACGGGGCTTCCAACCAGGGCATGTTCCTGGAAAGCCTGAACCTTGCTGCGGTATGGAATCTTCCCGCCATTTTCGTGGTGGAAAACAACGGCTATGCCGAATCCACAGCGGTGGACTGGGCGGTCGCATCCGACTCCTATGTCGACCGCGCCAACGGGTTCGGCCTGCCGGGCATTACCGTAGACGGAACAGATTTCTTCGCGGTGTATGAAGCAGCCGGTGAGGTCATCCGCCGGGCTCGTGAAGGGGGCGGACCATCCCTGCTGGAGTGCAAGATGGTTCGTTTCTTCGGCCACTTCGAAGGCGACGCCCAAACCTACCGCGCAGACGGCGAAGTTGACGATATCCGCGAAAACCATGATTGCCTGAAGCTCTTCCGTAAAAAAGTCGAGGCAACGGGCATTATCAGCGCCGATGAATTCAACACCATTGACGCAGAAGTCGGCGCCCTGATTGACGATGCCGTTGAAAGCGCCAAAGCCGCGCCGGAGCCACCAGCTTCCGCCGTTCTCACCGACGTTTATGTCAGCTACTAAGCCAGGAAATCAAGGAGGGAATCATGGCCCGTAAACTCAGTATTAAAGATGCCATTAACGAGGCTATCGATCAGGAAATGTCACGGGATCCGACAGTCATTATGTTGGGTGAGGACATCGTTGGCGGTACCGGTGCACCGGGTGAAGATGATGCGTGGGGCGGCGTGCTCGGTGTCACCAAGGGGCTGTATGCCAAACACCCAAAGCAACTTTACGACACACCGCTTTCAGAAAGTGCCTACATCGGTGCAGCAATTGGGGCTTCAACCTGCGGACTGCGCCCTATTGCGGAGCTGATGTTTATCGACTTTATGGGTGTCTGTTTTGACCAGATACTCAATCAAGCCGCGAAATTTCGCTATATGTTTGGTGGCCGGGCTGAGACACCGGTTGTCATCCGGGCAATGTGCGGAGCCGGTTTCCGCGCAGCTGCCCAGCACAGCCAGATGCTGACCCCCATGTTTACCCACCTCCCGGGGGTCAAGGTGGTTTGCCCCTCAAATGCCTATGATGCCAAGGGATTGCTGATCCAGTCGATCCGGGACAACGACCCGGTGATATTCCTCGAGCACAAGAATCTCTATGCCCATGAAACCGACGTACCCGAGGAGTCCTATACCATCCCGTTTGCTGAAGCGAATGTAGTACGCGAAGGGAACGACGTTTCACTGGTTTCCTATGGTCTTACCGTCCACCGCGCGATGGAAGCGGCAGAAACGCTTGCTAAAGAGGGCATCCACTGTGATGTCATTGACTTGCGTACACTCTCCCCGGTTGATCTGGACACCGTTATTGAAAGCGTTGAAAACACCGGCCGGCTGGTCTGCATTGATGAGGCACACGCCCGCTGCTCTATCGCTGCCGATATTGCCGCCAGTGTTGCCCAGGAAGCCTTTTCTGCCCTGAAAGCACCGGTGAAAATGATCACGTCCCCGCACACGCCTGTGCCTTTCTCCCCGTCGCTGGAAGATGCCTTTATCCCGTCTTCGGATGCAATTGCAGCCGCCGCCCGCGAACTGGTAACCGGCAAAGCATGGCAAGCGTATAAGGAGTATGCATGAGCGATAAAATTATTCCGATAGTGATGCCAAATGGGGGCTTTCTATGAAGCAGGGAACGTTGGTGGAGTGGTATATCGAAGAAGGCGACACCATTGAAGTCGGCCAGGAAATCATGGACGTGGAGACGGATAAGATTGCGGCGGCGGTCGAAGCACCTGACCCGGGCACTCTTCGGCGAAAGGTGGGTGAAATTGGCGAAATCTACACGGTTCAGGCACTGTTGGGTGTGATTGCCCCTGAAGACGTCTCTGACAGTGAGATAGATGCGTACATCGCTGGGTTTGAAGTGCCTAAAGAGAGTGAAGAGGACGAAAAAGAAAGTGAGCCGGCCTATCAGTTCCTTGAGCTGGCTGCGGGCAAACTGCGTTATGCAAAACGCGACGGTGAAGGCTCGCCTATCCTGTTCGTTCACGGGTTTGGTGGCGATTTGGACAACTGGCTGTTCAACATCGATGCTTTTTCACAGCCGGTATATGCCCTGGATCTTCCCGGGCACGGCCAGTCATTCAAAACCCTGCCATCCGCCGGCCTCAATAGCCTTGTGGCCGCAGTTCTTGCCCTGATTGACGACCAGAAACTGGAGCGTGTTAATCTGGTTGGTCACTCCATGGGTGGAGCGGTGTGTGCGTCCCTGGCAGCGAACTATCCTGAGCGTGTGTCATCGGTTACGCTGATTTCCCCGGCCGGTTTTGGGGACGAAATCAACGGGGGCTATATCGAGGGTTTTGTCTCTGCCACATCAAGGCGGGAACTGACGCCAGTCCTGAAACTGCTGTTTGCAGACCCATCACTTGTTACCCGCGCAATGGCTGATGACATGATGAAGTACAAACGGCTGGATGGGGTGCAGGACGCACTTGAGGCACTTTCTGGCGCGCTATTTGAAGGTGGGAAGCAGCACATTAACCTGACTGACCTGTTGGCTTCGACAGGCATTCCGGTACAGGTTATCTGGGGTGAGAAAGACTCGGTTATTCCCGCTTCACAGGCAACCTCATTGCCCGGAGCATCAGTGACCACCCTGCCGGATGCCGGCCATATGGCAATGATGGAAAAAGCCGGGGAGGTGAACAAGCTGATTGCTGAAATCAGCAGATAGCAAAACGCAAAAAATGGGGGCCGATTGGTGGAGGCCCCCGAAATAGCAAGATTACCCAAGCACTTACTAAAACATGTCGAAACGGCGCTGCAAACGCAGCGCCAGACACGAAAAACTATTGAGCATGGCGGAATTTGGCATCCGCCAGTCAGCCCAGTCATATCCGTTACCATCACCCGCAGTCGTCGCTACAAGGCGTACTGAGGTATTGGCAGACGTAAGCGGAACACTGGCAGTGACCGCTGCATCACTTCCGCGCAGCACACCACTGTCATATTGTTTGACACCGTCAACGAATATTTGAAAGACCACCGAACCGTTGTTTCCGGCACCATCGTCGATCCCTACAACAGCACTGAACTGGTTAAAGTTCAGGCCACTGATATCGTAGGTCACATCAGATTCCGCATGTGCTCCCAGCCCTTTAGGGTAAACCGTGCCGCCCACGGAAAGCGGTTGACCATCACCCAACGCTTGCTGGCCGACATTCACGTCTTTTTCCAGTGGCCCCCAGCCATTGGTGACGGCTGTTTCCGTCATATCACTGGCATAGGTGTAAGACGCAGACGATGAGGCACTGACGCGGAATTTCGCATCTGCCCAGTCAACCCAGTCATGCCCGATACCATCCCCGGCACCAGTGGCGACAAGGCGAACCGTTGATGCTCCGCTGGCAAGCGGGACAATCACATTGACGCCCGCTTCACTGCCGCGAAGCACACCACTGTCGAATTGTTTCACACCATCAACGAAGACCTGGAAGATCACGGAACCATTGTTGCCAGCTCCGTCATCAATACCCACCACAGCCCGGAACTGGTTGAAAGACTGCCCCGAGATGTCATAAGTAATATCCGACTCAGCATGCGCGCCTAACCCTTTTGGATAAGTAATGCCGCCGACAGAGAGTGGCTGACCGTCACCGGCTGCCTGCTGACCAACGTTCATATCTTTTTCAAGTGGCCCCCAGCCGTTGATGGCTGAGGTTTCTGACATGTCACTGGCGTACACGAAGTTGTCAGTATTGACACGGAATTTTGCATCCGCCCAGTCTGTCCAGTCGTATCCGTTACCGTCTCCGGCATCGGTTGCCACGAGGCGTACTGTGCTGGCAGAGGAAGTAAGAGGTACCGCGACTTCCACGCCGGCATCACTGCCCCGCAGTACACCACTGTCAAACTTCTTCACGCCGTCAACAAATACCTGGAACACCGCTGAACCATTGTTTCCGGCGCCATCATCAATACCGACAACCGCGGTAAACAGATCGAGCGACTGTCCGGCAATGTTGTACGTAATGCTTGAGGCGGCATGAGCCCCAGCCCTTTCGCGAATGGCTTACCTCCAACGGACAATGGCTGACCATCTCCAAGTTCAAGCTGGCCAACATTCATGTCTTTTTCAAGAGGGCCCCAGCCATTAGTAACATTGGTTTCCTGCATGTCACTGGCGTAAAGGTATTTCACCTCTTTCACCCGGAACTTGGCATCAGCCAGTTGGCATGGTCGTAACCAATTCCATCTCCTGCACTATTTGCCTCCAGTCGGACACTTTGGTTTGCGGGATCGAGCGGTATGTTAATTTGCACCCCGGCATCTGAACCACGCAGTGTTGCACTCTCATACTGGAGCACGTCATCCACGTAGACCCGGAAGATCACAGAGCCGTTGTTTCCTGCCCCATCATCAATACCAATCACAGCGCTGAACTCATCGAAAGAGTAGACAGAAATATCATAGGTAATTGAAGACTCGGCATGGGCCCCCAGACCTTTCGGGTACTTGATGCCGCCAACTGACAGCGTGTTGCCGTCACCCAGCGCGGTCTGCCCAACACTCATATCCTTCTCAAGTGGGCCCCAACCATTGGTGACATTTTCTTCAGCCAGATCGCTGGCGTAGATGTATGGCGCCGAAGGCAAGCGAAGTTTCACATCTCCCCAGTTGGCATGGTCGTGCCCTATTCCATCACCTGCATCATTCGCAACCAGTCTGAGTTCGGCAGCAGATGCATCGAGAGGAATAACAACATGCTGAATTGGGTCACTTCCACGAATAACGCCACTTTGGAACTTCAGGACACCATCAACCCAGACTTCAAAAATGACTGAGCCAGAAGATCCGGCACCATCATCAATGCCGATAAAGCTGCTGAACTGATCATAGGGTTTACCGGAGATATCGATAACGATTTCAGAATTTGCGTGGGCACCAAAGCCGGTTTCAAACTCCACACCATCAATACCCAGTACACCACCGTCATTCTGGCCCTGTCCTCCGACACTCTGGTTGATCTCAACCGGTCCCCAACCATTAGTAGAAGAGGTAATAATCAAGTCAGAGGCACGGTCAAAGTTCTGATCAGCGGGTTGCGCGATAACCTGACCGGCGTATTCGATTTGCTGGAGGTAGGCTACCAATTGGTTGCGCTCTGTCACATTCGAAACGGAATGGACACCCGGTGTTTGCAGCACGTCTCCGAGCGTTGCAGCCTGCCCGTTGTGGAAGTAAGGCGCAGTGTCAAACACGCCTAAAAGCGTTGGTGTATCGAACCCGACACCGGACAACGATGCACCAATACCCTGACCGGATGAAGCTTGCACGGTACCGACATCATGACGGCGTCCATCGGTGTAAATGGCCCCTGAGTGACATCTGTTACACCCTTTGGACGCAAATAAAGACTGACCCTGCTGCGCACTGGCAGTCAGAGTACCGTCTGCATTGCGGTATGGGCTTTTCGGGAACGTAGTCAGACTCGACACATAGGCCGCGAGATTATCCAAATCGGTACTGATACCGGCTTTAGGCGCACCCAGCGGGCTCTCAACGTTTCCGAACAGTGCATCAGGAATAAAGCCCCGTCCACCGAAACCAAAGCGGATGTCGTTTTCGAAATCCTGGATTTCGTCGAAGTTCGCTGTCCAGTGAACATTGCCATGGCCAGTACCGGCTCGGCCTACGAGTGAAATGGTGTTACGTACCCCTTCACCACGGTCGGTAAAGTCCCAGTTGCGGCCATCAGAATCCCCGTCAGCGTGGCAGCTCGCGCATGAGAGGTAACCGTCTTTGGTCATACGCGGGTTTGACGCATCATGGAAGATCTGTTTACCGGCCAGTACGCTTGAAGACAGCTTTTCCGCCGCTACCATATCCACGTTTTTCTTGTGAATGATATCACCCTGATTCGCTTCAAAATCAGAGACGTCCCAAACCGCCACGCTGCGAGACAGGAAGTTATGTACAAACAGGTGGTTACCAGCCCTTACCAGACCATTTGGCGCGAGGCCATGTCCGCCAAGTTGTGAAAGGGCACTGCCGTTGTAGGCATCCAACACCTCGATATTGTTTTTGCCTTCCATCGCTGCATAGACATAGTCGCCCAGCGGGCTGAACACCACCGCTTTAGGTTGGGCATTGTTGTCGATATCCAACTGTTTTGAAGGAATTTCCGTACGTGTTCCCATATCTATCTGCGAAAGAATGGCGCGTACTGTGGTTTCGAAAGTCAGGCCTTTGTTTGGATCCGACTCTTTAAACGGTCCACGATCAATATTTGCTTTATTCGACGGCACCCAGGCAGTCCTGCCATCCGGAGAAATAGCAATACTGTTGAGATAGTTAGGAATGCCCCGGCTGCGATCCGGTCCATCTACGTGGTGGTATCCTTGGCAAGACCGATAGTTCGGTTAACGGCCATATTGCTGATGGACACCTCAGTCACAACTGCCTGGTTCTGTGGGGAAACAAACCGGGTGACCAGAGCCATATCAGAGTTGGCATCTACCGCAATACCTCTGGCAGAGTGGCCAACATTGGCTGTCCCTACCGTGTTGCGTGTTGTAGGGTCAATTTTCAGCAACTTACCGGATGCGTACAGCGACACAAGCGCTGCCGAACCATCCGGTGTGAACACGATGCCATTCGGACGAGAGCCTCGTGGGAGATTAACAATATGGCGAACAGCCCCATTTGACGCCGCAAGAACGTGAATGGTGTCGCTGCCTTCACTCACAGACCACACGTCACCGTTCGGAGCGACGGCTACAGCACGAGGGTTATCACCCACAGCCCGTTCCCATAACTTGCCAAAGGGTGCAGACGCCGACATCGCCGAAATGGTGTCATTGTCCGGGTTAGCGACAAAGACACGGTTGCCCGCGTTCACAATCGTTGAAGATGTGGTTGGTGCCACCGCCGTAACCGGGTAGTTAACGGTAAGGCTTTGGCTTGCTGTCGAAATGAAACCGTTCTCTCTTACAGAGAGAATCGGAGTCCAGTGCCCGGCGGTTGCGTAAGTATGAGATACCGCTCCACTGGTGCTGAATGGCGTTGGTGAAGAACCGTCACCAAAGTTCCAGGAGTATTCAACCGTGCCACCTAGGATTGATGATGCCGAAGCATTCAGGTTAACGGTTTGGTTAACCTCGACATTGGTTGGAATATTGGCGTTTACCGTGTGGGAAGCGACGTTTCCGGTTGAGAAACTGTAGCGGTATTCCGGCATCGGGTTACCAGCAAAATCCTTAACGCCATCTACAACCACCTGGTAAATCTGGTTGGAAGCCAGTTGCTGATCCGGGGAGAAGTGAATAAACCCGAGGTTTACGCTGTAGGTACCGCTCAGCGGTGTACTGCTTCCCGCCGGAATAACCTTAAAGGTTGAGCTGTTAACCGAATCCATCAGGACACTGTCAGACAAAGCCAGGCCAACACGGGTTTTGGTCGATACCTGCGTTTCGTTGTCCGCCGGTAATGTCCGGGTCACCTGTGGTGGGTTAGTATCCTGACCATCACTGTGGGCCCAGAAACCGCTGCCACTCCCATGGTCATTGCCCACCCAAAGCATATTACCAAAGGGGAATACCTGGCCGTGGTCGGTATCCTGCCCTGTGGCATTCAGGCTGCCTGAGCCCAGGTTAACATAGTTCTGTGTATCAGAAACATCGAGTACCGCAACGTCTTCCTGGTTACCCAGAAACAGCTTGTTGTCCTGGCCGTTACAGTAAAGGTTCACGTAACCACTATGCTGTTCGTTTACCAGTGTCATCGGGTTTGTGGTCGTGTCATAAGACACCAGTTTACTGGAAGAGGAACGAGGCCCGAAGTGCGCATACTTACCATCCCAACAATTGATATAGAAAGTATATGGGAGGTTGTTGACCACCTTGTTCAATACCGGATTGACCGGATCGTCGATATTGAGAATAGAGAAGCCACCTCGGTCATTGCGGCTCGCAAGATGTAGTTCATTACCCAACGCCAGTACTGAACCAACGGTAAAACCACCCAGTTCTGAACGAGGGATGGTTTTCACCAGAACCGGGTTATCAACATCCGAAGTATCAACAATAGAGATACCTGACGTGCCACGCGCTACGTACAAATACGGTGCCTGCCAGAATACATTCCAGGGGATATTGCTGTAACCGCCGAGAATGATACCGGGGAAGCCGAGCTTTGAACGCCGAACCGGATTGTTTACATCCGACCAGTCCCAAATCTCAATACTGCGGGAGTTATGCGTAACGATAAGGTTGCCTTCAGAAAGGCCAAGAGAGTGGATTTCCGTGAAATCTTTTGTGCGCTGGCCGTCTCCCGTCCGGTGGGCATTGCTTCCATCCGGTTCGTAAACTTGGTTTACTTTTATCAGGTTACGTGGGTCAGACGCATCCAACGCCAGCCAGCCGCCGGGGTTTTGTCCGTGGTCAGGGGCAAATACACCAATGGCATAACCATTCATCATGGTCATCATATTCAAACCAAAGTGTGCTCTGTTCGGATAGTCTGGCGGTATGAAATTTGTGGTGTCATCGATCAACGTTGAAACCTGGGTAAATACTTCATTGGATGCAAAGTTCGGATTACCCAAACCCGGTCCCTGCGCAGCATTTACACCAAAACTCAATGCCAAGGTTGTCACAACGAGGCGCCTGGCCCCATCGAACAAATACCGCTTTTGCCTTTGCTCTTGCTTGTTCATGACATCTTCCTTTTGTCCTTTGCTGCCGGCTACACACGTCAGGCCGACAGCAAGGAGCCTACCCGTAGGCGGACTCCCTCTTAGTTGGAGTTATTCGTGTGTTGTCCTTTCCCTGGCCAAGACGAAAGATGGGTAGAAGGGTGAATGGCACCCTCACGGCCGGGGCAGTTATACTCTGCCCCTTGCCGGAAGCCGGGATACTGCCCGGTAAGTTATTGTTAGATTTCAAAAGCTGAAAACAGGTAGCACATGCTTAAAACAGTGCGCGAATGTCTGCCAGCATCGCCAACGCATCCTCAGGTGAAACCTGTAGATCCCCTGCCGCCGCATTTTGCGCCGCATGATGCGAAGAACGCGCCCCGCAAAGCACAAAATCCACACCTGGCAGCATATAAGATGCCGCAATGACCAACTGAGCCATTGAGCAGTTGTATTTACTGGTGAGTGATTGCCAACCAGCCAAAACCTCCAACACCTGCCGGCGCTTTTCCGGAACGAACCAAGGATTCCAGGCGTCAACAGCGCGGATATCATTCTGGTCGAACTGGGTATCCATAGTGATTTTGCCTGACAGCAGCCCTTGCTCCAGGGTCTGGTACGCCAGCGTCGACATACCCAGTTCCTGGTTCAGCTCGATGGTAGGACGGGCATCGTCTTCCCACAGCATGCTGTAACGAATCTGGTTTGTCGCCATATGACCGCCAGTGCAGTATTGCCGCGTTTCTTCTTCGGTCAGGTTACTGATACCCAGTGCGCGTAACTTTCCTTCTTGCTGGAGTGACACCAGGCAGTCGAGGGTTTCTTCAATAGGGGTGTCCAAAGGCGGAATTGCAGGCCAGTGAACTTGGTATAAGTCCAGGTAATCCGTACCCAACCGAGCAAGGCTCTCTTCCACTTCACGCCGGATACTTTGTGGCGTCAGGTTGCGCTTTAGGGTTTTGCCGTCTGTCGCAAAGTGCTCGACACCGTCCCAATCCCAGATCAAACCGCACTTGGTGGCAATAACCAGGTCATCACGGCGACCTTTAATCGCCTTGCCGATAACACGCTCTGACTCGCCAAAACCATAACCCGGTGCGGTGTCGATGAAGTTCACACCGCCATCTATAGCGGCATGAATCGTGTCAATCAGTTGCTTTTCTTCCGTGTCCCCACCCCATACGGAGCCGCCGCCAATGCCCCAGGTACCGAGGACAACCGCTGACGCTTCAATACCGGTGTTTCCAATTTCCCTGTACAACATGACTCGCTCCCTTACTTCTTGGATTGGATGAAATGGTCAATGGCAATAGCCACCAGCAGGATCAAGCCGCGGATCAGCTCCTGCCAGTAGACAGGGACGTTCAACAATATCAGCGACGAGGAAACGATAGATAGCAATGCAATACCCAAAATGGCACCCAGGATGGTCCCGGCACCGCCGTTCAGGCTGGCCCCACCGATAACGGCTGCTGCAATAACATTCAATTCAAGACCTATGCCAAAGGTTGGAGTTGCCCCGCCGAACTTGGCCATAAAGATGATCCCGGCAAGACCGGCCATCGCTGAACAAAGCACCGTGGTCCAGAACTTAATGCGGTCTGTGCGGATACCGGAATACACTGCAGCCTTTTCGTTGCTGCCTGTGTAATAGACGCGGCGGAAAACCATCAGATTCCGCAGCATATAATCTGAAATAAATATCACCGCGATAAAGATAATGACCGAAAACGGCAATCCGAAGACGTCACCCTGCCCGATGAACTTGAATTCGGGTGGCAGGCTGTAAAGCGAAAGCGGTGAACCTTCGGTTATAACGAAGCAGAATCCCCGTGCGATACCGAGAAACGCAAGCGTCGTCATAAAGTGGCTTAAGCCGATTTTGGTGACACATACACCCATGATGCTGCCAATACCGGCACAGGCTGCAATGGCAACCAGGCTGGCTATCCAGGATCCATTCCTAAAAGGAACAGCTTCCCGGCAATCACCATGGAAAGACACATTACCGCACCAACGGAAAGGTCAAACCCTCCGACAATCAACAGGATGGTCATCCCTACAACCACCAGGCCTTCTGTAGAGAAAGAAAGCAGCATGGCGCGCATGTTTGCCCAGGTAAGGAAGTAAGGGGAAGCAAAGCTCATCACCACAAACAGGATAAGGATGATGGCAACAAGGGTGGCTTCCCGAGCACCTGCAACTTTGGTAAACAGGGAAAGGATCCCTCCCTGTCCTTTTTGATCCGGCGTTTCCGCCTGTCCTACAAGTTCCGTCTTCATAGTTCTACCGCCGTTTAATCTTCTACACGTCTTGGTCTTTCAAATTTCAAAGCTCAGCTGGCTTTCTTTTCCGGCGCCAATGCAATCCCGGATGCCAGGTGGATAATGTTTTCTTCTGTCATCTCATCACCGGTCAGCTCGCCGGAAATGGTGTTTTCATACATCACCATCACCCGGTCGCTGATACCGATTACTTCCGGCAACTCGGAAGAAATCACGATGACGCCCACGCCGCTGTTCGCCAGCTCCCTGAGCAAGGTATGAATTTCATGTTTTGCGCCCACATCAATACCCCGGGTAGGCTCATCCATAATGATGATCTTGGGGTTGATAGCGAGCATTCTCGCAATGGCCACCTTTTGCTGGTTACCACCGCTGAGCTCCCCGACAAACTGCCCGACATCACGGCATTTCACTTTCAGCTTTTTCGAAAGGGTTTCCGCCTGCTGTTTCTCTTTTTTCCTGTCCAGCCGGCCAAAACGGTTGCAGACATTTTTCAGCCCCAATACCGAAATGTTTTCCTGAATGGTCATCTCCAGGTACACACCTTCCCCTTTCCTGTCCTCAGAAAGGTAAATAATCCGGTTTTTCAGGCTGTCTTCGTACCGGTTCAATTTAACCTGTTTACCGTCCAACAAAACAAATCCGTCTGATTTCGGCATCAGGCCGCAAAACGTTTGGATAAGTTCACTGCGTCCGGAGCCAATCAACCCGGCAATACCGAGGATTTCACCCTGGTGCAAATCAAAACTGATATTGGAAAATCGATAAGAGTCGCTGAGGTTTTGCACACTCAGCAGCGGTGTTCCGTTCGGGTCAACACTGTCATTTTTGGCCGGGTAAAGATCATCAATCTGGCGCCCAACCATGCTGTTCACCACATCTTCTGGCGTGATGTCTTTCACTTCGTGGGTACAAATCAATTTCCCGTCCCGCAGCACTGTTACCCTGTCACATTGAGCAAAATTTCAGCCATCCGGTGACTGATATAAATAATACTGACGCCGCGGGCTTTTAAGTCCTGGATAATTTCCGCCAGCGCTTCTGACTCCTTTTCTGTCAGCGCGGCTGTCGGTTCATCCAGAATCAATACATCGCACTCATCGGAGAGTGCTTTAGCAATTTCGATAATTTGTTGGGTGGATATACCCAGCTTTTCGACTTTCGTTTTGGGGTCTACGTGCATCAATTGAGAAAGAATTTCTTCTGCTCGCTGGTTAATGTCTTCGTAGTCGATACACCAGTTCTCACCTTTTCTGGCCCCGGACATAAAGACGTTTTCCGCGACACTGACATCCGGGCAAAGAGCAATTTCCTGGTGGACAAAACTCACACCCAATGCCTTCGCTTTTCGCGGGCTCTCGACTGTCACTTCCTGGTTCTTAATTACGATAGAGCCGGCATCCGGTTGGTAGATTCCGTTAATCACCTTCATCAAGGTGGATTTACCGGCTCCGTTCTCTCCACAGAGAGCATGAATTTCTCCTTTTCTCAGAGAAAAATTCACCTCAGACAAAGCGACTGTTGCACCAAACGTCTTGGTAATGTTCCGTAATTCAAGGATGTGATTTTCTGCCACAACAACACTCCTGCAACACTGCGTTTCCGGGCTAATTAATCCTTGTGCATAACCGGCTTATCTGTCGCCGTTTCTTCGCTATCCACATTCAAACAGACCCGGGACGAGACAGGCTCGCCCCGGTTTTTCAGCATTAATTACTCGTTTACACCTTTTGAACCACGGCGCTTCACATACTCATCCCAGTAGAAGTAATCAGCATTTTCTTTGGTGATGATGGAGAAACCGTTGTCCACATATGGCACCTGCATCGGGTTTTGGCCGGTTGCTACGTGATCATTCATTGGATCAATCAGGTCGGCATGCTTGGCAAGGAACAACAGGGTCATACCCATAAAGCCCTGTACACCCTGGTTCGGGTTGAGGGCACCAAAGATTTCGTCGTTCTTGATCATATCCAGCACTTTGGCATTGATGTCGCAGTTGAATACACGAATCTTGCCACCCAGCTCTTTGGTTGCCTGAGCGGCACCCATTGCAGAGTTTGCTTCTGGCATAAACACGGCGCCAAGGTTAGGGTTGGCCTGAGCATGGTCAGAACAGCATTGTAAGCTTTGGTTGGATCCTGGTTGCTTGCTGCACGCGCCACCAGCTTCATGTCAGGCCATTTTTCTTCCATACGGCCAATAAAGGCTGCAACACGCTTGTCATGGTTATCCTGGCCCGGGTTTTCCAGTATCGCGTACTCACCCTTTCCGCCCATATCTTCAGCAATCGCATCCGCTGCGAAAATTCCTTCACGGGTATTGTCAGACGTGACATAAGCAGTACGTTCACTGTTAGGTGAATCCGCACCAAAGGTAACAACAGGAATACCCATCTTACGAGCGCGGTTAATAGGCTCTACAAACGGGTCAGGGTTGATTGGCGCTAACAAAATACCTGCCGGCTTGCGGGCCAGGATTTGTTCAAAGGATGCCAGCTGTTTGTTTACGTCGTATTCTGGTGTGCCGGTATAAACTGTTTTCACACCAAGCTTCTGACCCGCCTGTTTCATCATTTCGTATACAGGGAACCAGTACTCAACACCGGAAACAAACACATTCATGTAGTAGGTTTCTTCAGCATCACCGACAAAACCAGCCTTGCTTTCTTCTTCTGCGACAGCACCAAAGGCGACACACGAACCAAGCAGCATGGCAGAGACTTGCTTGATAAGGCTTTTGGCGAAGCCGGTTGGCCTTTTTTACGCATTACCATTACATCTCTCCTTAAACACTCTTCCGTCTTCCTTAATCAACTGCATCTACGCTATGACAGCGATTGACCGAACTAATTGTTGTCGGTAGCAGCCTTGTAAGATGCAAATTTAATTAACATCGTGATAACAACAATAGATAGCTAAATGTCGTTTTACAAGCCCTTTTGTAGCATTACTCGCCAAAAACAATATACAACCATATAAAAATATAAAAACAACCCACAACCCCGATATAACCTTATATAGCCGACATATAAATCTAATATTACGGCATTAGATAGAGATTAAATACAAAGGCAGTGGCGTTTTTTGTCTTTTTCTAGCTGTTTTCAACAACAGAAAAGCAACAATAATTGAAAGTAAAGCTCCATAATGCTACATAATAAAACAACACCCTTTGGCTGAATGTCGTCATCCCGTTAACAGGATGCCAACACAAACCACAAGCCGGGTGGTTAAGTCTAAAGAAAACGGAGTAGTAACTATGGAAAGCAACTTTGCGCAAATTCTTAATGAATTGGAGACCCGACAACCCGGAGGGCTGGACTACACCTTGGTATCCAGAAACGACATTGATCCTGAAGAGCACTGGCCGCGCCACTTTAAACAAAGCGGCAAACCCGACAGCTTTTTGATGTTTAAGCCGGCGAACGCCGAAGAGGTGTCCTACATCCTTAAACTGGCGAATGAACTTCGTTTTCAGGTTTCAGTGGTGGGCGGACGATCAAATGTCGTGGGCAGTTTTGACGGTGGACCGACCGTTTACATTTCGACGGAAAAATTTAATGACATCGCTCCCCTTGAACGTGTAACGAGCCAGATCACTGTCGGCTCCGGTGTATATGGCGGAGATCTGCTGTCGACGCTCGAAAAGTGGGGGTTTGAACTTGGCCAGTACCCACAGTCGCTGTTTATTTCAACCGTAGGTGGGTGGATTAATACCCGCGCAACAGGTTCAGTGTCCACTTACTACGGCGGTATTGAAGAAGCGGTAGTAGGTATTGAAGCCGTACTGGCTACCGGTGAAATCATCAAAGCAACCCCCAGTGCACGCACACCGGGCGGCCTCGACCTTATCCGTATGCTGATTGGTTCTGAAGGCAGCATTGCTGTCATCACATCAGTCACACTGAAAGTTCACCGCAAGCTGTCTACCTCCATGACATCCATGGCCTTTGACTCTTACCGGGATGCTGTTGACGCACAGCGCCAACTGGTTCAGGGTGGTTTCCCTGTTGGTTTGCTTCGCGCATATAACGTTGCAGAAACAAAGCACATCCTCCATTCTTTGCCAAACGCTCCTACCGGAGATTTTGCACTCCTGACTTTCTCCATGATTGCACCGGGAGAATCACTTTCAGCAGTGACCGGCGAAGCCGCCGCAAGCTCGCTGGTCTGGGAGGCAGGATTATCACAGATGATGCCTCTGATGGCTGGTTTATCCACCGTTACCAGTGCGAAACCATGATGCGGGACCGGAATGTCACCAACGGTGAAATGTTTGACACTGTAGAGGTAACCCTGCCGTGGGATCGCGCTGCAGACTGCGCCCTTGCCCTGGAAGAGATTTTCGACCCGAAAATCACCAAGTTCTTTACCCATTTCTCCCATGCCTACCAGACCGGAGCATGTATGTACGCGCTCTTTTTCATCAATGAAAGCAATGATGATGAAGCGATGAAAGTATGGCGTTTCTGCCAGAATGAAATGGTGCGTGTTGTACGGGAGCATGGCGGTACACTGGCTCACCACCACGGTATCGGAGCAGAACGCGCAGTCCAGTACATGGAATCCGACATTGGCATGGTCCATAAACGTATCAAAGAAAGCCTTGATCCAAACAACGTGCTGTTTTGCCGTATGTTGCTTGGTTAAAGCTTGTACCACTCTCCCCAATTAAGCCCTGAACAGCCCTCTTCGGAGGTTTTTTTGACCAACGGAAATAGCCGGTTTCTACCTCAATACATTCAATACCAAGACCACCAACTTTGAACACACTTGGCCTGATAACACACAACCAAAAAAAAGGGCGCCACTCAAGGACGCCAACAATACCGAAGTATCACTTACCCAAACTTTACTGCTTACAGGTTGTAGCGTTTCACCGCTTCCTCTGCGCTTTCTCCGCGACAAATCACGTCAACGATGCCGCGAATAGCATCTCCCGGGCGCTCATGGAGGTATAAGTTACGGCCTACAGCCACACCGGAGCATCCGGCGGTCATTGCATGCTCAAGACTGGCAAGGAAATCCAGGAAGTTACTGCGTGTTGCTCCGCCCATCATCACTGTTGGGACCGGTGTGGCATCTACCACGGTCTTGAAGCTCTCCGGATCGCCGGTGTATTCAACTTTGACAATGTCGGCACCGGCTTCTGCTGCCATTCGTGCAGCAAGTGCTACAAATTCCGGACGGTTCTGGTCTCCGTTCGCTACGTTTGTGCCTCGCGCCAGCGGTTCACACAAAACGGGCAAACCGAAACGTTCCGCTTCCCTTACCAGCGTCCCAAGACGACGCATCTCAGCGACATCTTCCGCCGGGTTGCTTGACCCAAGAAAAACGTAATCGTGCACCGCATCAGCACCTGCGGCAGCTGCCTGCTCTGCAGTCGCGATAAAGTCATGCTGTCCCTGAAAACCTTCATGACCCAGCAAATCCGGGTTACGCCACTTGTCCGTCCATCCTACAGACATAATGATCGCAGGGCCGTTTCTGTGGCCCAGAAGGTCAGCATATTGTTTGATGTAGCCCGGAGACAGCATTGCCCCCGTCAAACCGTTCTGCGACAAGGCTATAAGGTTTTTCCTGAAATCCTCATCTGTTGTAATGCCAGGCTGCGGTCCCAAGTACATACTGTTGACTAACGCAGCGAAAACCGCTTTGCCATTCTCAAACATCCGGTTGAGGCGAATTGTTTTCCCTTCCATATACTCATAATCCCTATTTACTGTTTATCTGTACAAAAGCGACACCAACGTATAATAATCTTCCTTGTGTTGCTTTATGTTTTAAAATGTAGCTTTTTTATCTGCCTTTCGCAATCTTTTGCTACAATTAATCAACACAACACGTCGTAAAGTTATGCTAGAAAGCACATAAGTCGTCAACTTTACTTGAGAAATAAAACATATTGTGATACTTCAATGTCAGGAACTCATTACACAAACAGGATAGTTTATGAACAGAGTCGAGATACTGGATGACACTCTGTTACCGGAGCAACGCCAAACAAAAATATTGCAAATACTGCGTAAGCAGGGAGTTGCAAAAAATGCACAGCTCGCACGGCAATTTGGCGTTAATATCGCCACTATTCGACGCGATATCAGCGCATTCGAAAAACAGGGGCTTGTCACAGTTGTATACGGTGGTGCCAAATTAAAAGGCGAAATTGCCGAAGATAATGAAGTCGCACTGGCCGAAAAGCAGACCATCCACCTGACTGCCAAGCAGACTATTGCCCGCAAAGCCGCTTCACTAATCAACGCAAACGACAGTATTGGCCTCAACGCAGGCAGTACCGTTCCTATGATCCTCGATTACCTGTCAGACGACGTGAATCACCTGTCTGTCACGACACTTGCTCTGAACATCGCAGAAAAAGCGGTCCGCCTGCCCATCGTCGATCTCTTCGTACCCGGTGGGCACTACCGTCACACATCCCATGCCTTATCTGGGACAGCAACCGAGCAAGCCCTCGCATCTATCAACCTCGACAAAGGTTTTTTGGTGCCTCTGCCATTGACCTTCAGGCAGGCTGGACACACCCAGCGCATGCAGAAGTACCATCAAACCAGGTCATGCTCCAGCAGGCACGTAAGAAATACCTGGTTTGTGACTCCACGAAAATCGGGCATGTTAACTTCAGCAAAGTGTCTGACTTAACGATATTTGATGCCTTTATCGTCGATGATGAGTTCCCGGAAGAGTACCGTCTCTGGGCTGAGGAACACGGAATTGAAATAATTTAATTCCGAGGCATATTTATCTCCCCCTCAAGATATTAAACAGCCGGAGCCATCAAGCTCCGGCTTTTTTTATCCTTAAAGCAAAAGCGACACAATACGACATTTAGCTTTACGAAGTGACACAACCCTGCTATAACTTTTTAATAACATTTATCTCAATTATAAGTCGCATTGTTTTACCAAGGAGGGAAAATGCAGTTCAAGGACAACAGCGAAGCCCAGCCGTACGATTTCCTAATCATAGGGGGAGGCATTTCTGGAGCCTCTCTTGCTCGTGAAGCTGTGTTGCGCGGATACTCGGTCGCTCTGGTAGACAAGAATGACTTTTCAGCAGGAACCAGCAGCCGATCGGGCAAGCTAATTCATGGTGGTGTCCGCTACCTTGAAACCATGGATTTAAAAGTTGTCAGGGAATCATGCAGGGAAAGGGAAACCCAGCTCCGTATCGCCCCGCACCTTGGTAACGTGCAGCCCATTCTTTTTGTCTCGAATGACCAAGGGAAGTATCGCCCTTGGCAGCTCAGAATTGCCCTCTCCTTTTACGATTTCGTATCCGGCAATCCCAAAAACAGAAAGAGCCGAATTTTCAGCAAAAAGCAGCTTGAGGAAAGAGAGCCAAACCTCAACACCCGTGGGCTTTATGGAGCCGGTCTTTTCCACGATCTCGCAACAAATGATGCACGCCTGACTATCGACACCCTGAAAAGTGCCGTGCAGCAAGGCGCTGATGTCGCTAACTACACAGAAGTCACCGACCTGTTATACAGGGACGGAAAGGTATCCGGTGTTGTGGCAAAGACGCTCAAAACCGGCGAGTCATTTTCCCTCCACGCAAAGCATGTAATCAACGCCTGTGGCCCCGGCGTTGATGCCATCCGGCTAATGGATGACCCGTCAGCCAAGCCATTAATGAAACCGTCCAAAGGAGTACACCTCGCTTTTCGCAGTGACCGGCTACCCATCAACAACGGTATTTTCATGCACGTTGGCAGCGACAATGGCCGGATGAACTGGGTACTTCCCAAGCACAATGAAGGGTTTGTTTTCGCCGGTGCGACGGATACGTTTTTTGATGGAGACATCGACAACCCCGACATCACAGAAGCAGATATAGACCACGTACTGAAAGCCACAAATGAGATCATCCCGTCAGCCAACCTGACTCGAAAAGACATTCTGTCAGCATGGGCTGGGCTGCGGCCGTTGGTCGATTCAGGAAGCGTCTCAAATGCCAGCAAAGTGTCCCGCCGTCACCTTGTGACCCACAGTCAGTCAAACCTCTTTACCCTTGCTGGCGGCAAGCTAAGTACCTGTCGTCTGATGGCGGAAGAAACCATCGACTACGTGGAAAAACATGCCATGTTGCCAAAAACGTCTCCGCTGAGCCATATCACGCCGATTTCAGGGGGAGAAACCATCCCTGCGGAACAATTGAACTCTCCCGGTTCATTTTCAGAAGAAGACCACTTCAGAATCTTTCGCGTATTCGGCAGCAACGCAACGGCCATTTCCGGAATGGCCCCATCTTCCACTGAAGCGTCCCGTATCGCACCTTCGGTCCCCCTAACCAAGGCAGAGTTGCGCTATATCCTTCGCAATGAATTCGTCACCCACCTGGCTGATTTGCTCATCAGACGCACAAACATCTTCTACAGCCTCCAAGATGGCGGCCTGTCGGAAATCAAAGCCATCGGCGAATTAGTGGCAAAGGAGCTCGGGTGGTCATCGCAAGAACTCCAGAATGAAATTACTGCATACCAAAATAAAGTGACGGTAAACCGACACGTTGACGTCACCACAGAAATTCAAACCGGGCAGGAAGCCAAGATCGACGCTTAAAAAAGGACTGCACCTATGACGAAAAAACTGATTCTTACAATAGATTTGGGCTCAAGCGGCATGTTGTCCTCGGTTTTTGACACCGACGGCAAGCTGATTGGCGAACACAAAAGAGGTTACACACCTGACACAGATGCCAGCGGTAAAGCAACTTACGATATTGAGGCCATGCTTGATTATGTGGTTGCCTCATTGAACGATTTGTTTGGGGATCGCGGGATCAACGCCAATGACGTGGCTATTGTCGGAGTATCCGGCATGATGGGCGGCGTGGTTGGTGTGGACAAAAATGGCCGGGCTACCTTTCCCTATACCACCACATTGGATACCCGCTACATTCCGCATTACCTCGAAATGGTCGAGGCACACGGTCCGGAAATCCGGGAAATTGCCGGAACCTGGTACCCGACACTCGCCCCCAAGCTAAAGTGGATGCAAGCCCAGTCCCCGGAACGTTTTGCCAAGACCGTAAAAGTGGTACCGGTGACCAGTTTCTTTGCCGGAAGACTGACCGGTTTAAGCCCTGACCACTGGGCGATTGATAAATCACTGCTTTGGATGACCGGACTTTCCGATGCAAAAACCCAGTCATGGTCAGACACCCTTGTCCGCAAGTTGGATGTCGACCCGGCTTTACTTCCTGACGTTGCAAACTCCGGAGATATCGTTGGAAACACCGGGACAGAAATTGCAAACCGAACCCCGTTGCCGGAGGGAATTCCTGTTATCGCCGGTGTGGGAGATACGCCTGCAAGTATCGTCGGTGCCGGTGGTGTAGGTGAAGGTGTTGCGGTGGATGTTGCCGGAACCTACCCCATCTTCTCGGTTTCAACCGGACAAGATGCCTATGCTCGCCTTGGCAAAACCGGTGAGGTATTTGGCTCATCAATGCCAGGCGTATGCCACCCGTCAGTCTTTGTTAACGGCGGTGGCCTGACCCAAAAATGGATTGCAGATTTAATGTTTGGCGAAGCCGATAATCAGGTCAGCAACTATGAAAAACTTACCGGAGAGGCAGACAGCATTTCCCCCGGCTCAGATGGTTTACTTTGCAATCCTCACTTTGGCGGCAGAGCCTGTCCACCGGATCCCAATGTCACATCCGGCAGTTTCGTTGGCTTGAATTGGGGGCATCGACGAGCTCATATGTACCGCGCTTTTCTTGAGTCTCTGGTATACGATTTGAGCCAGACCTTCGGCGAACTGACGTCGGATATAGGATGTGAAATCAAAGAGCTTCGTGGTGTCAGCGGAATGGCAAACAACCCGCTCTGGAACCAGATGAAGGCAGACATTCTGAACGTCCCGTATCTGGAGATGGAGAACAAGGAAGCTACAGCGGTAGGGACAGCGGTTACTGCAGGTGTTTCAGCAGGCTTATTTGACAGCTTTGAAGAAGCCATTGCAAAAATGTGTAAGATAAAAAGAATGTATCAACCTAGGAATGACATTCACAAAGCCTATCAACCTTATGTACAGGCATATAGGGAATTGATTAATTCTTAATATACATTCTAAAAAAGCCGGTTTGAAAACACTCCGGCTTATTCTCCATTTATTGTATTTATGTGTCTCAAATGATTTGCACCCCACTCCTTCATTTCCACCAAAATAGGCTTTAATGACAACCCATAATCAGTTAAACGATATTCCACCTTCGGTGGGACTTCTGGGTAAACTTTCCTTTCAATCACGCCATCAGCTTCCAACTCCCTTAACTGACTCGTCAGCATTCTTTGCGTAATTGATTCAATTTTTGATTTCAATTGACCAAATCTGAGGACATCCGAATCTAATAAATGAAACAGTATGACGGGTTTCCACCTACCCCCTATTACAGATAAAGTTGCCTGCACGGAACATCCGTAAGGTTTAGAGTAAAATTCTTTTTCCCGATTTTTCATTCAACTATCTCCAATAGTATCCTTTTTAGCACTATAGCACTTATTTCTGCGTACTTTCCACATATATCCTTAATAGTTATTATGCCTATGAAGGACAATAATTAACAAGGAACAAAAATGAAAGCCTATATAGTGAATGAGTACAGTGAAGCTGCAAAATTCCAACAAGCCGATATTGCAGAACCAACGTTAAAACCTGGACATGTTTTAATTCAGGTAAAAGCCACCAGCTTAAACCCTGTTGATAATAAAATGCTGAGAGCAGATCTCGGTATCAATACTCCAACTCCTGCAGTGATGCATATGGATGTATCCGGTGTTGTTCTTGAGGTAGGTCAAGGAGTGACAAAATTTCGCAAAGGAGACAAAGTCTACGGTTGTGCCGGGGGGCTGATGGGTCCGGACGGACCAATTCAAGGAGCCCTGGCAGACGTTATGCTGGCAGACGCCGATCTGCTCGCCCATATGCCAGCAACTGCGAGTTTTGCGCAGGCTGCTGCCCTTCCATTGGTTACCATAACTGCGTGGGAATGTATTTACGATAAAGCCAATGTTCAGGAAGGAAAACACATTCTTATTCATGCAGGTACCGGTGGTGTGGGACACATGGCTATTCAACTTGCCAAGTTGCGTGGCGCTACTGTATCTACAACTGTATCTGATGACATCAAAGCGAAAGTCGCCACACAGTTAGGTGCAGACAACATCATCAACTATAAAACTGAAACTGTAGACAGTTACGTTGCCAGACTTACTGATGGGAAAGGTTTCGACATAGTTTACGACACAGTAGGCGACGACAATATCGATCGTTCTCTCGAAGCTGTTAAGGTGTGGGGCGAAGTGGTTGCAGTTAACCCACGTATGCAAGACTTAAAACTCATGCACGCAAAGTCTCTTACACTCCATTTTGTATTGATGCTGCTCCCTTTGCTAACCGGAGAAAAACGAGCACACCATGGCCTGCTACTGTCTGAAGTGGCCCGGTTCTTTGATCAAGGCGCATTAAAACCACTCATTCATGAAGTTTTACCATTTAGCGAAGTTAACCGTGCACACAGAATATTGGAATTAAGCGATCACATTGGAAAGATTGTATTAGAAAATAGGTAAACCAATTACAGGGGGTAATTATGATTTATCTTATTGCTGACATTATCGCACATCCCGGAAAAGAAAAGGAGTTAGAGAATAGTATTTTTACAGTGATGGCCCCTACCAAAAAAGAGCCGGGTTGTATCCAATATGATTTACACAAGGATGTTGAAAAACCAGGAAAGTATATTATGTACGAAATTTGGGAATCACAGGAGGCAATAGAAAGCCATATTGCATCTGAACACGTAAAAATATTTCTTGATGAAACAAAAAATAATAATCTTATGAAAGATTTAATTATCAATCGCTGCGAAAAACTTTAATTTTTTTAGTCATATTGATATTTTAGATGCTGACCCTGAGCCATTCGCATCTGCTTGGAAGCCCAATATTTTTCAAAGCAGAATGGAGGTCGAAATGAGCAGTACCGATACTCAAAAAAACAAATGGATGAAATTTTATTTCATTATTTATTTTGTTGCTTTTTCATCACCAACCTATTCCGGGCAAGGGCCCGGATTAGGTCAGATTCAATTCGCACAAAGTGAGGTTTTCACACAGGTATCTCAACTCGTTGATAATAATGAACATGAATTTTTACCGAAGGATTATCCCGGACGTCTGAGGTATGGTACTAACGGCGTCACCATGTTAAATGGCTATATTCTTGGTGTTTTTGCTCCCGATAGCGGGCAAATACCCGGTGGCTGGTTCGTTTTGGATTCATCAAACCCTCGGAATTTATCTTTGGTGAATCGGATTTACGAACCAGATTTATTTACCGCAGATCGCTCCAGCGACAGGTTAAGAACAAAAGATTTTTCTGAGGTTCATTCTTACGGACTAAGCGAGAATTCTCTTGTTGCCATTCATAATATACGTGGTATCGAGATCTGGGATTGGTCTGACGTATTCAATCCTGTTCAGGTAAGCAAACTTGCATTGGATGATATTGTCCAAGCAGGTTACGGTAACATCCCCTGGCATGTATCTTGGCAAGCCCCTTACCTCTATGTTGCAAGAGGCACATCAGGCATTTCAATTGTCGACACATCTGACATTAATAATCCCATACATGTTAAAACCATACCAACAAGCCAGCTAGGTGGATTTTGGTAGGTAAAGTGCGTGCTTTCGGGAACAAATTGCACATTTCCAGTCGTAACAACCGTGGTGGATTCTCCATTTTGAACATTGATGATCCGCTCAACCCAGTATTGGAGAAAACTGTCCCGAACCTTCCCTTTGTGTATTACACATCATGTTGGGACGGAAAATACTCTTATTTTGGGGCACGCGCAGCTGCAGACAGCTTGGTTGTGTATGACACCACTACCACTCCAATGACGGTAGTTAACGACAGTGTAACTGGTTTCCTCAACACCTACTGTTCGCACCAGGACGAAAAACTCATCATGGGTAACCGGTTTGATGTTGGGACGTTGGATGTTTCTGATAAATCAGATATCCGCGAAATCGGCAGGGGTGTATTGCAACTTGACCCTTCTATTACGCCGGATCACGGACAATCCTATCCCTTTGGCAATCTGATTTGGGTGGGTAACGACCACGGTTCCGGCAGTGGCTTTATGGCTCACGAAGCTCAACCTGATACCAATCCACCATCAGTTTTTTATACCTACCTGAACAAGACAGCACTCGTGTACCCGTAACGGCACGTGTCGGCCTTGCCATGTCAGACAGCATCTTGCTGGAATCCGTCAACAATCAAACTTTTGTTGTAAAAGAGTTTCCAGGTGGACAGCAACTTAGCGGTACCTACAGTGTAAACAGGGCGTTTGTACATTTCAGCTGATCAGCCGCTCAAACAGAATTCGATTTATCAGGTCATTGCTTCAGGAATCAAAGATTTTTCCGGAAACCCGATGCCGGAATACCGTTTTAACTTTGCTACCGGCACTGTCTCCGGTCACGATGTATCGCTCACACAAAGCACTATGGTTGAGGTGGCACAATCTTTGGTTTTAAATGCCTCTGCGCAACCATCCTGGGTGGTACGGTTGAATACTCCTGGGATTTTGGTGACGGCACTCCTTCAACACCGTTTTCTACCAACGGTCTAGTTCAGCATACCTACGCCAGCCCCGGTCACTGGCAACCTATCGTGACCATCCGAGAGAACCAGTTAACATCAACCGATTCTCTGGCTGTTACTGCCGTTACTCCGGTAACGCCTACTCAACCCACTACTGCGTCTTCAATTATTTCGACAGGAAATCGCATCTACACAGCAAATGAAGACAATGGTTCTGTCACGGCATTTTCCGCTTATGCCCCGTTCAATAAGATTTGGGAATCCCCGGTCGGCAAAAAACCGAGAACACTGGCACGGGCACCTGACGGTCGGATATGGGTGGTGAACCAGGGTTCGGATTCCATCAGTATCCTCAACCCAACAAACGGACTTATCGTACAGACTGTATCACTGCCACGGGCATCTCAACCTTATGGTGTTGTATTCAGCCAGATGAGAGCTATGCATTTGTTACGCTGCAATCTTCCGGCCGGCTCCTAAAAATGGATCCGCTTAGCGGAAGTATCCTGCAATCTCGCAATGTCGGTCACTCCGCGCGAGGAGTTGCCGTTGACAGCAATTCGGACACAGTTTTTGTCACCCGGTTTAAATCTCCCCAGGATCACGCCAGAGTTATTGCTGTAGACATAGATTTTTTCAGTTCCCAAGTCATTCGACTTAGCAAAGACACGACTACTGTTGATGGCCCGGATCGTTCGAGGGGGCTTCCGAATTATCTCAACAGTATTACCATCTCACCTGACGGTAACTGGGCTTGGGTGCCAGCTAACAAAGTAAATGTCGATCGCGGTCCATTTAACGAGAATGACCCCAATAAGAAACTGACATTTGACAGCACTGTCCGTGCCATCCTGACTCCAATCAATCTTCAAACAAGGCGAGAAGCTTTAGCAGGCAAATTGATTTCGATAACGCTTCGCAACCCAAAGCTGCCGTATTTAGCCCTGCTGGGGACTATATATACACTGCATTGGAAGGCAGCAACAGGATCGAAGTACGAGATCCCTACAACAATAACATCGCCTTGCAACTCAATCGTACCGGTGATGCACCAATAGGTTTAGTCAGATCCGGAAAATTCCTGTTTGTACACGGCTTTCTGTCACGCAGTGTGAAGGTTTTCGATGTCAGTGCATTTGAACAACCTGACAAAGGAGAAGTCGTAGAAGTTGCGAACCTGAAAACCGTCGAAACAGAAAAGATGAATGCTGCAATTCTGGCCGGGAAACGTATTTTCCACAACGCGGAAGATGCGAGAATGGCAACTGACGGCTACCTATCATGTGCCAGTTGTCACGCCGACGGCGACTCTGATGGCCGTGTCTGGGATTTTACCGACCGTGGTGAAGGACTGCGAAATACATTATCGTTACTTGGCCGCTCAGGCACAGGAAACGGTAACGTTCACTGGACAGCCAACTTCGATGAAATCCAGGATTTTGAAAATGATATTCGCCATGGATTTGGAGGAAGAGGCTTTCTACCCGATCAGATATTTGAAAATACTGAAAACCCTCTGGGTTCGCCCAAGTCTGGTCTGAATTCAGAACTGGATAATCTGGCATTGTACGTTTCCAGCCTGAGTGAATACCCCGGCAGTTACAAAAGACGTCAGGACGGCTCACTGGAGCTTATGCCCGTCGAGGAAAAGCATTGTTCGAATCCAAGGGCTGTAATAGCTGCCACAGCGGGCCAGCCTTTACCGACATGAAACGTCATGATGTAGCACTATCCAGCCATCTTCTGGCTTGGGAATTGGCCAATCTTTGTCAGGCAAGGGATTCAAAACTCCGACGCTTATCGGGCTTATGGATTCAGCACCTTATTTCCACAATGGCCGGGCAGCAACGCTGAATGCCGTACTTCAAACTGGAGGGGTTCACTATATTTCTGACTCTGCAGAACGACTGAGTGTCGAGTCTTACCTCCAACAGATCGAGTATGAGGGTAACCCACTCCCAGAATCCACGGGCAGCGAATTCATCTTTGTCAGTGATATAACGCCAGTTACCAGCAGCAATGGCTATGGACCGGTTGAATTTGACCAAAGCGTTGGAGGGATAGGAAGCAATGATGGTCGTCCCCTCACCATAGACGGGCAAACGTTCACCAAGGGAATAGGTGCCCATGCAGCCTCTGAAGTGACGTATGACCTGTCTGACCTCAATGTTGACCAATTCAGTTCCTATATTGGATTGGATGACGGTGCCGGAAACGGCGGCTCTACAGTTTACGAGGTATACCTGGATGGAAAACGTGTCTATGTAAGCCCCGTACTGAGGGGTCGGACGACTTACTGCACATCACCATTCCTATCTCACCACTGCATGCACAATTAAAACTGGTGACATTACCAACCTCTGATGGCAAGGCCTTCGACCACACCAACTGGGTGATGCAAAACTAAGGATTCAGCGTCATGTCTACCTTAGTGACTTGTCTGAAGTGTCATCCACCAACGGCTGGGGGCCTGTTGAAAAAGATCAGAGTGTCGGACAAAAACAAGCCAATGATGGCGGCATCATTACTATCAATGGAACCCAGTATTCCAAAGGTCTGGGAACGCACTCAACCTCAGAGATCACCTATGATCTTGCAGGTAAATATTACAGTGCATTCTCAGCCGTGATAGGTGTCGATGACAGTGCAGGAAACAGAGGTTCAGTTGTTTTTGAAGTGTACGTCGACAGCAAGCTCGTATATCAAAGCCCGGTGATGACCGGCAGGGATGATGGAACACCCGTGAATATTCCGCTCACTGATGTAAACACTGAACTTACATTGAAGGTTTTACCCACGTCGGATGGTGGTAGCTATGACCACGCCGACTGGGCGGATGCTAAGTTGCGCCAAAAGTCGTACGTATACGCCAGTGATATGCAGGAAACCTCATCGACCAACGGATGGGGACCGATAGAAAAAGACCAGAATGTCGGTCAAAAACAGCAAGGAGATGGCGGCCAAATCCGCATCGCTAATGTCGGGTATGAAAAAGGACTGGGTACACATTCTGTGTCTTCCATTACATACAATATCGATGGACTCAGCTTCAGATATTTTGATGCGGTGATAGGAATTGATGACAGTGCAGGAAACCAAGGCTCGGTAATATTCAACGTAGTTGTTGATGGCACCCGCCTTTACAGAAGTCAGGTGCTCCGTGGTACACACCAAGGGGTTCCAATTTCAGTACCTTTGTCCTCAGACTCCCGTCAGGTCGTTCTGGAAGTAGAAAATGCACAGGATGGGGGTGGATTTGACCATGCCGACTGGGCCAACGCAAGATTTGTAAGATAACCAACCGATTGCTCTTGCAACTGCCTTGATAAAGGCGCCTTAGCCGTGAAGCTCTCCAACTTCACGGCTTTTTTTCTGCTTACAAAGACCGTGCTGCCCTTGATGCCTGATCATAAAAACCGGAAAGCGTTCGCATTAGCGTCGCCATTTCACCCAATTGATCGTGCATGTTCATTTTTGACAACACCTCAACAAGGCATTGCTCCCGGATATCCCGGTAGGCTTTGCAAAATTCCCTGCCTTCATCAGTTACCTGGTAATAGGTATCTTTTCCCTGTCTGGTACCCTCCACCAAATTGCGCTTAACCAGTTTTCTCACTGAATAAGACACATTGTGCAGGTCTTCGATATTCAGCATAAAGGCCACATCGGCAATACGTTTTGCTCTGTCTCTGTGATGGATATTGTGTACCACAAGAATATCCAGCGAACTGAGTTCAGGAATACCTGACGTCGCACTGCAAGATTGCATCCAACGCTGAAAGGCGTTGTTTACCATGGTAAGGGCATACTCAAATTCACTGAGTGTCATCGCGTTTTCACTGGCAAGGTGAGCCGATGACACTATGGGCAAATGCGAAGCGGAATTTTCTTTATTGTCCATCTTTATATCTTTCCCAAATTCTCATCCGGCGGTCATGGTAGTTGGCAGCCAGGTTACAATTCCCGGCCAGACGGTCACTAACAGTACCGCAAACATCAGCAGGAAGAAAAACGGCAATGCCGCTTTGGCAATAAACAGAATATCTCGCCCGGTAAGACTTTGAATGACGAAAAGATTAAATCCAACCGGGGGGTGATTTGTGACATTTCCACCACCAACACGATGTAAATGCCAAACCAAAGAGGGTCAATACCTGCCTGCGTAACCATAGGGAGGACAACTGATGTGGTTAGCACAACAACCGAAATGCCGTCTAAAAAGCACCCCAGAATAACGAATAGGATGGTAAGGAAAAAAAGCAACATATAAGGTGAAAGCTGTAAGGCGGCAATTTCCTCGGCCAACATCCGGGGTAAGCCAATAAAACCCATGGCTACCGTCAGAAACGCAGCACCAGCCAGAATCAAAATGATCATGCAGGATGTTTTGACTGCACCCATCAGACTTTCACTGAAGCTCAGCCAATTCAAAGAGCCACTGGCCAACGCCAGAACAAGGCGCCCAACACACCAAATGCAGCAGCCTCTGTCGGCGTCGTCAAACCGCCATAAATTGAACCCAAAACAAACAAAACCAGCATTCCGACTGGGATCAGACGTAACAGCGCCCTGAGTTTTTCACTCCAGGAATACTCTGGCCCTTGTTCCGGCATATCTCCACGGTTCATCACCGACCACAGCATGGTGTAGCCCATAAACAGCATCACCAGCATCAACCCTGGTATCGCGCCGGCAATAAACAGTCGGCCTATGGAGACTTCTGCCGCAACACCGTAAACAATAAGTATGATTGAAGGAGGAATTAGCAGTCCCAGCGTCCCTGAACCGGCCAACGTGGCAATAGACATCCTGTCGTTATAGCCCTGTTTTTTAAGCTCTGGGAGTGTCATTCTCCCAATTGTGGCTGCTGTTGCCGCAGACGAACCAGACACGGCAGCAAACATCCCACAGCTCAGTATATTCACATGGAGCAACCTTCCGGGTACCGACCCAACCATGGCGTCAGCCCTTCAAACAGGTCTTTTGAAAGACGGGTTCTGAACAGAATTTCACCCATCCAGATAAATAACGGAAGGGCAGCAAGCGACCAATCTGAAACCGCCCCCCAGGTTGACGTTGCGTAAATCAGCCCAAACGCATCATTGCCGAGTAACACCATCCCAGCGATGGCAACAATCACCAGAGACAGCGCAACCCACAGCCCGCTGGCAAGTACCGCAAAAGCATTACGAGGAGAACGACACCAATCAGCATCTCATTCATGCGTTGCCCCCTGCTATTGGGAACTACATTATCAAGTTCAATTTTCTGGCTTTCTGCAAGTGACTCTTCTTCCGATTTAGGAATCCGGGTGCCATAGAGAAAATGACATAGGGTTTGATCAATAACAGCAATGGCGAAAACAACCATTCCGACCGCCATGGGCAGTTGCACTAACCAAAGTGGCATCGGGACATAGCCAGATGTTACTTCCTCAAAATCCCAGGACTCCCAGACCATAAACCCGAGCTGATAGGCCAGATAAACCACCAAAACGGAAGCAACAAGGAGTACCCCGCGCTCGACCTTTATCATCGACGTTTCAGCCAAGCGTGATGTGAACAAACTTACCCGGATATGCCCGCCTTGCCGGAAGGTATAGGCCAGCGCCAGAAAACTCGCAGCAGCCAGCAGGTACCCGGCAAAATCATCGCTTGATGGAACCACAATACCCAGCCAGCGCCCGATTACCCTGGCTAGAATAATCAGGCAGATGCTGACAATACAGATTCCCGACAGAATGCCGGCACCGCGATACAACCCTTCCAACAAGGCGCGCATAGGGATGCTCCTTTACTTCTTAATACTGATAGACGTACGGTTACCGGTTTTTGTAAGCATCAATAATTTCCATACCTTCAGAACCCGCTTCTTCCGCCCACTCTCCAGCCATCACAGAACCGACTTCTATTAGCGAGTTCATTAGTGCTGCACTTGGCTTGGCAACATTCATTCCGTTATCCGCCAACGCCTGTGTTTTAGTGACAGTTTCACTTTCCGCCATCTCCCAACCACGCGCTTCTGCATCAGCTGCTGCTTTCAAAAGCGCATCCTGAACATCTTTATCCAATCGTTTGAATGCGCGTTTGTTAACAACAACCATGTTTTTGGGAATCCATGCCTGTACATCCGTGTAGTGCTTCACGTAATCCCAGGACTGGCTGCTCACGCCAGTTGTAGGTGAGGTGATCATCATATCGATGATGCCAGTTGAAAAAGCCTGAGGGATTTCCACCGTTTGAACAGTCGTTGGAGCCGCATCTAACAGGACAGCCAGGCGAGACAGCGTTGAGCTGTATGCACGCATTTTGGCTCCCTTGATGTCATCCACGCTGTTAACGGGTGCCTTGCTGTAAATCCCCTGAGGAGGCCAAGGCACGGTATACAGCAACATCATTCCTTCTTTGCTCAGCTTATTTTCAAGGGTGGGTTTGGATGCAGCGTAAAGCTTTTTCGCCTGGTCAAAATCGGTGGCAAGAAATGGCAGGTTATCCAGCTTAAACACCGGATCACTGTTCCCCAGAATCCCGATGAACATTTCCCCAATAGGAACCTGCTGAGTTCTGACTGCACGAGGAATTTCTTTGTGCTTAATAAGGGACGCGCCTGCGTGGACAACAATTTCCAATTCACCCTTGGTGGCGGTTTTTACATCCTCGGCAAACTGCCTGATGTTCTGAGTGTGGTGCGTTGCATCAACGTAAGGAGTCGCCATATCCCAGCGAGTTGCTGCGTATGCGCCAGTGCTGGACAAGGCAATTAAGGCAACCACTGCCTTTTTCAGTAGAGGTTTCATGATGTTCAATCCTTATGTGCTGGCAAAGATCCATCCTTTGCCGACGTCCTGTGGGTCATTTTTTTATCGTGAAACGTATCGCAATTCCGTGCCGACCAACGGGCCGGCTGATTAGAACCTATACGCATTGAAACCTTTTGGCAACATTTTAAAAACATTTTGCTTGCACTTTGCATTCAATATATCTTTAGATGAGATTTTGAACACATTATTGACACCAGGCTTTCTGGAGTGACGGCGGAAGGAACAAGTCGGATGAAGTTGAACTGTGACATGGGAGAGAGCTTTGGTAGCTGGAAAATGGGGCTGGATGAAGATGTGATGCCCTGTATTGATATGGCAAACATCGCCTGCGGTTTCCATGCATCAGACCCGGACGTTATGGCGTTCACTGTGCAGAATGCCAAAAGTCACAACGTGATCATTGGTGCCCATCCCGGCTACGCTGACAAAAAAGGGTTTGGTCGCCGCAGTATTCCGCATAGTTCAGAAGAAATCACCAACCTGGTTGCCTACCAGGTTGGTGCCTTCAGGGGATTTGCAGTTTGTACTGCGCACAAGTGGGCTACGTAAAACCCCACGGCGCACTCTACAACGACATGATGGCCAATGAGGTCATTTTTCGGGCTGTCGTGGAAGGTGTTGCTTCCCTCTCTGGCAACCCGTCCCTGATGATCCTTGCCACCACTGACAACAACAGGTATCAGGCGATTGCCGCTGAAAAAGGCGTCAACCTGCTGTTCGAGGCCTTTGCCGATCGCGCCTATACCCCGGAAGGCAAGTTGGCTCCGCGCAACCAGCCCGGATCGGTATACCACAACCCGCAACAAATCATCGATCAGGTCACCACATTGGAAAGGCACGGCTACGTTGTTGCAACTGACGGCAGCAAGCTCAGTTTGAATGCAGATACCGTATGTGTGCATGGTGACAACCCGGAATCCGTCGCTACCGTCAAAGCCCTGTCTGAAGCACTGGCATCATGAAAATCGATATTTCTCAGGTGTCCGAGACGCACCTCATCATTTACTTGGGCGAAAAGATAGACACCCGATTGGCAGGGAAAATAGGTGCACTGAGTGAGAAAATCCGGCATCAATTCAGGGATGTTCTCAGAGAAGTGATTCCTTCCTATACATCCATATTGATCGAGTTTAATCCGCTGAAAGTGGATGCTGCTTCGCTGAAAACCGCCATTTACAAACTCATGGAGCACCCGGATTCCCAGTCTGATGTGGGGACGGGGAAACTGATTACATTGCCGGTTTACTATGGTGAGGATGTGGGGCCAGATTTAGCTTCTCTGGCTAAATCAAAGGGCTTGTCTGTCGAAGAAGTTATCAACTACACTCCGCTTCGGTTTACACGGTGTGTGCCATTGGTTTTGCACCCGGCTTTGCGTTTCTGGCATCCGTTGATGAACGTATTGCCGCTCCCCGCCACACCACCCCAAGAGTTCGGATCCCAGCGGGAAGCGTAGGTATTGCCGATACCCAAACTGCCGTCTACCCCGCTCAATCCCCCGGTGGCTGGCAGATTATCGGTAATTGCCCAGTGAAATTGTTCGACCCCCACAGCGAGCCGATGATGCCTTTTCAGGCCGGAGATAAAATTTGCTTCGAGCCTGTCAGCAAAGTGACTTTTTTAAACGCAGGAGGACAACTGTGTTCGGATTGGAAGTAATCAACCCCGGGATGCTTACGCTTATCCAGGATCCGGGACGGTTCGGGGTTGCGCACCTGGGGCTTAGCAGTGGTGGCCCCTCAGACTTCCATGCATTTTGCTGGGCAAACAAGCTGTTGGGGAACACCCCGGCTTCCGCTAGCCTTGAGATCATGATGGGCAATGCATCATTTCGCGCACTCGTCAATGTGACACTGTCACTTACAGGTGCCGATATGCAAGCTTCTGTTGATGGTAAACCACAACCGAATTGGCGCGCATTCGAGCTCAAACAAGGACAGACGCTGCAGCTTGGGTTCGCCCGGGCCGGTCTACGTGCTTACCTGGCGGTAGCAGGAGGCATACAGGCCCCGGATTTCCTCGGCAGTCAGTCCACAGTGATGCGAAACGGGTTAGGTGGGCTGCCTCCAGCCGGAGAGGAGTGTGGGATCGGAAACAAGATTCAGGCAAAAGACAAAATCCCGGTATCAGTCAAATGCAGACGAGCGGTATTGCATTCCACTCCTGAACGCTACATTCCCGACTATGCAGATTCCCTGACAGTAGATGTTGTTCCATCCTATCAATTTGACACGATCCCTGCGTCTTCCACAGAGCAGTTCTTTCAATCCGAGTATGAAGTCACCCAGCAAAGCGATCGTATGGGAATCCGGCTTGCGGGTGAACCTGTCCAATCCGGTTTGAAAGGCATTGTTTCTGAGGGTATCGCCCCCGGCGCTATCCAGATCCCGGCCGACGGCCAGCCAATTATCTTGATGAACGACCGGCAAACACTTGGCGGATACCCCAAGCTTGGCTGTGTCACCCGGCTCCATCAATCCAAACTTGCTCAGGCTAAGCCGGGTACTCAAATTCGTTTCCAACGGGCAAATATCGATAAGACAGCGTCTGATTGGATGGCGTTTTTGCAATTTTTTCAGGCTTTGTTAAAACCCTTGTGTTTTTATTGTGCGCTTTTTGTCCACTTATTCCGTAGTAGTCGAAGACTCCCACCAAGAGGATCAAAGCATGGCGAAATCATTGTCTATCCTGAAAAAATATTTTGCGGTTGAAAAGCTCATCTACCACTCCATCGATATCAGCCTGTACCAAGCATCTGTGATCATTGATGGCGAGGAACATTACGTCGCGGATGAAAGCGGGCGTCTTCTGAAAACATTCAGCCTGTTAGAGATGCAAAAACTCTGTCAGGGGATCCCGGCGGAACTGACGGTTGTCAGGCATGTCAGTGCTTATGATGAAATGATTGGCGGCCCCGAGAAAGTCGGGCCAAATACCCTGGAAGTGCCGGTATACGACAACAAACTCTACTGACAAATTCCCCTCTGGTGCCCTCGTTTACACGGCTGCAATTCATTTTTGCAGCCGTGCACTTCTGTAACACGTCGTTATCCGCATACCCTATACGCTGAAAAAAGTAACAAGACAGGGAACGACATATGCAGAACCAAATTAATGTGAGAAAGAGGCATCCAGCTCGCACACGCGCTGAGAACAGACCTCCTATTCAGCAGGTGATTTTTAACTTTTTCGCTTTGGTTGTTCTTTTTGACGTTTTTATTCGCCGCCTCCGTTTACGCACATGGACCAACGCGTCAGAAGGTTTCTGAGAGCATTGAAATTGAAGCGCCAGCAGAAAAAGTCTGGGGGATAGTCGGAGCGTATGACCAGCTCCATACATGGCTTCCGCCTGTGTCTAAAACAGAGCTTATTGAGGGGGACCCAAATAAGCCCGGAGCGCTGAGAGTGGTTACAGTGGGTGACAAGTCCGTAACTGAAAAACTCAAAGCGTATAAACCCGAAAAGATGAGCCTAAAATACCGTATTACCAAAGGCGACATCACCTTGCTTCCGGTGACCAATTACCAGTCAACCATCACAGTAAAATCACTTGGCACAGGGAAAAGTGAAGTCACATGGGCCGGGGCGTTTTACCGAGGCGACCCGAACAACAACCCACCGGAAAACCTCAACGATGATGCAGCCATTGCTGCGGTGACCGGTTTATACAAAGTTGGGCTGGAAAACCTCAAAAAAATTGCCGAGCAATAACTCAGGACCTCAAGGAAACAGCTCAAATCACAACAAAACAAAAGCCATCTTCTAGCCATCTTTCCACGGTGGCTTTTTTGCGTTTGCTCTCAGAACGTGCAAAAGGAATTCCACATACTTGGGAGCTATTTTTTGATGGACCAGAGAACCGATGACTGAAAAAGAAAAAATGATTTCCGGCCAGATTTACCAGCCGTGGGACAAAGAACTGACTACCGACCGCGAAAACGCAAAAGATCTCTGTTTTAAACTGAACCAGACTCTGCCATCTGATCGTGAAGCCCGCGCGGATATTCTTCACGAATTGTTGGATCTTGAAGGTTCAGCCTGGATTGAATCCCCCTTTAACTGCGATTACGGCTACAACATTAAAGCCGGAAACGGTTTTTACGCCAACCACGGTTGCACCATTCTGGATGCAGCTCCGGTAACTTTCGGTAATGACTGCCTGCTCGCACCCGGGTGGTTATTTCCACCGCTACCCACCCAATTGATCCCAAAAGGCGTGCGGCTGGAGATGAATACGCGCTGGCAATCACTGTCGGAAACAATGTCTGGTTTGGCGCCAATGTCACTGTTTGCCCGGGCGTAACAATTGGTGACAATGTGGTCATAGGTGCAGGCAGCGTGGTAGTTAAAGACCTGCCTTCTGATACAGTTTGTGTCGGCTCACCGGCTAAACCAATTCGAAGCATCGACGGGCAATAAGACACCTTGCAATGCTTTTTAACATGTAACTTATCACCAGCCTCGTATATGCTTAAAAAGCAAACACAACGAACAAAAGTGAGACAAGGATGCAACGTGAAGTAACCCTGCGCTTTTTAGCAGAGCCCGGTGATGTGAATTTTGGTGGAAAAGTGCACGGCGGTGCCGTCATGAAGTGGATTGACCTCGCAGCCTATGCCTGTGCAGCAGGCTGGAGCGGGAAATATTGTATCACCGCGTATGCAGGTGGAATCCGCTTTGTGAAACCTATTCATGTCGGCAACCTGGTAGAAGTCAGCGCTAAAGTTATCTATACCGGGCGTTCATCGATGCATATTGCCATTGATGTACAGGCATCTGAGCCGACCAATTTGGAACGCCGGCTGACAACCCACTGCATCGTTATCATGGTGGCGGTAGATGAAGACGGTAAGCCAACAAACGTGCCGGAGTGGGTGCCGCAAATAGACGAAGATATACACCTTCGCGAATCAGCTATCAAACTGATGGAAATGCGCAAACAGATTGGTGAAGAGATGGAAGCCCATGTCAAAGGGTTTAAATAACGCTCCGGGCTTCCATTCAGATTAAAGCACTACAGCTCTTTATCAGACCAAACGGCAAACTCATTGCCGTTTGGATCTGAAAAGTGGAAACGGTGTCCTCCCGGGAAACCAAATTTCTCCCGGACTATCGCACCCCCGGCCTGTTCGACTTTCTTCTGTGTTTCATCCAGAGACTCGCTGTAAAAAACCACCAGCACACTGCCGGTTGCCTGCGTTGAACAGACGTCCGTCAGATAAAATCCTCCATCAATGCCAGCACCATCAATAGCAATGTACTCCGGGCCGTAATCGACAAACTGCCAATTAAACACCGTATTGAAAAAGGTTTTTGTGGCTGCCATGTCCCTTGCGGGAAATTCGAGGTAATTTATCGTTTCGTGCTGGTTCATAGAGCGCGTTCCCCTTCCTTGATCTCTAGTTAAAACCATTTAATCATAGAAACTTCGCAGGCATCGTGACCCGTGTTGCCCATCGCGCACTTGAGACGTGTAAACCCCAGGCTTTCATACAGTCCGATGGCCTCCGTCAGGTTTGCTGTTGTTTCCAGGTAGCAGCCGCGGTAACCCTGCCCCCTGGCAAATGCCAAAGCAGTAACAGCCAGCTTTCTTGCAAACCCCTTACCACGCAACTCCGGCAGAAAGTACATTTTCTGCAATTCAGCCATACCGTCTTCACCAGCAAGCGGGGCGATCCCCCACCACCAAGTACCCGGTAATCCCGCTCAATCAACCAATAGGCACAATTCTCAGGCGCATACACATCACTGAGACAGTCAAGCGTTGGGTCTGTTACGCCATATCCACTCTCACCTGTCAGGCCATATTCAGCCGATACCCGGCGGATAACTGCGGCTATTGACGCGTTATCCAATGCTGTCAGTTCCCGAAATGTGTAACCTGCCTGCTTCGGTACAGTCTGCATGGCCCGGATATACCTGGTAAGGCTGGTTTCAAGCGCTGCCTGCTCATCAACTTCCAGCAGATCGATAAATGCCCTCACCTGCCCATTAAGCTGAGAGTGAAGAACCGCCAGCTTCTCGCGCCCGGAGCTTGTCAGTTGGAAAACCATACTACGGCCATCTGTCGGATGAGGAACCGACTCTACAACCCCTTGGTTCAACAATGTAGCCAGAGTACGGCTGGCATTCGATTTGTCCACATTGAGGCAGACTGACATTTCACTTACCGTTTTGGGTTCGGCTTCCAGTTCTATCATCGCGTGGGCCTGAACCGGGGTAAGAAGCATATCCCCACAATAGTTGTCCAATAATCCAACTGCCTGACCAATGTCCTCGAAAGCGCTCGCAGATTTTCCGGCGTCATAACACACTCCCTATGTTGCGTATATCAACCAGTATTCGTTGCGAACCGCAACAATGTCAACAAACAAAAAATATCTAACCGCCGATTTTTTTGCACTCTCCTGTCGAAACGCCAACAAATGCAACAGGTGTACTATATTTAACTATGCATTATGTTTCTTAATTTCTGGGTGCTCTTGCATGTCATTTAGGCTCAAAACGATATTGGGTGTTGCGCTAATCGAGATAGTGGTTCTCGCGATCCTGATTATTTCAGGCCTCAATTGGCTGCAAGACTCTAACAACACCAGGTTGGCGGAAGGAAGCCAGCGCCTGGCTAAAGCCTTTGCTACCGCAGCCCGTGATGAAGTCATTTCCACCGATCTCGCTAACCTGCAGTCATTTGTTGACGAAGCCGTCTCCAGCAGTGATATCAATTATCTGCGTTTTTTGGACAGTGACGGTCGCATATTGGCGGAAGATGGAGATAGGAACAGCGCGGGACAAATCGTCAATTACCAAGAATTACCCTCTGACAGTTCAGACGGTGTATACGACACTTATGCAGACGTCATGCTGGATGGAATTTCGTTTGGCCGGGTTGAACTCGGTATCAATGTGAGCAGGCTCGGCGCATTGATGGATGAAGCCAAACGTTACAGTTATACCGTTGCGCTGATAGAAATTGCATTGGTGGCACTTTTCTCTCTGTTCCTCGGCACATACCTGACCAACCGCCTACACCAGTTACAAAAAGCCGCAACAAAGATAAAAAAGCAGGGTCCGGGTACAACAGTTGGCGTATCCGGCTCAGATGAATTGGCAGAAGTCACCTCAGAATTTAACCGCATGTCCATCTCTCTTGCCGATTCGTACCGATCACTTACGGAGGAAAAACAACGCTACTGGAGCCTTTCCCAGCAATACACTCAGTTTGTGCAGTTGGTGGAGCAAGCTGAAGAGGCCTTTTTAATTGCAGACTGCAACAACCATATTCTCTGGGCAAACCAGGCACTTTCCCGTCTTACCGGTTATGCCTTGCCGGCGGTTAAAGACAGCACCCCGGGCTCGATACTCCTTGCTCCGGATACGTCAAGAGAGAGCCTTGACTCACTGCATTACAATAAAGATGTCCCCGAAGCCCGCTCACTGACGCTTACCTGTACAAAACGTAAAGGCCAGACCTACATGGCAGAGATCAGCATATTCCCAATCGCTGATGCCATTGGAAAAGTAGATCGCTACGCCTACATTATCCGGGATATCTCTGAAAACCTCCGTATTCAGGATGAACTGCGGGTCGCGGCGGAAAATGCGCTGGCTGCCACCCATGCAAAGTCTCGCTTCCTTGCCAACATGTCGCACGAGATCCGTACGCCGATGAACACGATCGTCGGCATGGCAGATTTGCTCAATGACACCGACCTGACACCTCAACAAAGCCACTACATAAACCTGCTCTCCCACTCGAGTCAGGATCTGCTCTTCCTTATCAATGAAATACTCGATCTTTCCAAAATCGAGGCAGGTAAGCTCTCGCTGGATACCAAGGCGTTTAACTTGAGGGAACTCGCGGAGGATTGCCTGTCGATGGCAGCAGTCAACGCGGCAGCTAAAGGCATCAACGTCATCAGCAATATAGATCCGACCCTCCCCTACAACATCAAAAGTGACTCCGTCAGGCTGGGCCAAATACTTAATAATCTGTTGGGTAATGCGGTTAAATTCACCGATTCCGGTTCAATCTCTCTGGAAATAAGCCGGATATCGCCGGATGGCCCTGTCGGGCACGGTAACAAGACACGCTACCGAATTTGTGTCTCCGATACCGGTATCGGCATTCCGGAGGAAAAAATCTCCGTTATCGGCAACAGTTTTGAACAGGTTGATAACTCAAACACCCGCCGCTACCAGGGAACCGGGCTTGGCCTGGCTATAACAAAGAACCTGGTCAACCTCTTTGGCAGCGAATTACGCATTGAATCTGAACCGAACAAAGGCAGCCGGTTTTCCTTTAACCTCGATGTAGAGAACGTCAACCAATTCCCGATGGACCACGGTATTTTCGAAGGTGTGGAAGTGTGGTTTGAATGCCTTGCAGAGCAGTATCCGCCAGCACTAGTAAACCAACTTTCATTTTGGGGTATGGCGGTCAATCCTCCGACACCGTTAGTGCCTGATTCATTTTCAACCGGAAAAGCCAAGGCGAAACGGGTCAGGGTATGCCTGGTGGATGAAAAATCAGCGCTTCCGGAAGAAAAACACCTTCCCATGCTCTGCCTTTACTCAAAGGTCACTAACCTGCCAAAAGATGATGAACACAGGGCCATCCGCCACCTCACTCTGCCGGTAAAATACCAGCAGTTGAAGACCGCTCTCGCTGAATTGGCCGATCAAAGCATCAGTTCAGAACAAGATGAGAGACAGAAAAAGTGGTCTCTGCCGCCAAACCTTGAAGGCAAGACGTTGCTGATTGTCGACGATATCCAGTCAAACCGAATTCTGATCAAAGCGATGCTGGCAAAAACCCAGGCAGACCTTATCTTTGCCAATAACGGAAGCGAAGCGTTTGACTTATACCGGGAACACAGGCCGGATTTAATTCTTTCCGATATTTCTATGCCAATTATGGATGGCTATGAAATGACGCAACTAATCCGGGACCATGAATCCTGCATGCATCTTCAGGCCTGTTCGATAGTCGGCCTGTCTGCCCATGCGGCGGTAGACGACTATGAATTGGCACATGACGCCGGCATGAATGCTTACCTGACCAAACCTATCCGCAAAGAAGAGCTCTACAGGATGCTCCACCATTTTCAGTCGCCAATGACGGAATTCTCCAGGGAGCCAAGCAACAGTGATGTGCACAGCAGCTTTGTAAAGTAAATTATTGCCGGCACAAAAACGCCGGGGCAGTTCCCGGCGTCCAAGTTATTTCCAATCAGAAGCTCAGAACGTATCGTCGTCGAATCCGCCGAAGTCATCGCCGCCAAAGCTACTATCACCGAACATGCCGTCATCTCCGCCAAAACGGTTAGGATCATCGTCAAAGCCGGTGTTGGCAAACCCGGAATCATCGCTAAAACCGCTGTTGTCACCAAAGCCAGAACTATCCCCGAAACCGTTGTTATCATCAAATCCGGTTCCCTGGCTCCATCCTCCGGTATAATCCTGGGTGTAGGAGTCTGTACCTTGCAAGAAACTGCTGTCAGAATTTCCTGCCTCTGAGGCAGTGGTATCCGCACCCATGTCCTGTTCTGCTTCTGGTTGGTTATCCGGCTGTTCTTCAATAATGGTGTTATTGGTGACGTCTTCAACAATAGGTTGTTCGTGCTCACCACCGAAGAACAGATGGCTCAATGCACTGCCGGCAACCATACCCGCAGCCACACCGGCGGCGGTCTGCATAAAGCCGCCGAAAGCACTTGGGCGGTAAGCCGGCTGTGGCGGCTGAGGTGGCTGACGGTCACCACCAAACATACGGCTGAAACTGCCACGCTGCGATTCCTGCTTGTAGTATTCGGCATTACGCTGCAGGTAATCGTTGCGGTCTTTCATATCTTTAAGCGCAACTTCCTGCGCCAGTGCCAATTGAGTCAGGCGGTAAACGATATCCGGTAGTGACGCGATACGGTCGGCGATGAGTTTGTCGGCCTCGGGGTCTTTCGCCTTTCCCTGGTTGGCACCCAACTTGTCTGCCAGCTTCTGAATCAGTTCTTGCTCTTGCGGTGTCATGTTTGCCCCCAGCCCTTTACTGAATTGGATTTACTCTCTGAGACACGAAAATACGCCACTTTACCCGACGGAAAATGGCTTCAAACTTAGATTCCACAAATTGGCTGTTCCCGGCAGAAACTGGCGTCAATTGCTGAGAATCCCGTTTCTCACCAAGCCCCGGCGGACATTCTTACACAGCTTCCCGAACAACCTGATTTCATCAAATTTTGGAACAATTCCACGCTCAATGGCACTTTCCCAGTAACATACTTCAGTATCGACCAGTTCCATCAGTTTTTTCGGGCAACCAATGCAGTTGCCATCCGGCCCACAAACAAAAGTAGCCGGTTCGTAAAGTGGCAACTCATCTTTCACCTGCTCAATAAGTTGAAGCATGGCACTTTTCAGATCCGGTTTTTTGCTCATTTGTGGCACATCATTTAACGTAAAAAAGGGTGGGTCTTATACGCCTGTTCCTCCCAGATCTCAACTTGCAAGGATGCAATATGCCAGCCTCAGATACCTTTGTGTTGTGTACTCCCAACCTGATGCTCCGGGACTTTCGGCAGAGCGACTTGTCCGATTATCTGGCAATGAACCGGGATACCAAATACCAGAGATTCTATGACGAAGAAGACTGCTCTGATGAAAAGGCCGCTGCACTTGTAAATCGTTTCATACAGCAGGCCGGGGAATCACCGCGAACAGCTTTTCAATTAGCAATCACAGAAATAGAAACCGGGCGTTTCGTTGGCACCTGCGGCATTAGGCAGGAATACCAAACTGCGTCTATTGGCTGTGGGCTCGTTCGCGCCTTTCACGGCACTGGCTATGCCAAAGAAGCATCAACTGCACTGATTGACTTTGGCTTCGAAACCCTTGGAGTGCACAGGGTGTTCGCCGAAACCATCGGCCAGAACCGTGCTGCCATTATGCTTTGCCGCTCACTCGGTTTTGAGGAAGAAAATCGAATCGAAAAAGATCGTTTTTTCAAAAATCAGTGGTGGGATACAGTCAGGCTGGGGATTGATTTGCAGACCTGGATGAGCCAAGCGTAACGATAAGCGCTATCAAAAAAAGCCATGGCTAGGCAGACATCCATACTTTCTCCGCCCAATCTCAGCCGTAATACAAACGTCAAATGATCCCCTCTAATATAGTTCACCTTATGGTTAACAATGAAAATCAGAATCTGAACCTGATCTTTTCCGCGCTGTCTGACCCGACAAGGCGGGCAATGGTTCAGCGCCTGATGCAGGGTCAGGCCACCGTCCGGGAGCTCTCGGCACCGTTTGATATCAGCAAGCCGGCAATCACCAAGCACCTGAAAGTCTTGGAGCGAGCTGGCTTAATGAGGCGGACAGTTATCGGCCGCGAGCATTGGTGTACATTGAATGCGGAGCCATTCAGTGAAGTTTCCCGCTGGCTGGCATTTTATGAGTCGTTCTGGAATCAGCGCCTGGACGAGTTGGATGCGTTTATCACAAAGGATGGAAAGGAGCCGTAATGGATGCTACGTCACGCCAAGATGGGTATGCGGTGCTTCGCCTGGAAAAGCGATACCTCGCACCAGCCAACCGGGTTTTTGAAGCATGGTGCCAGGAATCACTGATGGCGAAATGGTTTGGTGCGGCGAGTTATCCGGTGACATCCATAACCCTTGATGTCAGGCCCGGCGGACAGTATGAAATAGTTCAGGAAGGCCCAGCGGGGACACCAATGCGCCATTTTGGCAGTTATGTTGAAGTGGAAAAAGACCGGCGCCTAATTTTTACCTGGGTACTGGCTAACCAAAACTGCCAAGGCTGTGCCGGACTCGAAGCCACCACACTGGTCACCGTTGAGTTTATCGAAGAAGGCGAAAATACCCTACTTCGCCTGACTCATGAAAAGCTGCCTAACCAACAGGCCTTTGATGGACACAAACATGGTTGGACGGCTTGCCTTGGCTCATTGAGGGAATCAGTAACCTGATTGCCATATTTAAGCTCTGATAAAGCACTTCGGTGCTTTTTATTTACCTAAACAGTTAACCATATGGTTAACCATGAAAACTCAATTCACCGACAGACAGAGGAGAAACATCATGGCAGATATTCTTCACCGCGTAGTCATTGAAACGGATGCTGACAGCCTTTACCGAGCGCTGACCACCTCAGAGGGGCTTTCATCCTGGTGGACAAAATGCGACACCACGCCAGAGGTAGGAAACACAGCCACCTTCTACTTTGGCGAAAAGTGCGATCATATCGTTGATATGGAGATCACCGGGCTCACCCCAGGAAAGCAGGTAAAATGGAAGTGTTTAGAAGGACCATGGGCAGGTACAGAGGATTTCACCTTTGATATTGTGCCGGACGAACGTGGCGTGGCGCTGGAGTTTGCCAATCATGGTTGGCCGGAAGCCGACAAGTTCTTTATGCACTGCAATTGCAAATGGGGACTGTTCTTTGGCAACAGCCTGAAAAATTATCTTGAAACCGGCACAGGACAACCTCATCCGATGGATCCGCGGATATAAACCCATCCGGCGGAATTCTGTTCCGCCGGTTTTTCACCAAACATCTCTTCGAATTCCTCTTGAACGATACGTTCAGCTTTTCTTTCATTTCGTTATAATCTGCGGCACGTATATCTCGCCTCTGCTTTCCTATGAACCAATACGAATTTTTTCGATCAAGCATGCCCGGCTGTTCTACATGGTGCGCGTTACGCTTGTTATGTCTGCCATTTTGCTTATCGTCCGGCTTTTTGATTTGCCCTATGGATATTGGGCACTAATTACTGCCGCCACGATTCTTGGTGCAATCCCCCTTATCGGCGGGGTGCTGACCAAGGCAAATCAGCGGGTTTGGGGAACCTTGATTGGTGGTTTATTGGGACTGGCAATGTTCCTAATTCCGGATGCCTATCATTGGACACACCACATCCTGTTTCTTGCGGTATTGCTTACCGCCATGTATTTCACCCAGGAGAAATATTCCTACGCAGCTGTGATGGTTGCCATCACTGTGGTGATTGTTGCAGGTGGTGGCCCGGCAGATTTTGATGCCGCAAAGTGGCGTATTATCAATGTAGCCTGGGCGCAGTTCTCAGCGTGTTATCGAGCTTGTATGTCTTCCCTGACCGGGCAACCCGACACTTTATTTACCTTCTTGAAGAGTTTTTGGAGCAAAGCGCCCAATGCTACCGTCAACACAATGAATTGATGGAACAGTCGGAATTTAAACCCATGCATGCCGAAAAGCTTGCAGTGCTTATCGACAAACAGCAGGCACTTTTGCCGCACCTTCGAAAAGAGTCCAGTCGTCAGTTTGGCCTTTTTTCCAACGCCCTGATGATACAAAAGCGACTCTATGCTGACCTCGAAACCCTGTTCAGTACCAACTGGGATGCCCAACAAGGCAAAGACAAGATCAGTGATATGCCGGGGCTTACCCGTGCGAAGCAGCAACTTGCCGACCACTTTTCCGAACTGGCAAATCAAATCTCGGGAAAGTCTGTAGATGCCGTTTTGTTAGAAGATATCCACTTTTGCAGCTTGTCCCCCAAGGGCACGAATCACAGCCGGGAGACAGCAGTGACATCAGTTATTACGGTTATTTATGGCTGAACCGGGAAATGGCGAGGCAATTTGCCCACCTGACTGAAATTTGCAGCAAGCTGATGAGGTACTGACTGCTAAAAAACGCAGATTAATGTGACTTTGGGCGGAATTATCCGCCCTTTTTTGTTACTTGTTAAATAGAGACATTATTGCCTGGCCGGTGACTGAAAGTGCTCCCGCGCTTTATTCACCTCCTCTCGGGTCACACAGCCAACCGCATGGTCATTAACAAGCCCCATGGCCTGCATAAACGCGTATACCGTTGTTGGGCCAACAAATTTCCAACCGAGTTTTTTCAAATCCTTAGACAACTGAACAGACTCAGGTGTTGTAGCAACCACTTCCGGCGTTTCAAGCGGTTCGGGTTCGTATCGCCAGAAAAATGCAGCAAGCGATCCTTCTTTTTCCACCATCTCTATGGCGCGTTTGGCGTTGTTTATCACGGCTTCAATTTTCCCCCGGTGGCGAACAATACCGGCATCTCCCAGCAAACGTTCGACATCTTCTTCTGTAAATTCAGCCACTTTATGAAAGTCAAAATGGTGAAAGGCATGACGAAAATTTTCCCGTTTGACCAAAATGGTGCGCCAGCTTAATCCGGACTGAAACCCCTCCAGGCAGATCTTCTCGAAAAGCCGATAATCATCCGCCACAGGAAATCCCCACTCTTTATCGTGGTAATTAATGTAATCTTCCGTTGCCAGGCACCAAGTACACCTCAGTTCTCCATCCAAACCCGGTCCAATGCTACTCATCCTGTCTGTTCTCCCTATTCGTTCAATAATAAAGCCAAACTTGATTCGCCAAATCTTAGTTGAACTATGAACCCGAGAATACGGTCAACCCGGTATAGGTACAAAACAAAACACCGGAGGAATTAATTCCTCCGGTGTTTCTTTTTAGAGACAGAATTCAGCAGGTTAATTATTCAACCAATACCCACTGCTGTTGGTCATGGGATGTGCATGACTGTACTTCAATCCTGTCGTTTGGCGTCAGAACCGGATCAGCAACCGCATCTATATCAATACACGCGTTGGTGTTGCCTTTTGACTTGAGATTGAAGAATCCGTAGTCAACTTCTGACACTTGCCACTGTTGGTTCGGACCAAGATGGCATTTCCACACCAACATCTGATCGCCATCATTTATTACTCTCTCAGGGCCGCGGTCAATATCCAGACACATCGAGGTATCCATCGCCATACGGAAGGAGACATTACCACCGCCCTGGTCCCATTTCTCCCAACGCTGGTAAGGGTCATCCCTGTCGCATTTGCGCAACTCAGCAAGGTCACCGTTAGTGACGCTGCCGCTTTCCCGGTTAACACCCAAACAAACGCTCATATCCGCTTTCGGACGCATCTGGATATCGGCGATATTTTGCGTCACTGCTTGTCCGCCCACCGAGGTCCCGAACAAATCGAGTTCCGCAAGCGAGGCAAAATCCTGTCCGTTTGTGGCAGACAAGCCAGTAAAGCGGACATACCTGGCGGTTTTCTTGGAGAAATACACACTGCGCGCTTCCCGGTTATTCACGAGATCATAAAACTCACCATTCGAGACTACGTTAGTCCACGTAACGCCATCGGTGCTCACCTGGAAGTTATAGTTGTCAACCAATCCATTGATATTACGTTGGTTCTGGTTACGTCTCGCCTGGAACCTTGCCCCGTACAAGTCATATTCGGCACCGAGGTCCAGCGCCACACTGTGAGGGAAGCTATCTGCCCACCCGAATACTTCGAATGCCAGATAGTTGTACCTACACCATCGAAGATATTTGAAGCTTTTCCATCTTCCTGAGCGGTCTCCTGACTGGATACGTTGTGAACCTTCCAGTTATCTTTTGGAATCGCATTCTGTTCACCTTTATAAGATGACGAAGCACCGACCTGGTGAACTTTAGACAAGAAACCTGAAAGCTTGGAGGAAGACTGCGCCCCCACCCAGTTGCGCTCAGCAGACACTGCGCGGTATTCGAACATCAGGTTCTCAAACTGGTAATCAGGCCATGTATAGGCAGTATCTGTCCAAACACTGACCTTCACGCCTTTCAGGTGAGATGACGATGTATTGTTCCAAGTGAAGATAGTTTGATTGGAAGGGAAAGTATCAACAAAGCCCGGTGTCAGGTAAAAGCCACCGTCTCCTGTCTTAATAACATCGAAACCCAGGTTGATATACGCAGATTCCGCATTTCCTGCCCACACATCCACGAGAATGTCATTGCTTGGCTCAATCGTGGTGCTTTGCCTTTCATACCAGTTCCACATCTGGGTTTTCTTGCCGAGGCTTTTCACATGATCGTTAAGCTCGTCAATCGCTTCTACCAGCACATCTCCGTTTCTGGTTAAAGACGGTGTATCGGCAACATAGTTGGTCAGTTCTGCGCAGTTATTCAGCTTAGAACCTTCCGGTACTTCATCTGTCCCTATGTGGAAATAGGGCCCGTCAAACCAAGGAACGAACTCTGAAAGTAAGTTTTCAAGGAAATCCCGACCGGTGTTCGGACTGTTTTGAGACACTCCGGTATAGTTAATCGTCCATCTGGGTCCAGCTGATCCTTCCCAGTGAACTTGGGGCTCGCTCAGAGTGTAGCAGCTGAACGCATCCTCTTTGCTGTAATCCCCCAGCAACTTAGCGTGGCCGGGGATATCAATTTCCGGGACAATGACCACATGGTGTTTCTTGGCAAAAGCCTCCAGTTCATCAATATCTGATTGTGTGTATGCGCCAGTGCTGCGAGCCCGTCAAAGTCCGGGTTATCACTGGCCAACCGGAATGCATTCCACTCAGTAAGGTGGAGGTGAAGCCGGTTCATCTTGTTCCAGCCCAGGTTACGGATAAGGTCTTTCAGGTATTCCTTCGTCCAATACTTACGGCCGGCATCAATCATGATCCCGCGTTCTGGCAGTGACGGGGAATCTTCTACCCTTCCTTTGGGCACATTATTGTGTCCACTATCTTGCTTCAATACCTGGAGGATAGATTGGGTTCCGTAAAATAGTCCCGCAGTGGTATTGGCGCTTATATCAATCGTGTTCCCAACGTTGATAATGTATCCCTCATCGCCAAGGGATGAATTATAGCTATTCAATAAAGAAAGTCTGATATCTCCGCTGTTTGTAGAACCCCCGTTTACAACGGAAAAGTTCAAACCCAAATTTTCAAGATCATCAGAAAAATGTGCAGCCGTCTCTGAAATTGTTGTAGTGATATTGTTTAACGTGGAAGAACCGCCTAATGAAGATGAAGAAATGACGATCTTCGGATTAGCACCAACCTGATATTCACCGGAGGATGGCGCCCAAGAGTCTACTGTTGGAACCGTGTCAAAACCTGCTGCATGCGCTTGAATTATAAAACTAAAACAACCAATTACAGCCAGCGCTGCTTTTGTTTTCATCATGAAAAATACCTCTCCCTTTTTAAACCTAACTTATTATATTTGTTAGATTTTATTATTTTTATATTTACGTCTTTGACTGTTATTTGCTCACGTTCATTATTGCAACCACTAAACACGAATATCAACAGCCCGTTAGCCGCTCAAATATTGTCATACTATTTAATAAGGGAGTTTTTAATTAAAAACGAAAGTCTATTTTTTTACCCTTAATGGAAAATTTGCTACTCCTTATTGAGTACAATTTTTCAATAATATCTTTACATCGTTACATGTTGCTTTTTATTCAATGCTTTAAGGCTATTAGTTGAGGTCAAAAATAATGTCTGACTGACCAGTTTTCTTTCTACATAATTTCCCAAAATAAGATTTTCTGGGTAATCAGGCATCAAAGCTTTCGATGTCGCATTTGTGAAATTGTGATCAAAACGTTAAATTTCACTTTACTACCCTGCCATACCGATGCCTTTCAGCGTTTTTCACTCCTATCAAGTTCGCTGCAAATCACATCACCGCACGTAGATGTGACGTAGCCTTATTGCATCAAATACCGAAGGCGACTAGTTTTGATGTCTATTCACTTGATTGGACAGACAGATGAATCCCCTCGCTCACCAGTTTTTGAACCGTTACCTTTCAACAATCACGGCTTCAGAGAAAAAACGGTATACCTCATTCAGTGCTGATTACTTTTGCGCAGACGAATACAACGCCAATCTCTGCGCCCGATTGGTTCTCGAGAGTAAAAAGCGAGCGACATGCAGCATGAAGTACTGGTATGAGCAAGGTGGAGAGAAAATGCCGGAAGTTGGTCACTTGCAAGTTGTTACCGATTATCACGGCAATCCGTTTTGCGTCATTGAAATAATCGATGTATCTGAATGCAGCTTCCGTGATGTCACGACTGAATTTGCCGCTGCGGAAGGAGAAGGAGACCTCTCCCTTTCTTGGTGGCGCAAAGCGCATTGGGACTTTTTTACTAAAGAATGCAAAGAAGAAGGGATTGAACCCTCAGAAGAAATGATTCTGGTACTGGAAAGATTCAAAGTGGTTTACAGTGAGTTAAGCTTGTAGACGCCCTTTTAAACTTCCTGCTCCAACATCTTGCAGATAGAAGAAATCAAGGCACTTTTTTCTCTGTCGGCTCTGAAAATCAACAGCACTTTAAGCGGGTCAGGCGTTTTGCATATCAGCCTGACTTCGCCTTTTGATTCCGCCTCTTTTGCCGTATCTGCATGTAAAAGGCCAACCCCCACACCACCGGCTACCAGTGTTCTTGTCACACTTTCCCTGTCAATACTGATAACGCTGTCCGGACGAAAGTGGTGTTTCTCAAACAAGGTCTCTGCCGTCTTGCCACAGCAGGTATGTGCAGGCGGATATATCCAGGTCAACCCGGACAGCTCCCGCCAGTCTGCCGGCTCAGACTGAACAGCACTGTCTGTCGAAACCGCTAAATAGACATCAAGGCGCCCCAATTCTCGGTACGCAAATCCTGGCTCCGGTTCACAACACTCATTGTAAAGCCCCATATCCAGGTCGTCGTTTTTGACACGCTGGAGTATCTCAGCTGTCGTGGAAGTATGCTCAACAGAGAATTGAATATCCGGGTAATGTTCAGAAACCCGCATCAGGAAGTTACCCGCGAATTCGGGCTCGTACTTGAAGACACGCCCAACTTCAACTGACCGCTCAGTTTACCGCGCAGCCGGGTTGCTTCATCTAATAGATCGCGGTGGGCAGCCAGGGTTTGCTCGGCTTTAACTAACAAACGCTCCCCCTCAATCAGGAACATTCCTCGGGGAGTACGTTCAAACAGGCTGACACCCAGGGATTCCTCCATCGCTTTAATATGCGCACTGACCGCCGGCTGGCTTAAAAATAATTTCTCCGATGCTCGGGTAATCGTGCCTTCCCGGACAACAGCAACAAAGGTTTTCAGCAGGTGAATATCCATAATCTTCCAATCTATCCGTCAAACATTCCCAGTATCTGCCACCACAGAAGATCCAGCGGCATCAGCACAACAAGCCCGATCACAAACATTACCAAGCATAGTTTAGTCACTGTCCAGGTCGGCAGGTTACCAATTTGGATTGCCGCAACCACCGGTGGGACCTGATAAAGAAGCAGAACATTCGAAAATGCCAGAACCTGAGACATAAGAATGGTAGTGATCGAAAACCCGGTTGCCTCAGACAAGCTTTCTGCCAATGGAGACATTATTGCAGGTACACCTGGCAGATTGGTAACAGCCGCCACAAGCATTGATATGCCGGTTATGGAAACCAAATTCCACATAGATTTGTCTGCCGTAAATGGCAAGTGTTCACTAAGCGGTTCGACTATCGCTTGCCCAAGCCCGGATTGGGAAATAACGACACCCAGCCCCATAATTCCCCCGACAAAGAACAATGGCCCATATTTCACTTCTGTATTGAGACAATTTTTTTGCGTGAGACCAGTAAAAGGAACAAGGCAATAGACTGCAGCAGCAAGCCCTATCCACCCCGGAGAAATATGATGGATCCGGTCTGTCAGCCAGAGCAACAAACACAGACCCAACACAACAGACAGTTGTTTCTCATACACTGTCATCGAGCCTGACACGGACAACTCAGAGCGTCGGGCAGCCGGATCTTCTGAAGGTAACACCCGGAGGATAAGCAACACCAGTATCCCCGCTTTCAACAATCCCAGCACGGGAAAATGAAGGATCAGATAGTCCCAGTAGGAAAGTTGAATACCGTACAGGCTCTCCGCCATCCCCGCCAGAACCATATTCGGCCCATTCGCTGGTAAAATCGTAAATGCCGGGAGGCAGGTACCAACGTTGCGGCAATCATCATTCCCGTTTGCCCATTAGAACCGGCTTTATAACCCATGTGCTCTGCAAGTGATTTGACAATAGCAAGCAACAGGACAACCCGCCCGATAGAAGATGGAACCACAAACGCCAGCGCCAGCCCGAAAAATACGATGCGGATAATTACCCCCGAGTACGTTGAACCTGCTGTGCGAGAAAGTAACGCCGCTAATCGGTTACCCAAGCCAGTGTGGTTCATCGAAATTCCAAGTATCAAGCCACTGAACAACAACCAGTACGGTGGCGAATGAAATCCCGAGAACACACTTTCTGCCGGGGCAAGTTCAAGCAGCATGGCAACCAGGAAAAACAGAAAGGCCGGCCAATACTCCGGTACGATTCCGGTCGCCCATAGTGCGAGGCACAGTGCGGATAAAACAGCGACCCAAAACACTGAATGAGGAAGGTAAACCCACGCTGACAAGGCCGATACCATTACAGTGATAAATACCACCAGAATCAGGCGATTAATCCTTCCGAAACTTGTATCAATTGGAATATTGGCGTTTGAAACAGTAGATTTTGTCATTATTTTCCGCTTAATCAGTGACGTTTATACTGTCAAGCTACCTGTTTAAACGAATACGCTTCCAATTGTTTATTCTGAGGTGGGTATAAAAGATAGTTATGGGTATAGAACGAAACCAACAAAAGCAATTGGTTTCATAGAGAGTGATTTATTTAATTCATAAAATGTTAATTTAGCAATCGGAAACAATATTCTTTAGTATGACTATTGAAATATTATTCCCAACAGATAACATTCATCTGAGATATATAAAATCAAACAAGGAATGTCAGTTATGCTAGTTAGAATACTTCTGTTTTATGCGCTTATTTTCTCATCATATTCTTCCTCAACAGAACCTACGCCATATATAATAAATGGCTCTAATGTGAGCCAAGGTGATATTCCATGGCAGGTATATATAAGTGGTGAAAGGTATTGGTGTGGAGGCATCATTATAGGAGAACGATGGGTACTAACAGCAGCACACTGCCTCACAGATAAGGAAACAGACCAACCGGATAATATTTCAGAGATTAGTGTGCATAGCAATAGCATTGTTCGGAACAGCGGTAACGTTCATAAAGTAGATAAATTGCATATTTATCCAGGATATACGAACAATAATAAACTCTTCGGTAGTTATTATGATATAGCGTTAATCCATACCACTTCTGAACTTCCAGAAAACTCATCCATAAAAATGTTGCCTGTTAGCCAGCAGAATGATTTAGACCTTGCGATCATAAATGGGTGGGTTGAAAATCAAGCAAGAACTCCGAATTTGCTTGTTTCAGGTTGGGGATATAAGGTCGGAGAAAGTGATAACTCCGTATCAAACGTATTACAGGCAACACTTCTTACCGGCGTACCAGATTCAGTGTGTAGTCAGAAATGGGAAGTTAATATCGCGAAGTCCTATGTTGTATGTGCCACCACGCCAAACCCGACAATAAGTAACAGTGCATGCAACGGAGACTCCGGTGGGCCTGTTATTTGGCAAGACCCAAGTGCAAAAGGTGACTTCGACAAAGGTTATAGATTGGTAGGCATCGTGAGTCGTGGCAAAACTAACTGTTCGGTATCAAAGCCCGCCATTAAAACCCAAGTCTCCCAGTTTTATAACTGGGTAAAATCTAAAACCGGAGCATTGGTGACTGACACCACGACATCATCCTTCCCTGTCGATGTATTCCAAAAATATGCGTCTACCGCGCAGGCTCCATCTACTGGCGGTGGAGGCGGGGGCACGTTATCCATTTTTAGTTTTCTGTTTCTTTGCGCTTTGACGAGGATCAGGCGCTCTCGGTAATACCAATTGGATTAATTTGTTGGTCAGAGATAATTTCAACCAGTCAGAATGGTCAATGAATGAATCTGATTGGTAAAAAAGCGGCTGCCAATTTGGCAGCCGCTTTTTTTTACCAATCCTTTTAGGAGTTTTCCTGCCGGTCACTATGCTCTGCTGAAAGCTTAACCTTCACTGACAAATAATGAATCCAACTTTTTGCCTGCTCGGAAGGCTGGTACTCATCAGCACGCTTTGCATGCATCAGGGCGTTATCAAACTGGGAAAGCTTGTAGAACGCACGCGCTTTTGCCAATTCAATATCTGCGGTTCGGCCACTACGGTTTACTTTGTTCAGTTCTCTCAGAGCAGCTTGGTAATGCTCTTGCTGGAGAAGCAGTTGGGCCAGGTGCCAGCGGTGCTTATTATCCAACTCCGATGCTCTACGCCAACCCGCAATGGCGTTATCCCACTCTTTTGCCATTTGCCAGTAGCGCGCTTCATATACGGTTGTTTCTTCATTTTTCTGTTTTCCAGAAAGATCAGAAAGCAACTGTGCTGCTACTTCGGGAATACCTTGCTGGGCGTATAGCTGCGCCATCATCAAGGTATCCTGCGTACTGAATACAATCCCGTCTCGCTTGGCGATCGCCAGAATACTCAAGGCATCTGCCGGACGGTCTAGCCTCATATAGGAACTGGTCAACTGCATCCACCAGTTGCGGTTATCCGGCTCAACCGCAATCAGGCGCTTCAACGTCGGAACTGAACCTTTCCAATGGCGAAGCTGCAATTGGGCACCCAGTTTCATGGTAAGCGGGGCCAAACTGTCTTTATGGGTTACACGCTCATACGCCTTGATTGATTTCAGTACCGATTTCCACTGCTGTTTCTGGTAATGTGCCTGAGTAATGCGCAACCAAAGGTCGTCAGCTTTTTCATTGTTTGGAATGTTGTTCGTCAGTGGGTAGTAGTATTTGAGTGCATTGCTGTAGGACTCTTCCGTCATGTAAAGATCGGCCAGCATACGTTGTGTGATCCAGGCCTGGCTGTCTTCGAGAAGGCCACTATCTACCGCCAGTTTCAGCTTCGCTATCGCTTTCCCAGTCTGTCCGTACTGCCAGTAAAGTACACCCAGCATCCGGTTTACAAAAGCTTGTTCAAACGGGCGATCAAGCTCAAGGCCTGAGAGCATTTTAATGGCTTCGGGCACTTTAGCTTCCTGTTGAAGCTCATAAGCTTTCTGCACTTTTCCGGCAGTAAACTGGGACAATTCTCCCGCAAGAACCAAACCGGAGAGCGTCAGTGAGGCTACAGCCAACATCAAAATGGTGAAAGCGCGTAATCGTTTTTTCATCATCGGTTCAATTTAAACTCCAGTCTAACGCTTTGGCCCGGTTGTGAAACCGCTTTGCCACCCACCACTTTCGGCTGGTACTTCCAGCGCTTGATAGCTCGCATGGCCTCTCGTTCAAACATTCGTCGGGGCTTCGCTTCAATGATGTCCAAATCAACCGGACGACCGCTCGGATCGATGGTGAAACTGACTACCACGTAACCTTCTACACCACGTTTCAACGCTTTAGCCGGATAGGTCGGCTCAATGCGGTAAAGTGGCATTGCCTGCTGGTTACCTACCGTTTCAGCAACAGAAAAGTCACCCATTGTTGGCGCCTGAATAAGTACACCATCCAATCCCGCATTCAGGGACATGTTTGGGATGACGGGCTGCGCAGTCGCCACGCTTTGCCGGAGCTGACTTACCGGTTTTAGCTGCTCGGGCATTTCTGGCGGTTTGGGTGGGTCAGGGAGAGCACGCTTGCGACGCTGAACGTCAGTATCCTGCTCAACCATCACCATATCAAACGCCAGAACCGACTGATCATCATTCGCACGTTTTACGCCATGATCGACCATCAAGGCCATCAGGGAAAACAAGCCCAGTGCGCAGGTTGCAGCCAATGGCAACGCGACCAGCATGCGCGCCGCACCGTTGCCGGGTTTAGCCATACTGGAAGAAGACAACGCCATTATGGCCTCTCCGCTGCCAAGGCAATATTTTTGATACCCGCCCCTTTCGCCGCGTCCATCACTTCAACCACGGTGCCGTTGTAAGCATGCTCATCCGCCTGAATTACCAGAGAGGCTTCAGGCTGGTCCAAGAGTAGGTGTTCGAGCGTCGCTTCAACACGCTCAGCATCAACCATTCGCTTGTCGATATAGATGTCGTTAGACGCCGTAATCGCAACAAAGATGCCCGCCTTTTTCTGACTTACAGCATGGCTGGCCTCAGGACGATTTACCTCTACTCCGGACTCTTTCACAAATGAGCTGGTTACAATGAAGAAGATCAGCATGATGAACACGATGTCCAGCATCGGAGTCAGGTCAATTTGCGCATCTTCACGGATGCGCTGTGGGCGTGTCAGTCTCATGGTTGACGCCTCATAGCTTGTTCAAGTGCAATTTCTCGTCGGTGGCAGGCTTTCTGAATACGCGCATGGGCAAACACCCCGGCCAGTGCTGCTACCATTCCCGCCATCGTCGGCAGGGTTGCCATGGAAATACCGGATGCCATCAGGCGTGGGTCGCTGGTGCCCTGGTTCGCCATTACATCGAAAACCGAAATCATCCCGGTCACCGTGCCAAGAAGTCCCAACATTGGGCAAATCGAGACCAGTGCTTTGATCAGGTTCAGGTGTTGGTTCAGAGCATTGTGCGCTTCGAATAACCAACCCTCACGCATCGCCCGGGTGTGCCAGGACAATTCACCGCTGTCTGCAGGTTCAATGTGCATTCTGTTTTTCCAGCAACCGAGCCAGTATTTTTTCTGTCGCGGGAAGGTCACCATCAGGTAAATCAGACGCTCAGATACCAACAACCAGCAAAGTATAACAACCGCACCCAGCCACCAGAGCACCGGACCGCCCTGCGCCATAAATTCACGCAGGGTGACAATCCAGTTTTCAGCGAGCAAGGCCTGAAACGGAGAGTAGTCCATCACGCGGCCTTTCCGGTGCCTGCTGTATTGGCAGCAGCCAACCCGATTTCAGACTGTTCAGCAACAAGCTGATGCCGTATTTTTCCAACGTGCCGCGAATGGCATCCGCCTGGGAGCTCAATACATTGTGAGCGAGCAGCAGAGGCATTGCCGCAATCAGGCCAAGTACCGTTGTGACCAATGCCATGGAAATTCCACCAGCCATCACTTTCGGGTCACCATTGCCATACTGGGTAATCGTCTGGAAGGTCTCAATCATGCCGGTTACCGTACCGAGCAAGCCCAGCATAGGCGCGAGAGCAGCCAGCAACTTGAGCATGGAAAGCCCTTTCTCACAGCCTTGCTGCTCATCCACGATGGTTTCAAGAAGGCGCAGTTCCAGGGTTTCCAGAGAACGATCCGGATGCTGGTGATACACGTTCAATACACGCCCCAGCGGGTTGTTACCCGGCTTCTCCGGATGCTTGATTTGCTTGCTAATCCTCAACCGCGTGACCATAAGTGAAGAGCCCCGGATCAAGGCGATCAACAGGCCAACTGCCAACAACCCGGCAATGACATAGCCAACAATACCGCCTTGCATGAACCGGTCTTCCAGTGTTGGTTGTTGCGCCAACTGGGATAGTACAATCCCGCGGGAAGGGTCGAGCAGGAGTGAGGTGTTATCCGTAAAGCTGTCCAACACTTCGGAAGTCGGGCCGTTTTCCGGCAGCTTCTGGAAAGGTTTTGCCAAATTACGCCCAGCATCCCAGTCCAGATAACCGTTTATTCCAACCAGTCCCAGGTTACCAACCCGGTATACCTGCTGTTTGCTTATCGCTCCAGAGGCATCCAGAACATCCACCGAAATGGGTTCCAGGCCACTGCTGGCTCGGAGTTGGGTATTCATTCCTTTCCAAAGGCTGTCCAACTGAGCCAACGAAGGCAATTTTTCCGCAGCGACAACGTCATCCAACGTATTCAGGTAGTCACTCTGGCCAATAGCCGTTACTGCTGTTCGCGCATCACCCTGCAGACTCTTGCTGGCCTGACGGACGACACCAAAGAGCTCGCCCAGGCTGCCGGTTTCAAGGCGGAGTTTTTCTTCCAGTTGAGCGAGGTTTTCTTCATTGCGCGTGAAGTCCTGACTCAATACCTCAGTTTGCTTTTCCAGCGATACTTTCTGCGCTTTCAGGGCATTGAGCTTCTCACGGTAAAGCTGTTCCGTTTTATTAAACCCAGCTTCACGGGCCTGGTTGTGCGCCGCAGTTTGCTTTTTAGCATTCACCGCATCATTGACGATATTGGCCTGAACGGACGGAACCAGTGCAAAAGCGACCAGCGCAGATGCCAGCAACAAAGGCAGAGATTTTAATTTCATTTCGCCGCCTCCGGAGCCGCCAACACAGTTTTCAGGGATGCCGGCAGGGTCAACAGTGCCGGAGTTGCCTGCTTCTTGGCAATGGTAAACGCCAAATCAATATTTTCAGACTGGCTGGGGTCAACCGGCAACCAAGCCTCTGCATCGTCGCTCCAGCTCCAGTAACGGGTGCCGGCAATACTGCGAGCCAACAGTGCCGCCCGTCCAAGGTAGAAGATATTGGCTTCCAGCCGTTTTCCATCCGCAGTTATCTGTCCCTCGTAGGTGCCGAGCTTTGTACCGTAATCGAGTTCAATCTGGTAGGCCTCAAGGATCCGGCGGAATTTTTCAGCATCGCTGATATCTGCCCGCCCCATCATTTCATGCAAACGTTCAATCCGGTTGTGTCGTTGTTCGGCTTTTATCGGCTTGTCCTGCTCTACCCAGACTGTCAGGCTGTCGAGCATCCGGTACATCAGAGGAACAATCCCCTGGCGAGTGGCTTTTATATCGACAATTTGCCCCTCAATGCTCGCAGCCTCGTTTTTCTGGCTGTGCACAAGTAGAAAGATGGTCGCGATACAGCGTCAGGTTTTCCACTTCTTCGGTAAGGCGCTCTATTTCCGCTTTCATCGTCAGCACCGATTCCGCGCTTGTATCGATTCTTTTCTGGCTGGCGGAAGATGCCTTGTTTGAACTCGATTCAATGGACTGTGCCTTGCTGATGTCAGCGGCGGTATCCGCTGCATTCGACGCGAGTGGCATCATTGCCACCAACAAAGCCAGACTGAGCTTACTTACCTTCATCGTTTTCGCATTCTCTGGTTTAAAACATTTCAATAAGAGAAACCCGGTTTCCCTATCAGGAAGCCGGGATATCTTATCAGTATTTGAACTCGACCGTTGCCATGTAGTTACGGCCTTCACCAATCACGGTGTTATCCTGGTCGCCACCTGCGTAGTAATCCGTATCAAACAGATTTTCTACATTCAGGCGAAGGGTTATATCCAACTCTTTACCGCGCTTGATGTTGTGGCAACGCCGGCATCAACACGGGTGTACGCATCTTTTTTGTAGGTATTTTTGGCATCACCATAACGGTCACCTACATAGATAGCCCCCAGGTTAAACAGGGTATCGTCCGTGATGTCGTAGCGGCTCCAGACACTGGCTGAAAACTCGGGCACATCAATCGGGCGCTTGCCATCCAGTGACACGTCTGTCGGGTCTTTAATTTCTGCATCCAGGTAGGCCATTGAGCCATAAACCGAGAGTTTCTCCGTCGCATGGCCTACCACATTCAGTTCCAGCCCGTCGTGTACCTGCTCACCAACCTGAACTGTCTTTTTGTCAGTCCCTGCCGGCCCGCCGAAATAATCCTGGGTCAGTTCTTTGTTTTCCATGGTGATGTTAAACACCGCGGCAGAAACAAACAGTTGGTTGTCCATCAACTCCCATTTGGTGCCCAGCTCATACAGCTTGCCGCGCATTGGATCGAGGTGCTTGCCGAAGTTCACGTCATTACTGTCGGTGACATTACCCAAAGGCTCAAAGCTTTCCGAGTAAGTCAGGTATACCGAGCCGTTCTCACTCGGGTGGAAGATTACCGCCGCTTTCGGCAGGACGTTGGTTTCGCTGTATTCTGCATCGTCTTCCCGGTCAACACGCACACCAGCCAGGACCTGCCAGTCGTCATTGAATGTCACCATATCCTGAATATAGAAACCGTAGGAATCCCTCTCAGTCGGCTCGCCTTTTTTACCCTTGTGGTAATCAAGGCCTGCGGGCTTGTCCAGCGGTTGACCCACTGTACCGGTTAGTCCTTTGACGCTGTCGCGCTGAAGGGCGTAGTAGTATCCCAGCCAGTTAGCCCCGATAAGAACCTGGTGATCAACGCCCAGCCCACGAAACTCACCGGTCAAGTCGACATAAGCCGTATCAAACTTCCAGTGGTCATGACGGTCATAGCCCTGGTAGTCAAACGTACCGGTTGATGGATTGTAAGATGTTGGCTTGGAAAAGCTCTCGACATCCCGGCGTTCAAAATCCTGGTGGTTGTATCCCACAGCCAAATTCCAACTGTGATTCATTGCCCAGTTCACATCCAACCCAATGTTTTCAACATCGTTCTCGATATTCGACCACTGCGCATCCCAGATATGTGCTTTACCCAGTACCGGTTTGCCGTCAACAATGTAAGCGCCGGAATCCACGCTGCCATCGTCGTTGGTACGGTCGTAGTGGAAAGACAGCGAGACATCGTCGGTTACGTCATAATCCACCATCAGGCCACCAACAAAACGCTCGGTTGTAGGCGTTGAGCCATCGGTGTAACGACGCCAAGAATCATAAGACTGTTTTGCCAACACAGTACGGGCGCGCAAGGTCTGGTCGTCATTCAGGGAACCGCTGACATCCAGCACTGTTCGAGAGTCGTTATTTGACCCGATGTCCTGGCTGAATTTGACCTGAGTATCATAAGTCGGCTTTTTGCTCACCATGTTTACCAGGCCACCAGGTGCTGACTTACCATAAAGCAAACCCGCAGGGCCTTTCAGAACTTCAACCGTTTCCAGCAACTCAACCGGTTGACGATAGTGAGACCAGTGCTGCTTTCCATCACGCAGGAAGCCTGTTGTGCTGCCGAGTTCAAAACCGCGCAGGTAAAAACGTTCGCGGTTACGGCTGGTTCCTCCGGCTGACACACTGGCATCGTTTTTCAGCACTTCACTCAACAAGCTTGCCCGCTGTTCGTTGATGAGTTCTTCGTCAAGCACCGCAACCTGCCCCGGGGTATCGAGCTGGCTCATTTCCATGCGCATGGCAGTGCGATTGGCGTCTGCCTTGTAACCGAATTCACGGCCTTCCACGATCATCGTTTCGTCTGCTTTTGCGCTTTCAGCCTGTACCGTCGGTGCGGCCAAAATGGCACCAATTACCAGGGTCAGGTGGCATTTCTTAAACATCTTCCCATCTCCGGACTTCAAGGGGGATAACCAGTAAATTTCAGAGATGGAATCTAAGTGATAATAATTATTGTTTGTACTTAATTTACATTCTTTGCATTTGTGAAAGATTGTCAAGCACACATCATGGAAACGGCGACATGGAGCTCGCCAAATCTATGTCCACTTCAGGTCAAGGACAAAGCAGTAACCTTTACCCCGAATAGTCTTGATGTGTTGCTTAGACAAGCCTGCTTCATTGAATTTGCGCCTGATGTTGCTGACATGCATATCAAGGTTACGATCGAAGGGGCTGAGCTCTTTTTTCAATACATCCATTTGCAGGCGAGACTTATCGACAACAATATCGTGATGATTTATCAAATAATTCACCAGGCTTAGCTCAGTTTCAGTTAACGGTAAACCGGATACTTTTGCCTTAAGCATCTGAAGTGAAGACACACCGGTTTCCTTTTGTGTTTCTGAGTTTAGGTGTGTTTGCTGCTTTCCAACCCGGCGAAGGATCGCCTGTATACGTATAAGCAGTTCAGGCACTTTAAATGGCTTTGAAAGGAAATGATCAGCACCTGCAGCGTAACCTTCCAACATGGTGGCTTCGTCATCCCTGGCTGTCAGCATAATAATGGGTGTCAGGCTTTGGCTGCTTATGTGGCGGGCAAGGGTCATGCCGTCGATTTTAGGCAGCATGGCTTCCAGAAGAATTAACGATGGTTTTTCCTTTTTTATACTCTCCAATGCAGCTTCACCACAATGTACACAGCAAACCTCAAAGCCTTGGTCAGCCAGCACTTTCTTAAGCAACTCACATATTGCCAGGTCATCTTCAACAACCAGAATTTTTGACATTTTGCACTACAATAAAATGAAAATCGTTCGCATTGTATTTTGCATTTATTCCATTTGGAATGGTGAACATAAAATTTATGTATTTCGAGGGATTAACAACTTGCTGTGTTCACTCCCGCTGCCGGCAAATGAAAAAACTCATCCGCTGGTAAAGGGACTTTTTTGGCAAAACTCACTACAAAATTGAGCGGGGGAGACATTGATTTGATCAAAAAAGGCCCGCAAAAGCGAGCCTGTCAGAGACGTTCAGAAACCGGCTTATGCGCGGCTCATGAATGTCTTTTCAATGGTGTTGATCTTAATCTTGTCACCGGTAGCAATGTACTCAGGAACCTGAACAGTCAGGCCAGTAGACAGTACAGCCGGCTTAGTGCGGGCGCTTGCTGATGCACCTTTGATAGATGGAGACGTCTCTACGATTTCCATCTCAACAGTAGAAGGCAGTTCAATTGCAACAGGTGCGCCGTTAACAATCAGTACCTGAACACCCTGAATGTCTTCAGTGATAAACGGCAGTTCTTCAGCAATGGTTTCCTGGTTCAGGTTGTACGGGGTGTAATCCTCGTTATCCATGAACACATACTCTTCACCATCGATGTAAGAGAAGCTTACCGGGCGGCGGCTGAAGTCAGCCAGGGTAATCATCTCTTCAGCCTTGAAGCTTTCATCTGCTTTCAGGCCGGTTGCCACATCATAAAGACGCATACGGAACAGAGAAGCACCGGCACGACCACTTGGGGTCAGCTTGCTGATGTCCTTAACAAAAAACACTTTACCGTTGTGTTCAATGACTGCGTTCTTTTTAATTTCACTCGCCTTTGGCATGGTCTGGATTCCAGTATGTAAATCGTGCCGAGAAATTAGCATGAAGCAGGAAACTAACCAAGGGGGTAAACGCAGAAAGCATGTGATGAGTCAGGATTGGAGCACAAAATGCCCAGCGGCAATCAGGCAATTTTCACCCGGCCGAAACGGGCGCCATCCTGCGTGGGCGTGATGGCTGAAATATTGTCCAGACGCAACGCCAGTTTTTCCTTCTCGGCCTGCACATAAAGCCATTCGGTTTTGTCGTTGTGGGTGCGGGTATCCAGCGCTTTACCTGTTACCTGATTACCGTCAGTCAATTCGATGTAAAGCTCATACCCAAACATGCAGGCGACTTCCAGGTAGTCGTAACATGCGCAATCAATTTTTTGGTAATCAGACATACAGCACTCCAAATGAAACTCCGTTCTGTTTTAAGTTAAGCACCGAACAGAGTCGATAAAAAGCCGGAAAATGACTTTTTATACCCAAACCACCTCAAGATGCAGTTTTCAGGAGCCATTCCCGGTAATGCCAACCGTGTTGTTCTAGTAGACCGGAGCAGAGAGGAGTTATTTCAGAATTGCAATGCGCGCCTGAAAGACGCGCATTAAGACAACCTTGCGCGGCAGAGTTATTGGATGGTTGCACCGTTTTCAGCCCACTGGCCGATAACATCACGCTCTTCCTGCGTCATCTGGGTTAAATTTCCCAAAGGCATAATATTGGTGGTCACTGACTGCGCGACTATGCGAGAGACTTCCAGCTTAATTTGCTCCGGTGTATCCAGCATCACCCCGGCCGGCGCGACAGCAAATGCCGGATGGGTCGGTGACGACGAGTGGCATACCGTACAACGTTCTGCAATGATAGATTGCACTTGGTTGAACGGCTTCCCTTTATCCAATCCATTCCCCGATTCCCAGCCCCTTGTGACCGGCTTCGGCAACGGCCAGTGACGAACCTGCCTGAGTCGCCTTCATTTGCGGTGACGTGACAAACGCAAGGCAAATCATTCCCAGCGCAGCTGTTGGCAACGTCCAGGCATACTTCTGACTCCCGTGGCGGGTATTGAAGTAGTGGCGGACCAATACACTCAAAACAGACAGTGCTGCGAGGATCAGCCAGTTGTACTCCGAGCCGTAAGTGCTGGGGAAATGATTACTGATCATGATAAACAGCACTGGCAGCGTCAGGTAGTTGTTGTGGCGCGAACGCAGTAAACCTTTTGCCGGAAGGGAAGGATCCGGTTCAGTCCCCTGTTCAATGGCTTTCACTAGCCCTCGCTGTGCCGGCATGATGATGCGGAAAACATTTCCCACCATGATGGTACCGATAATCGCCCCAACATGAATGTAGGCTCCGCGCCCACTGAAGACCAGACTCAGCGCCCAGGCCGCAAACACCAGACCGGCAAAAAGCACCACACCGAGCAGCATTGGCTTTTTACCCAATGGCGAATCGCAAAGGAAATCGTAGATAAACCAGCCCGCTACCAAGGCGGCCACACCAATAGCAATCGCGGTTGCGGGTTCAAGGCCAGAACCGGGCTTCACCAGATACAGGTCTGCATTGCTGTAAAAAACAACCGTCAACAGCGCCATTCCTGTTATCCAGGTGAAATACGCTTCCCACTTGAACCAGTGAAGTTTTTCCGGCATCTGCGGCGGAGCAGTTTGTATTTTTCTAAGTGGTAGATACCACCACCGTGAATTGCCCAAAGATCGCCGGAAAGCCCTTCCCGCGGGTTCTCGCGGTTAAGGTTATTTTCCAGCCAGACAAAATAAAAAGATGCGCCAATCCACGCGACCCCGGTGATCATATGCATCCAGCGGATCGCCAGGTTCAGCCATTCTGTAATATACGGGTCCATAGCTCCCTCCTGTATGGACGATGTAGCATAATGAAAGCTTACGCCGCCCCTTCCATTTTTTCGCGTTGCCCTGTCTCAATCCAGTGTCAGGACAATGGCTGTTCCATCAGCAAAGAAGTGTTCGTCGCAGTTCGGGCCTTCTCCATCGCGATCGACGATCAAAAACTGGTCTTTCTCTTCAAGCGCCAACACCGGGTGGTGCCAGACACCTTTGTGGTAGTTGATACCCTGGCTGCCTTTGGCATAAAACGCACGAATGGTATTGGGGTCAGGTTCATCACCTATTGGAGCGACGACAACGAGGTAAGGATTGCCACTAAGAGGAATAAACGCCTGGGACCCCTTCGGATGGCGCTCCAGCATGACAATATTCAACGGATAGTGTAGTGGGGTAGCCTGGAAGATACTGATAATGGCCTGGCCGCCGTCATCCACCTCGCAGTTGCCAATTTATGGTAGCGGCGGGTTGAACCATTATTGATCATGAAATAATCACGCCCGGTCGTCTCGATAACATCCCCAAAAGGAGAAAATGTATCGCGGGTTAAAGGTTCCACCACCAGCTTGCGTTTAATTGGGGTTTGCAGTGCGTCCGTCATAGTCCCGTCCTTTGCTGAGCATTGAAAGGTGGTAAATCAGGCTTTGGTGCCGAAAAGGCGCAGCCTGCTGATTCCACCATCCGGGAAAATATTAAGACGGACATGGGTTACCGGACCGATATCAGCTACCTGATCAGCAAACTCATGGATATTGTCTGCTCTCAGTTTCTGAGACGGTAATAACTCTTTCCAGAACAGGCTCTGGGTAGCAATCTGATCATCCGTGCCCCCTTTCACAAATGCGGCCTGAATCGAAAAACTGTCGGGGAAGTTGCCCTTGAAGTGCGCAGTATCCGCAACAACCCGGCGGACATTCCCGCATGGCCGAGAGAGAGAATTACCCAGTCGTTACCCGGCGTCCGGCGACGAGCCGTTTCCCAGCCGTCCCCCATGTTTACGCCCCGTCCCGGCATGATGATGTTACCCATTTTTCCGAAATGCTCATCATTGCACGCCAGTGCACGCCCACCATTTTCGACTGCAGCCAAATCCAGCTCTTCGTCAGCGCCGACATGGCTCCAGTCCTTGAGTGGCTGGCCGTACACACGCAACCGGGCAATACCACCATCCGGGTACATGTTCAGACGGATATGGGTAAACGGCCGGTCTGTATTTATCTCAAACAGGTGGTGGCTGTCGCCCTGCAGGCTTGAAGAAGGCAGAACTTCGTGCCAGTCGGCTCCCTCCTGAGGGTCACCATCCGGTGAATAGCAGGCATCTACAGATGCAGAAGGCGGATAGTTACCGGTGAAGAAAGAGGTATCGATATCCACACCGGCAATTTGCCCCGGCAGCCCGAGACGGACAATGCAATAGTCGTAGCCTTCGCCCCGCTTGCGGCGCGATTCCCAGCCGTCCATCCATTTGCCATTGTCGTCGTACACACCTTCTTTCCATTGCGGATCGGCATCATCGATCAACCGGGATTTGTCAGCGAAGAAATCGTCTGTTGCGAAAATGGCCTGCGCACCAAGACGGGCGCTGGTAGGTTGGTTAACCTGCTGAAATCTGGATTCTTATCCATGTCAGTTTGCTTCCTTAATACACGTATTTCAGGTCGCGTCTTTTCCCCTTTCACTCGTTGCGATGGCATACCAGCTTCAATTTGCGAGACGCAGGTTAAGGCTACGGGTCACAGCTCCCGCAACCGGAACAGGGCAATCTTGTTTATTTCTTCAATTGCCGTGTTGAATTCTGTTTCGGCATCGTTTTCCAGGCGACGTTCAAATGCCTTCAGGATCAAGTGCCGGTTAGCGCCTTTCACCGCCATGATAAAAGGAAAGCGGAATTTATTTTTGTACCTGTCGTTGAACTCCGTAAACCGCGCAAACTCCTCTGCGTTGCACTTATCAATGCCGGCACTGGCTTGCTCAGCCGTAGATTCTGCGGTTAATTCTCCGGCCACCGCCGCTCTGCCGGCCAGATCAGGGTGAGCAAGAATAACGCCAAGCTGGGATTGACGGTCGGCATTGCTGAGTATCGCCGCCATGCGCTGGTGCAACACATCCTGATCGTTGTCCGCCGCTGTCAGCCCCTGATCGAAAGCGGCTTCTGCCACCCAGGGACTGTGTTCAAAGATGCTACCGAAGGTTTCGACAAACGCTTCCCGGCTAAGCTCGCTGGGTCGGCAGCAGGTAAAATCCGCCATGATTATTCCTTGTTGTTATTTCAGGTCCGGATGCGGGTGGTGTTCGTGCCAGTGGCGGGCAATCTCTTCCCGGCGGGCAAACCAAACCCGGTCATGTTGCTTGACATAATCCACAAAGCGTTTGAGTGCTGCCAGCCTTGCCGGACGCCCTATCAGACGACAGTGCAAGCCGACAGAGAGCATCTTCGGCGCATCCTCTCCCTCTTCGTACAATACGTCGAACGCATCTTTGAGGTATTGGAAAAACTGCTCACCGCTGTTAAACCCCTGCGGTGTGGAAAAGCGCATGTCATTTGTATCCAGGGTGTAGGGAATCACCAACTGTGGCTTCGGCCCCTCCGTATGCCAATAAGGCAGGTCGTCGTCATAGGCATCGGAGTCATAAAGGAACCCACCTCCTCAGCCACCAGTTTCCGGGTATTCGGGCTGGTTCGCCCCGTGTACCAGCCAACCGGCCGCTTACCAACAGCAGACTCAATCGCCGCAATGGCTTTTTGCATATCGGCTTTTTCGTCTTCTTTTTTTACGTGCTGGTAATCAATCCAGCGGTAGCCATGGCTGCAAATCTCATGCCCATCTTCAGCCATTGCCTGGACGACTTCCGGATACCTTTCAACCGCCATACCAACAGCAAAAATAGTGAGCGGAATTTCTTCTTTACGGAACAGTTTCAGTATCCGCCAGACACCGGCACGCGAACCGTATTCGTATATGGACTCCATGCTGATGTGGCGAACCCCGGCTAATGGTTGGGCAGCCGGAATCTCTGAGAGAAAGGCTTCTGATTCCCGGTCACCATGCAGAACACATCGCTCTCCGCCCTCTTCATAGTTGAGGACAAATGACACGGCGATTCTGGCATCACCCGGCCATCGGGGGTGAGGTGGGTTGGCACCATATCCAATCAGATTTCGGGGGTAGTCACTGCTCATTCAGCCACTCCTTTGCATTCTGGCGAACGAGGCCGCCTAATTTACTCCTGAAGTAATTTGTACCAGCGATTGTATACAATTTTCAAGTTAAAGGTAAAATAATTGTTATTGACACTGCTATTTTTTCGTTTCGCAAGAGGTTTCAGCAAGTTATATCGCCAAACACATCAGGGGGTTACCAGTTGAGCATAGCACTCAAACCCCACTATCGTTAACAAATTAACAACATTGCACTTTACACGTTATAAATATTGTGTACATATTTAATGTGCGTTTTTTGCATATGGAAAAAGAAGTTGCGCAGAAAAGAACGGCACACTGTTTGCAACACCCCGTTTTTAAATAACTTATATTTCTCTCTTGATGGATACATTTTTCGGGCGGGTCGATAAGGATGATGAATGACGTCAACCACCGCTGACATACCCGGAGAGGCTGGTCAGTCACAGTTATCACCTACGTTGAAATGCCATAATCAGCGTGACTGTCCAGACGACATACACTTTGAGGAAACCATGGGAAAGCTGACAACACATGTTTTGGATACCGCCAACGGCCAGCCCGGGTCCGGTATCAACATTGCACTGTATCGGGTCGAAGGGAACCAATTGACGCACATTACCGGTGCGGTCACCAATGACGATGGACGAACCGATGCCCCTCTTTTGGAAGGTGAAACGCTGGAATCCGGTAAGTACCAGTTGGTGTTTGATACCGCAGCATATTTCAGGAAAAGAGGCACACCGCTGGATGATGTTCCTTTTCTGGATGATGTGGTCATTCGTTTTGGTATCAGCGATAGCAGCCAGCACTACCATGTACCGCTTTTGGTTTCCCCATACAGTTTTTCTACCTATCGAGCAGTTGAGCCCGGTAAGTAACAGCAACAAGGCCCAGGGAAAGGACACCACAAACCTGACACGGATTAATAAGGACAGTCAACATGGACAAAACTACTGCTGCTGACCAGGAAGTTGGCAACGGCGGACTGCTTGAGCGCCTCTTTAAGCTGCGCGAGCACGGTTCGTCAGTAAAAAATGAACTGATAGGCGGGATCACCACCTTTGCCACTATGGCGTACATCATTTTTGTGAACCCGAATATCATGTCCGCATCCGGCATGGACCCGGGCGCGCTGTTCGTGGCTACCTGTATCGGCGCTGCAATCGGTACCCTGATGATGGGTCTGTTTGCCAACTGGCCGGTCGGCCTGGCTCCCGGCATGGGGCTTAACGCCTTTTTCGCTTTCACGGTTGTTGGCGAAATGGGCTACAGCTGGCAGGTTGCACTGGGGGCTGTATTTATTTCCGGTGTTATCTTCGTTGGCCTGAGTGTCTCCCGGGTGCGGGAGTGGATCATCGACAGTATTCCCACCAGCCTGCGCTATGCCATGACAGCCGGTGTCGGCCTGTTTTTGGGGATCATCGGCCTGAAGAGCGCCGGTATCGTCGTTGGCAGTCCCGCGACATTGGTTACTCTGGGTGATTTCACCAAGCCGGAAGCCATTCTTGCCGCAGTCTGTTTCTTTATCATTTCGATTCTGGCCGTGCGCCATGTTTTTGGTGCCGTGCTTATCGGCATTTTCAGCGTTACAGCCATTGGCCTGGCAATGGGGCTGGTGAAATACAACGGGATTTTCTCTGCACCGCCAAGTATTGCACCAACCTTTATGGCGATGGATTTTGCCGGTGCGTTTGATATCGGGATGATCAGCATTATCCTCGCATTCCTGTTCGTCAATATCTTCGACACTGCCGGTACATTGATGGGGGTAGCCGAGCGGGCAAACCTCATGAACAAGGAAACCGGTAAGATTGAAGGGCTGCCGCGCGCATTGAAAGCTGACTCCCTTTCTTCCGTTGTCGGGGCCTGTTTTGGCTGCCCGCCAGTCACCAGTTACGTGGAGAGTGCGTCCGGTGTCTCAGCCGGCGCGCGTACCGGATTATCAGCCGTGGTGGTCGGGCTGCTGTTCCTGGCGGCGATTTTCCTTGCTCCGCTTGCGGGAATGATTCCGGCCTACGCAACTGCCGGGGCACTGATTTACGTGGCGTTCCTGATGATGGGTTCGATCAAAAACGTAAACTGGACGATTTTACAGATTCCGTCCCGGCCGCCGTCACTGCACTGATGATGCCGTTGACCTTCTCCATCTCTAACGGAATTGCCCTCGGGTTTATCACCTACACCGTCATGAAAGCCGGTACAGGCAAGTTCTCGGATATATCCATTGCGATGTATGCGCTGAGCATACTGTTCGTTTTCAAACTGATTCTTATCTGAAAAGTTGGGGAGCGGTTGCTCCCCAACGCATTTCTGGTGCCCGGTATTTCGCAAGGAGCGATTCAACAGGCCCCAGGGAAGCGTGTTACCCAAATATATCACTCAGAAACCAAAGCCTTAAAAAGGGAGATTGGAACATGAATGACAAGGATGAACTGACGATAAGGCTGAGAAACCCCGATTACACCCCACCCATGTCACAGGCGATCCCGCTGGGGTTACAACACCTGCTGGCTATGTTTGTGAGTAACATTACACCTGCCATTATCGTTGCCGGTGCTGCCGGTTTTGGCTACGGTTCAAACTCACCGGATTTCCATAACCTGATATATATGATTCAGGTCTCTATGCTGTTCGCCGGTGTGGCAACGTTGTTCCAAACTATTGGCTTTGGACCGGTTGGCGCAAGGCTCCCCATTGTACAGGGAACCAGTTTCGCCTTTGTTCCCATCATGATTCCTATCGTCGCCGGGAAAGGCGTAGATGCGATGGCTGTTGTCACAGGCGGTGTCATGGTCGGTGGCCTCTTCCACGCCTGCCTTGCACCCCTAATCGGCAAGATCCGTTTTGCCCTGCCTCCGCTGGTTACCGGTTTGGTGGTTACCCTTATAGGCCTTAGCCTGATTAAAGTGGGGATCCAATACTCAGCCGGCGGTGTACCTGCTATCGGTACGGAGGAATACGGCAGTATGCTCAATTGGGGGGTTGCGTTGTTGGTTGTGGCGGTAACGCTTGCTATCAAGTTTACGACCCGGGGAATGACCTCAATTTCTGCCATCCTGATTGGTATGTTAGTGGGTTACGCCGCTGCCTGGATGTTGGGTATGGTCAGCTTTAAAAACCTCGGGACAGCCTCTTACTTTGCAGTGCCAAACCCCTTCCATTTCGGGGTAGAGTTCACCGTCGCCAGCGTGGTGGGCTTTTGCCTGATGTCATTTATCTCAGCCATCGAGACTGTCGGTGACGTATCCGGGGTCACTAAAGGGGGTGCAGACCGTGAAGCCACAAGTGATGAGATAAAAGGGGCAACCTTTGCTGACGGCCTTGGCTCTGCAGTGGCCGGCATATTTGGTGCACTGCCGAATACCTCGTTTTCGCAAAATGTTGGCCTTATCGCACTCACCGGCATGATGAGCCGGGGTGTGGTTACCATTTGCGCCATATTCCTGATTCTTGCCGGGTTTGTTCCTAAAATCGGGGCGCTAATCACCACCATACCTATAGAGGTGCTCGGCGGCAGTATCCTGGTGATGTTCGGGATGATTGTATCAGCGGGAATTTCAATGCTGTCTGAGGTGAAATGGAACCGACGGAATATGGTAATTTTTGCGATATCCCTGTCATTGGGGCTCGGGCTTCAACAGGAACCCGGTGCGCTTCAACACGTCAATGATACGGTGAAAATCTTCCTCACATCCGGCCTGCTGCCGGCGGCGTTTCTCGCCATTATCCTGAATTTGATCATCCCACAAGAAGACTAAAACACCTTGCCGGAGAGCATTCTCCGGCTATCCCCCGGTTTTATCTTTCGAATATATCCAAACCACCTCAAGGTGCAGTTTGGGTATGGAACTGCCGGCTTACTCACCAAACTTCTGGATAAAATCCTTAATCTTTGGCGCAATATTTTCACGGTAACGTCTGCCATTAAAGATCCCGTAATGACCCACGCCCTTTTGCTCCAGATGGCGTTTTTTCGATTTGGGGACGCTTGAGCACAAATCCAGCGCAGCGGATGTCTGCCCACGACCGGTTATATCATCCAATTCACCTTCAATGGTCATGATTGCAGTGTTGCGAATTGCTTTTATATCAACCGGTTTTCCTCGGTATGTCATCGTCCCGTCCGGGAGTTTATGCTCAAGGAATACCTTGCGGATGGTATCCAGATAATAGTGGGCAGGCAGGTCCATCACAGCGAGGTATTCGTTGTAGAACTTACGGTGCGCTTCCGCGTTATCTCCATCTCCGATAATAAGGTCATTAAAAAACTTAAAATGCTTCTGCACATGGGAGTCAAAGTTCATGGAAAGAAACCCGGAAAGCTGCACAAACCCCGGGTAGACGAGTTGCCCTTCGCCGGCAAACCTGTCCGGTACAGTACAAATGACATTAGACTCAAACCATTCCAGATCTTTGCCGCTGGTATAGTCGTTCACTTCGGTTGGATTTATCCGGGTATCAATGGGGCCACCCATCAGGGTCATGGTTGGTGGCGTGGCAGCATTTCCCTGCTCCGACATCAACGCCACCGCCACCATCAAGGGCACGCATGGCTGACAAACGGCAATGGTATGGGTGTCCGGACCCAACATCTCCAGGAACTCAACCAGATAATCGACATAGTCATCAAAGTGGAACTCCCCCTCGCTAAGAGGAACATCCCGGGCATTTTGCCAGTCAGTAACATACACATCATGGTCGGGCAGAAATTCCTTAATCGACCCGCGAAGCAGCGTAGCAAAGTGCCCGGAGAGCGGGGCTATAAACAGGACTTTTGGCTGATTGGCTGAGCTTTGCTGCGCCGGAAATGGAGCAGGTTACAAAAGGGTTTGTTGGCGATGACGTTGTACTGGATAGCCAGCCTCTCCCCGTTTACATGGGTATGGTCAAGCTCCCAGGCGGGCTCGTCATAGCAGTCTGTCAGTCGCTCTACCAACTCCATGGAAGCATCCATCGTGCGCGTCAGGTCCATAAAGCGCAGCATATTCCAGGGCGCTGCATTAACATCGCGGATAAACCTCGCCCAACTGTTCAACGGCTTGATAGCATCCATGTAGGTCGCATTTAATTGGTAAAGCATACTTCGCCCCTCAATTTGTCCACGACGTAATCATCACATCGCTCAAGGTCATTTTTTAACCACCAATTAACATGTTAGCTCAGATTTCCGGGGCTGTGATTTCAGGCCCAATCGCACACATCTGTCTGGCAACGGCAAACCTCCCCGATCCGATATTGAGACCGATTGCTGATTAACCTCCCGGTTTAATGCTTATTCGTTGTAAAAATGGGAAGCCAACGGCACCAATTTGCTGCCTGAAATGCATCTGATTGACCATTAACTCACTAAAACAAATGACATTTGTTTTGAATGTGTAAACGAAATGGTAATGGAAATAGTTATCATTATTTAACATTATGATTTATAAAGATTTTATTGATTTTGTCTGTTTATTCGCCTACCCTTATTTTTTGATTTAGATCAATTTATAAAGCGTGACTACAAGGACCTCTGACCATGAAAGGCCACCAAGACGTAATCGCCGAGCTTAACCGGTTGCTCACCAGTGAGCTTACGGCTATCAACCAGTACTTCCTTCACGCCCGGATGTTCCGTAATTGGGGGTTGGAAGAGCTCAATGAAAAGGACTACAAAAAATCCATTCAGGATATGAAGCATGCCGACAAACTGATTGAACGCATTCTTTTTCTGGAAGGCCTCCCGAACCTCCAGCATCTTGACCGTCTGCGTATCGGTGAGAATGCCGAAGAGATGCTGGGCAGTGACAAAGTTATGTTGGAAGAAGAACTTGTGATCCTGCGTGAGGCCATTGCCTTGTGTGAGGAAAAGCAGGATTACGTCAGCCGGGACATGCTCAATGAAATCCTAGAAGACGAGGAAGAACACCTTGACTGGCTGGAAGCACAATTCGAGCTTATCGGTATGACCGGTATCCAGAACTACCTGCAATCACAGATCGACGATTAAGGGAATAAGATGAAAGGCAATCAAGACGTTATTGACGCACTCAACAGCCTGCTCACCAATGAGCTTTCGGCAATGGATCAGTATTTTGTCCACGCCCGCATGTACGAAGATTGGGGCCTGCATGAGCTGTATGAGCGTATTAACCACGAATCAGATGACGAGCGTGAACACGCTTCCATGCTGATCAACCGCATTTTGTTCCTGGAAGGCACACCGGATGTTCAATCCCGCGCTGCGCTGACCATCGGCAAAGACGTGCAAGAAATGCTGTACAACGATCTCCAGTACGAATACAAAGTTGCTGCTGATTTGCGTGAGGTTATCGCCCTGTGTGAGGAAAAGCAGGACTACCAGACCCGCGAAATCCTGGTCAAATTGCTCGACGATACCGAATCTGACCACATGTACTGGCTGGAAAAGCAAATGTGGCTTATCAACAATGTCGGGCTGCAAAACTACGTCCAGTCCAAAATGGGCAAAGACGGCGCTCACTAGCAGGTATTGCTGGTTTTAGGTTGAAAGTAGAAACGGCGCGGATGCGCCGTTTTTTGTTATTGCCAAACCGACTATTAAGGCACTCAATTAGGCCAGTGTCACCTCTGCCAACCTTGCCAGTAACCGCCGTACTTCAGGCAAATACCGATCTTCATGATGAAGAACCAGCCATTGATCGTGGCTCAACTCCTCAATGAATTCTCCTTTGCGTACCAGCTTAGAATATGCGTCTCCAATAAAGGTCGGCAGCAGAGCAATTCCTTTGCCGGACAGCGCAAGATCAAGACTGTTCCTTGGGGAACTCACTTCGCAGAGTGTGTCTTCATCTGAAATTCCATTGAGCCAGCGTGAGGATGGCGTTTCAGACATTACCTTAATCCAACACTCCGGTGCATCAGGGGTGGCGTAAGGGGCAAATTCCACCCGGGAAAGCTTTCGGCACACCAATGACTCATCCGTTGGACGTTGGTTTCGAAAACCGATTGAGGTTTCCCGATGAGTGATGTTTAACACCTTTTCAGTCGATACAAACCGCAAAAGCAAATCCGGCGGACTACCGGTCAGGCTTTCCAGTTTTTGCATCAGTGCCAATGTAGTCCAGGTGCCTGCTGAAACCTTCACCAACGGCAGTTTTGTTTTGTTTGATGAAACAGGAATGCGCTGCAGCATGGTTTCAATGTTGGTGATTTCTGCCAACAACTGATGCCCGTCTGTCAGCAGTTCATAGCCGCGATCATGCCGGGCAAAGAGCTCGCAGCCCATGGCTATCTCCAGTTGCAGCATCCGGCGACCAAGTGTTGCGGCGCTGCGCCCGGTGATTTTTGATGCAGCGGTCAATCCTCCTTCCCGCGCAACAGCAAGGAACAGCTGGAGATCATTCCAGTTAACATCCTTTTTATTCATGAAAAATCCTTTTCAATTCGTTTCATTGATGAAACGTCTCTGTGCGGTAGTCTAAAACTCAAACATGTCGATTATATGTCTCAACTCTCGGAATATTCCCGTTGAGGTTTATTCAATTAATCAGGAGGTTCTATGGAAAACAAAGTAACGACCACTGATACACTGCCAAAGATTCGGCTTGGATCCTCAGGCCCGATGGTTTCCCGTTTTGCATTGGGTGGAATGACTTTCGGTGCTGAAGCTAATGAAGCCACGGCTCACAGTTTGCTTGACGTTTTCACAGCGCACGGTGGGAACTTCATCGATACGGCAGACAATTATAATCAGGGAGTTTCCGAACAGATTATCGGCAAATGGGGGAAAAAACGCGGCGGGTTCGATGACCTTATCCTGGCAACCAAAGGTCGCTTTTCCCCTCCGGCCGGGAGTTATGGTGCATCGCGGCGCAGTATTGTCCGTTCCGTTGAAGCGAGCCTAAAGCGGCTACAGGTTGATGCCATAGATGTTTACATCATCCACGGCTGGGATAAAGATACCGAACTCACAGAGACACTCTCAACACTCGCAGACCTCGTACACGCAGGGAAAATTCTTTATACAGCCTGGTCCAATTTGTCCGGGTGGCAATTGCAAAAGGTGGTTTCAACCGCCAGAGCTTACGGTTTTCCTATACCGGTTTCACTGCAACCTCAATACAGTTTGTTGGAACGCGGGATTGAACAGGAAGTCTTGCCATGTTGCATAGAGGAAGGTATTGGCATCACTCCCTGGTCTCCCCTTGGTGGAGGATGGTTAACCGGAAAGTATGGTGCGGATATCCGGCCTACAGGTTCAACCGGCTTGGGGAAGATCCAAACCGGGGTGTAGAAGCCTACGATATCCGCAATACAGAACGCACCCACCGGATACTATCAACGCTTCATGATATCGCCCGAGAGCACAACTGCCCTCCCGAACATGTTGCTTTGGCATGGCTGGCATCCCGGCCGGGTGTCTCTTCGATTCTGCTGGGAGCTCGCAACATCGAACAACTTGAGAGTAATCTGGCAGCCGCCAGTTTGGCGCTCACGGAACAAGAACTGGGGTGGTTAACCATTAAGTCTTCCGTAGGCCTTCCGCCCTATCCCTATGGCTTTCTGGCTCAATGGTCCGAAATGGCTATTTGGGAAAGACTCGGTACTTAACCAGGTGTAAGGCTCAGGGGGCTCCATTCAAGAAGCACCCTTACCGCTTTTTAACACTGAAAAAACCTGATAACTATTCTTTCCCGTAGACTCCACACCCTTTAAGCACCAACCCGGTGAGGAACTCAGCAGCCTGGACGAAGTCTTCCTCATCAAGTTGGGGCTTGCCGGATACCTGGCAGATTTGCCAGTTGAAATCGGCATAGGTTTGCGTGGATGCCCAAAGCATAAACATCAGGTGTTTGGCGGGCAGCGGTGACATCCGGCCCTGATCAATCCATTGCTCAAACTTGCTGACAATCATCTTCGACTGGGCAAGGAGCGCATCACTTATGTCTTGTGGAAGATAGGGAGCTCCAGCCATCACTTCATTGGCGAACACCTTGGATGCCGCCGGGTAGTCACGGGATATTCGCAGTTTTGTCTGGATGTACTGGGTAAGCGCTTCTTGAGGGTCATCCAACTCTTCAATCGGTTTGGACGCCGCAAGTAATGGCTCTGTCACGCTCTCGAGGACAGCGCGGTAGAGGTTGTCCTTGGTGCTGAAATAGTAATACATGTTGGGCTTGGGAATTTCAGCAACCCGGGCAATCTCAGCAGTTTTTGTCGCGGCATATCCTTTTTCAGCAAACAACCGGCTGGCAACCGTAATTATTTTTTCCTGGTTTTTTGCTCGAATCCGCGACATACCCGCTCCCATCCTGAGAAATTCCTGCGTTGAAAAGCCTTTTCAAAAACGCAGTTGCTGATGGAACGATAAGAAAGCATCTGGGAAAAATCAATACGACCTTGTGGCTATCGGGCTCATTCCGCATTCTGATAAGTAACAGGAGAAGTTATACCCAAGCCA
>BAXG01000014.1 GCA_001310455.1 Photobacterium sp. JCM 19050
ACATCAAAAAACAGCAACGCAGAATGAGAGCCAATCAAACTCGCCCTTCGGGAGGGTTTCAGTGCGTCCACTTCTGTGTCAAATACCTTTGAAAGGGAACAGCCATTCCTTCAGGTATTTTCCTTGAATTGAACGCACTGAAATCACTCTGAATCACGCACCTTGAGGTGGTTTGGGTATAGAATATATTGAAAAATATACCCATTTCAGATGCCTGTTGTTAATAAAGATAGGCAATCTGAAAAACCAGATGCAAATAACCACTGCAAACTTATGTAGATGTAACCTAATAAAAAATTTCACCTATTAAAATCTAATTGTCTTTTGATTAATCACAACAACATGCGTAATTCGAAAATCATCTAATTTTTCCATACTATTTCCGCATTAATTATTTCATGACTACTTTCATACTTACTTTAATCTCGAATCGCGCAAGTGCCCGACTAACGAGTTAAACTTCAATTACCATCATTTATCTCATTGTTTTATTTGATAAATAATCAAAATCCAATTTTACTTTACCGTACATTTTTTACCCAATCCACCAATGTGATTGTTACCTCAATGTTAAGTAAATATTAGTAAACTTGATTTCAAAGTGATTAAGCTCACAGTTATCATTTCGTCATTCCTCAATTATTAAGTGGTAACGTTTACTTTTTTGTAATCGATGTTGTGCAGAAAGAGGAAAAAGACGTGTTACATAATAAGATGTTTAAAAACGCTGTTTTAAGTGCAAGTTTGATTTCCAGTCCGATTGCGGCTTACGCTGAAGAAATTACAGTTTGGGCTTGGGATCCTAATTTCAATGTCGCAATTATGGAAGAGGCTGCAAAGCGATATAAGGAAATAGACCCAGATACAACCTTCAACATTATTAGTTACTCGAAGAACGACATAGAACAAAAATTAAACACCATGTTAACTTCGGGTGTTTCAGAAGGTTTGCCGGAAATTGTACTTATTGAGGACTACAATGCACCGCTATATCTCAGCGCGTACCAGGTGCATTTGAACCTTTGACAACCTCAATCGACGTAAGATTGTTTTCTCCCTATAAGTCGATGCTTGTATCTCAAGGGGATGAACTGTATGGCGTCCCGTTTGACAGTGGTGTCTCTGGGCTTTTTTACCGGAAGGATATCCTTGAGCAAGCAGGCTTTACTGCTGAAGACCTTCACAACATCACCTGGGACCGATACATTGAAATTGGCAAGCAGGTGAAAGAAAAGACCGGTATCGCCATGCTGTCTATGAATCCCACTGATATGGGACTGTTGTACATCATGTTGCAATCCGGTGGCGAATGGTTCACTGACGTAGACGGCTCCCTAAACCTCAGCAATAACAAAACCCTGATCGAAGCGTTAAAGACCTGGACTACCCTCCTTACAGCAGATTTTACGCGTCCAATCTCCGATTGGAGTGGCTTGGTTAGCGGACTCAATCAAGGGTTAGCCGCTTCAGCAACGAACGGCGTTTGGTTTGTCCCAGCTGTTTCCTCTGAGAAATCACAGGAAGGGAAATGGGCCATTGCACCAACTCCACGCCTCTCTTTGGAAGGCTCTGTTAACGCGTCGAATTTAGGTGGTTCAAGCTGGTTCGTGCTCAGCAAGTCTGACGATAAAAAAGCAGCAATTGATTTCCTTCAAAAAACATTCGCTTCAGATTTAGACTTCTACTCAAAAATGCTGGTTGAACGCGGTGCTGTCGCTACCTTTGTACCAGCATCAGATAGCGATGCTTACAAACAAAGTATTCCGTTTTTTGGCGGACAACAAATCTACCAAGACTTTGCAAAATGGCAGCTGGATGTTCCTGATGTAGATTACGGAGCTTACACAAGAGAAATTACCAGTGCATTGAATGCTTCTTTGCCACAAATAATAAATGGCCGCCCTATTGAAGATGTACTTAAACAACTTGAAAAACAACTTGAGTTTCAACTTCAGTAATTAGCCTCGGGCACCTCCCTTGAGGTGCCCTAAAAAATAACGAGGTCTCAGGAGCTAAATATGGACACATTGGACAATTCTGACCCCAAAAGAGTCGCCAAGAATAACTTTCATAGATTTTATAATATTAATGGCTGGGCATTTGTTTTACCTGCAGTCTTACTCACTACATTTTTTATGGTGTATCCTGTTATCAATTCACTTTGGATGTCTTTGCATTCAGGGCGGGGCACAGTCCAGGAGTTTGTAGGTTTCGGAAATGTTTTAAGACTGTTCCATGACCCATTTTTCACTCAGGCTCTTTCAAACACCTTTATCTTTCTTATTGTTCAAGTTCCAATAATGATTTTTCTGGCGTTGGTCATTTCGTCTTGTTTAAATAGTGAAAATCTTAAATTCAAATCTTTTTTCAGATTAGCAATTTTTTTACCCTGTGTGACGTCATTAGTTGCAAGTTCTATGCTTTTCAAAAGCATGTTCGCCTATGACGGAGTCATGAATGATTTTCTACTGTCAGTCCATGTTATATCAGAACCGATAGGCTGGTTGACTGATCCCTTCTGGGCAAAAGTGACCATTATCACGGCTATTACCTGGCGCTGGGCCGGTTATAACATGATATTTTATCTTGCTGCGCTTCAAAATATAGATAAATCAATTTATGAGGCCGCACGAATTGATGGTGTATCACCAGCCAAACAGTTTTTCTTCATTACTATACCGCTTTTGAAACCGGTCATTTTGTTTACAACCATTATGTCGACGATTGGTACATTGCAACTGTTTGATGAAGTAATGAATATTACAACTGGCGGCCCAGGGAATGAGACATTAACTTTATCCTTGTATATCTATAATTTGATTTTTGTCTACTCACCAAACTTTGGTTACGCGGCAACAGTATCTTATGTAATTGTATTCTTTTCCATAATATTAGCAGCGTTCCAGTTCTATGTTGCGAGGGAAAAATAATGAGACTTCGAATTTCCCCGATACGGATAAGTATGTATGCTTTCTTATCGTTTATGGCATTTATTTCTATTTTCCCGTTTTATTGGATGCTGGTCTCATCAACCAACTCAACCACTGAAATTAATAAAGGTAAACTGACTTTTGGTGATCAACTGATTAGTAATTTCATTAAGCTTAATGAACACGGTGATTTACTTCTTGTATTTTGGAACACAGGAAAGATTGCAATTACAACAGCTGTGCTGACGCTAATCATTTGCTCTATGGCTGGCTATGGTTTCGAAGTTTATCGAAATAAAAGCAGAGAAAAAGCATATAGTTTATTACTTGGCACCATGATGATTCCATTTGCCGCTTTGATGATCCCCCTGTTCACAATGATGGCAAAGCTCAACATGCTTGATACACATCTAGCCGTAATATTGCCGGGTTTAGGTGCGGTGTTCATCGTTTTTTACTTCAGACAATGCACCAAAGCTTTTCCTAAAGAGTTGATCGATGCGGCGCGCGTCGACGGTGTAAAAGACTGGAAGATATTTTTCTATATTTATATGCCTGTGATGAAAAACACCTATGCGGCAGCTTTTATCATTGTATTTATGAATTCTTGGAACAACTTCCTGTGGCCTCTGCTCGTATTGCAGTCGCCTGACAAAACTGTAATCAACCTTTTCTTGTCATCACTTGGCTCTGCTTACTTCCCAGATTTTGGGGTGATTATGCTGGGTACGCTCATTGCCACCATACCTACGCTGTTAGTGTTCTTCTTTATGCAAAAACAGTTTGTAGCCGGAATGACGGGTTCAGTGAAGTAATTAGCGACGGAACAGAAAGAATTTACACAAGGGAAAATGCTGTTATGGCAAACATAAAACTATCTAATGTCGTCAAAAAATATCCCTCAGCCACTGTCATTCATGGTGTGGATTTGACAATAAACGAAGGTGAATTTGTCGTATTTGTTGGGCCTTCAGGTTGCGGAAAATCTACGTTATTGCGCCTTATCGCCGGGCTTGAAGAAATAACAGACGGTGTATTAGAAATAGACAATGCAGTCGTTAACCATGTAGATCCTGCTGAACGTGGTATTGCAATGGTATTCCAATCATATGCGTTGTATCCGCATATGAGCGTTGAGCAAAACATGGGTTTTGCTCTGCGCATGAATAATGTACCAAAGAAAGAAGTTCAGGAACGCGTTCAACAAGCTGCTGAAATTTTGCAACTGGACCACCTAATGTCCCGTAAACCCAAGGCGCTTTCGGGTGGTCAAAGACAGCGGGTGGCTATCGGTCGTGCAATCGTTCGCAACCCAAAAGTGTTTCTTTTCGATGAACCGCTTTCTAACCTGGATGCAGAACTTCGCGTGGATATGCGTCTACAAATTGCCAAGCTGCATGAAGATCTTAAATCAACCATGATCTACGTGACACATGATCAGGTAGAAGCGATGACACTCGCAGACAAAATCGTTGTTTTAAGGGATGGAAAAATTGAACAGGTTGGCACTCCGCTGGAGTTATATCGTTCCCCTGCTAATGAATTCGTTGCCGGATTTATTGGTTCTCCGAAAATGAATATGCTTCCGGCCAATGTGGTCAGTAAAAACCAAAATACAGTAGTAATTGAGTTGCCAAACGCTTCGGAGATTACCGTTAATGCTGATACTACCGGTTTAGAGGTTGGCAGTGAGGTTATGTTTGGTATCCGTCCTGAACACATCTACGTTGACCAGAAATTAGAAAACCAAGTGTTATTTAAAACCGATGCCGTTGAGCGCCTGGGTAACAGCACTTACCTGTTCGGAGAATTTGGCGGTCATACTGATTGCCGAGTTCACTTGCCGTGGGATAAAGAAGTGCGCCGAGGTGAAACGCTGTCTCTGACGTTCAACTCTTCAGATTGTCACTTGTTCCACAAGGGAATCTGTATATCGAATACGTAAATAGGCGTAGCCTTTAAGCTGTTTCCATTTTCATTCGGTACCACCATTAGGGCGAAAATGCTGCTCACCCCCGGTAAACAACCCTGCTTGCCGGGGCTTTTATTGCCAGCATCGACAATTTGTATTCCCTTCGATTTTCCAGGTATATCCCCAATATCAAGTGGGATCAATTCTTTGGCCGGGATACTTTCAGCCAATCAACTTTGGCTCGATAAGAAAAAACAATTACCCATTCTGTTACCCGACCCGGTATTCCGTCGGCGTCTTGCCGGTTTTCTGCTTAAAAACCCGGCAGAAATAGTTTGAATCCTGATAGCCACAACGCTGCGCCACTTCTTCCAGTCGGAAGTTGTATCTTTTCAGCATAAATTTGGCACGTTCGAGCCGCGCCCAGGAAATGTAGTCTGCAAAGCGCATGTGCCCTTCCTGCCGGAACAGCCTAGACAGGTAGTTTGGCGAAATATTGAAACGGGCCGCGACCGTATCCCGGTTGATGTTGCGGTGGAAGTTTTCCTGCACGTAGATACAGATGCCTTTGAACAGGTCTTCCGTCCGGCGACCGCTGCTCTCCTGGGGGCTTGCAATCATGTCTCTGCAATAGCTGAGCAACGCCTGAATAAGGAATTTGTCCATTGGCTGACGGTTGCGCTCATGGGTTAACGCCGAAAGTGCATTCAGTATGTGTTCAATCGCCTGGCCGGTACGTTGCGGTACGCTGTATTTAATTACGTCGTAAAACCCTTCCTGATTTTCATGCTTGCTGACCAGGCTGAACCCGAGCTGGCTTTTGCCAAACAGCAGGCTGAGTACGGAACATTCGCGATCCCAATTCGGCTTGTTCCAGCGTTGGCCGGAATAAACAGCGCATCTCCCACGCTTAGCATGATGTTATCGACATCGGTTTGGGTCGCATCAATCTGGTTTTCGTAGCTGCCCTGAAAAACCAGTTCCAGGCGCGGAAAGTTGACCTGGTAGCATCCGGTTGGCGGGGTTACAGAGTCTTTGGCAAACCAGATGTTCTCAAGTGCGTTGGTATCTTGGGTAGTGGTATCAAGGAGATCAATAAAGGTGTCTTTCATGGGTTTCCTTTATATTTTTGGAGCGAGCCTATTTTACCATTCATACCCGCTTCACCCTGATGTGTTCCTGGTTTGGGAGACGCTAAATGTGTCTTGTAGCACACATTTACGTTTCTCCGTCTTACGCTAATAAAAAGCGAGGAGACCGGCTCCTCGCTTTATTCATGGGGTGAATTGGATATCCAATTTACTTAGCAAAATGCTCGGCAATTTTTTCCATAATCTGTGGGGCTTTTTTCACTGCATCTGCCACACCGATTCGAACAATTTTCTTACCTGCAAAACGCTCTTCTTTCTTAATCGCGATGTCTTTGGTCAGGATAACCACATCAGCGTCGCTGATTTCGTTCATTGCGATTTCGTTTTCAATCCCGATAGAGCCTGGGTTTCAATTTTAACGGTCCAGCCCTTGGCCTTGGCTGCTTGTTCCAGTGCTTCAGCAGCCATGTAAGTATGTGCAACGCCAGATGGGCAAGAGGTCACGCCTAATACTTTCATAATTTTCTCCGGGTCTTATTATTCGAACGTCAGGTCCAGCTCGTCGTTTGAAGTCTCTTGTTTTTCTTCAACGCGCTCGCTGATTGGTTTTTTCAGGGCATTTACCATCAGAGCAGTGGTTACTGCACCGGCGACAACTGCAATGATGTAGTACATGCGGCCTTCTACCACCGGCAGCACAATCAGGCCACCCCAAGGTGCGTGGTTCAGGACGTTGAACATAAAGGCGACAACGTTACCTACCATGCCACCAACTACGATTGACGGGATTACACGCAGTGGGTCGTTGGCAGCAAACGGGATTGCACCTTCAGTGATACCGATACAGCCATGATGCCTGCCGCTTTACCGGCTTCACGCTCTTCAGGGGTGTAACGCTTAGGAGACAGCAGCGTTGCCAGGAACATACCCAGTGGCGGTACACAGATAGCAACACCTACACCACCCATCAGCCAAGGCTGAGTACCTACCTGAGTCTGGGCAAACAGGGTTGCAACCTTGTTGATTGGGCCGCCCATATCAAATGCCGTCATACCACCCAGTACCGCACCCAGCACAGCTTTAGACGCACCCGCCATTGATTGCAGGCCTTCGTTCATAAATGCCATGAATGCTGCGATTGGCTGGCCGATAACCCACACAACCAGAGCTGATACGATGAACGTACCGCCGATAGGAATTATGAAATAGGTAGAAAGCGCTTTAAGCTTGTTTGAAAGAGGGATGCGCTTCAGTTGCAGTACAACGTAACCGGCAATAAAGCCCACTATGATTGCACCCAGGAAGCCGGCCTGTACCTGGTTAGCCAGATACGCACCAATCATACCCGGCGCCAGTGCCGGACGGTCAGCAATTGAATAAGCAATGTAGCCGCCGAGAACAGGAACAAACAGGGTAAAACCAGCGATACCCATGTCCCACAGGCCTTCGAGGAATACACCCTCTGGAACCGCACCTTTACCGTTCAGCATCACCGAAAGGGCCAGCAATACACCACCGGCAACAACGAATGGGAGCATGTGGCTGGTGCCCGTCAAAAGGTGACGTTTTAAATCAGCGAGTTGATTTTTCATCCTTAATCACTCCAATGAAAGATTATGTAATTATTCACCGCAAGCCCAAGGGATACAGAGGCTGGGCCTGCTGGCGGGGGGCTTGTTGACGATAATTTTGCCGCCGGAACCGGACAGAAAAAATGGGACATTTGGGGCATTAACTGGATTTTTGTTACCACTGAATTTGGATGTGATTCAGGTCTCGCTCACTGGGAAGGAAATGTGTGACAAGGCTCTCTCTTTCATTTGGAGAAGGCTATATTCGGCCTGATTGGGCTGTTCTTTTTTCTCCAGTTGGCGCAACAAAAGTGCTATTGGTGCGTTTTGTCCAGTTGCTTTAAACAAAGCGCGGTGAAGTATTCGTTCACTTTTCACTCGTTCAATCCGGCTGATAACCCAGCCATGTCTTAATGCTTTTATCTGGACTTTTGGTGCATTCAAAATACAAGCGGCATCCGTTTCACCGGATACCGCCATGTCTAAAAAACCGTCGGGTTTTTAATGAGAAGCCGGTGGAATTCCTCTGCCCCGGCCTGTCGTTCTCGGTAACTCGAACACCACAGGGGACCATGCCGGTAACACAATCTTTGTGCCGCTAACGCTAGCATCCCCTTTCAGATTTGTCGTTTGCTCAGGCTGACAACAAGACCTGATACGCCGGTATCAAACGGAATGTCTCTGTTTGTCGCATTAATGGCGACCAGTAATCCATCCAAAGTCGGATCGATATCGCTGCCGGATGCTGTGCCGTTATCAATCGCCATCACAATAAGGCCGGGGACTTGATCACGCCCGGTATTCAGGAAACTGACGCGCTTGATCACTTCCTCGCCTTTGCCCAGTGTTAATAACGGATAATGCGCACGAAGTGAGGCGAGTTCTTTGTAGTAGCTGACCATTTCAGCCATCTGTGCATTGCCCGGCTTGGCGTTACTGCCATCGGTGTCTATCACTTTCTGGATCAGTGCGTAGTTACCGCCGTCTTTGTCCTGCCGTGGCAAGCCTTTGTCCCAGTTATTGTCCTGAAGCGAATAATCCACCCGGTTATACCAGTCACCGGAGTCATAAGAGTCACGCTGCATGGATTTGGAACGGAGCAATTCCACGCCCTGATGAGTAAACGGCACCCCCTGCCCCAGCATAGCAGTTGCCAGGGAAACGGCCTGCATCCGCACACGGATATCTACCGGTGTTGCATACGGAATCTTGTATTGGTTGTTGTCCCACAGTGTCTGGTTGTCGTGCTTGGAAACGTAGTTTTGCACTTCAGTCGGGTCTTGAGCGTAGCCCGCAGGTTGGCCGCTGTAATCTACCTCGCTGCCCCGTTTTTTCGCACCCGTGTAGTCTGTCAGGACAAAGTCTTTCAGGTTGCCCGCCATGCCCAAGCGAACCAAATCTGCACTGTGCAGTGCCGCCTCTTTAGTGACACCCTCAAGGTCATTTGGCATCACATAAGCACCGTTGCCGAACCCCTGGTTGGCGCGCAGCCAATCGCCTCCATCAAACGGGCCACCACCACGCACGGCATCACGCAGACGATCTGAAAACGTTCCGATGCCGGTTCCGGCCATATTTGCCTGAATGGCCTGCTCAAAACGGGCGTTGTTGGCGACTTCACCGAAATTCCAGCCTTCACCATAGAAATACGTATCCGGGTCAACGGCTTTCACCGCGGCCAGTGCATCAAGAATCTGCGCTTTCGGGTGGTGACCCATCAGATCAAAGCGGAAGCTGTCAATCTTGTAGTCTTTTGCCCACACCACCAGCGAATCACGGATCAGCCTTGCCATCATGGCATTTTCTGGCGCGGTATTTGAACAGCATGTTGACGTTTCAACGCCGCCGGATTGCGGGTTGAGCCGCTGGTAATACCAAGGCACAACCTTATCCAGTACAGAATGCGCAGAATCCGGGCCGACGGCATTGGTGTGGTTATACACGACATCCATCACCACGTTCATGCCGATGTCTCGCTTGATGCTCATTACCATCTCGCGGAACTCTTTTATACGCGTCATACCATCAGGGTCAGTGGAATAAGAGCCTTCGGGTACTGTGTAATGGAATGGGTCATAACCCCAGTTAAAGCTGTCTGTCCCAGAAACCAGACTGTTCAGCTTTTGTACCTGTGGGTTGGTTGGGGCATCTTCCGCAAGCAGGGTTTCAAACACCTCGGCTATGGTGTCTGTCCCTGTACAGTGAGCAGCAAATTCAGTGCTTTTAACCGACGGGTTTACCTTGCACAACTTGCTGAAAGGTTCGTGAATATCAGCGACGCGATCTGGGTCTTCATTTACTGAAACGATGTCAAATACCGGTAACAGGTGAAGATGGGTCACGCCGCTTTGCGCCAGTTCTGTCAGGTGTTTGACCGGCGCCGAATCTTTCTCACTGAATGCGGCAAATTTGCCCCGGTGCAGCGCGGTTACTGATTGGTCGTGGGCAGACATATCACGCACATGAGATTCATAGATGACGATTTCAGCCGGGTTTTCCTGACTATGAGGCTGGTAAGTGCATCCCACCCTGCCGGTTTCAAATCGGGACTGTCGAGGTCGACAACCTGGCTGTAGGTAGAATTCATCGCCAGACTGAGCGAATACGGGTCGGTGACTTCATAGGTGCGAACTTCATCCACAGCCGAATGATATATTGTGACACTGTAACGATAGAAATCACCATGTCCTAATCTATCTGTGTCCAGGAACCAACTGCCGGAGTCGGTTTCAAATTGCATCGGCAAGGTTTCAATCCGGTTTTTGTTCGCTCCGTAATGAACAAGCGATACAGATTGAGCGGTAGGCGACCAAAGGCGGAACTGCGTACTGCCGGAAACCGGGTATGCGCCATAGGTTATGTTGCTGTCTGCGGCGGTGCCGTTTTCCACATAGAGCGTATCAAGCACACCCGCCGCCTGTACCTGAGTAGCCTGCAGGATATTTCCGTCTTCGTCTTTCGCTACCGCATAAAGCTGTCCTTTTAGCAGTTGCTTGGCATTGTCACCCTGAAGCGGCAATTCCCAGCTTCGCAGAGAGGAAAGGTGCGGGAAACGGGACACCCAACTACGATTTTGTGAAGATACGGCATCAATTTTCTGATCAAAGCCGGATACGGTTTTGCCATCAAAAGCCAGGTTTCCGGTAGAAGATTGATAAAGCGCGACACTTTTCGCCCCTGCCGGCATAAGCAGTGTTTGCCCGTCAACCCAATGCGCAGCAGCGCCTTTGAGGTTTACCGGCGCTGTTGCAAGCGGTTCATAGTAAATATTGCTGTCACCCTTGAAGGTGAAAGCCCGGAACCCAGCTTTCGCGGCATCCGCAATTTGTACTTTGGCATCCAGAGGAAGTGGCTTCTCATCACCCCGGTGAGGAATAAAGTTGATGCATCCGGTGTCGTCGGTCAGGAACGGCAGATCCCAATAGGCACCGTAAGTTTTATCGACACCATCAAATGCCAAACCGCTGTTCCATTCTGTCCCCTGACCGTTGTACGCTGCGCACTGATCGTTGTTCCAGACATGCAAGGTCATGTCCTGATAATCGTCAGCAACCATGTTGAGATAGACTCTGACATGGCCCGGATCGGGTAATTCCCCTTCGAAAGGTTTATTGGGGTTAGACGAAGAACCACAGCCGGATAATGCAAGGGAAGAAAGCACGGCAATGGCAGCAGCCAATTTTGAACGTTTAAATGAATGCATAGCGTGACCTTAAATTGGTTTTTTATATTAAGGACAAAAGTTGCGCGGAATATCCCAGACAACCTGACGATTTAATTCCAATGGATTTTTACAGATTTAATCTTTCTTTGCTTTACGCAGAATGTGACAGCCAGTCAGAATCAAAATATTTATTCCTTCGAGCCTGATTTAAATAAACGAAAAAGACGCCATCTGTTTTATTTAAACAGATAGCGCCTTTGATGATTATTTATTCCAGTAACTATTTTGAAATAATTAATGCACTCATTTTATTTTCAGACAGATTGAGTTCATATATTTTAGTTGGGAATGTATTAAGTTTTTGACCACTCCAGAAATCAAACCAATCGCATTCAACATCCGATTTCATTTCCACCGACACTGGCACCCAACCGTTTTCCAAATACGTAAACGCGCCATGCAATATTTCGCCATTGCCAAGGGGTACATTGCCGTAGTTCAGGCCGATGTCATCAAAGACGACAGGTGCTGATGTCTTTTGGCTTCTTTTAATCAGCGTAGTGAGGGTCTTTCGGGATTCACCGGATACTTGCTCCAACGGGTCACCGGATAGCAACAAGCCCCCTACTGCCGCAATAACATCACGGTGGTAGTGGTAACTGGTTTGATCGGTTTCCTGATCCGGAATATTGACCAGCGTAACGCAGTCCGGGTCGATATGCCAAAGCCGTTGGTGTTGCCAACTGCGGTAAAACTCTCTCGGGCAATCTGGCTGAACCGGTGCGGGTTACGCTCAACATCATCCGAAACACGCATGGCATCCACCAGCCCAGTGAAGGCCACATCGGCGCATTGCAACCCAGCAGCCATGCATCGCCTGCGCCTTTTGCTATCGCTTCCATACCAAGGCGGTAAGCTCAATCCCGGTGATCTGCCTGTCAGCCCGGATACCCTTCAGCGCCCCCCAGTAGTTGGCGTCCAGCTTAAACAGTTCAACACCCCACTCTTCACGCATGGTTTTCACAACATGTGTCAGATGAGCCCGAACTTCCTTTTGGCTGGTGTCCAGCATCAGCCACGGCAGGCAGCGCCATCCGCCATAGGTGACATCTTCGGCTTTAAGTGCTTCGCCATCGGCCACTTTAACAAACCATTCCGGATGCTCACGGAACACTGCCGATTCCGGCTGTGCAATAAACGGAGCCATCCAGATCGCCGGTTTCTTACCCCGGGCTTTAATGTCATCAATTACCGCTTTTACGCCGCCTTCAAAACGCTCAGACGGTGTCAGCCAATCGCCCATAAATGCCTGGTACCCGTCATCCAGCAGCACCCATTCGATGTCCCCCAAATCACCGGTCATCTCGCTGACGTTTCCGGCGATGTCCGCTGCAGAAACTCCCGCATAGTAGGCATACCATGAACACCAACACAGGGACGCAGCAGAAACCTGTTTTCTCGCCGGGTGATTTTTTGCAATCTCTTCAGCGAATTGGCCATATACCGCTTCCAGCGTATCAGCTTGAGAACCGTCAGGGATTCAAGGGAGTGCTTGCCGATAGTCAGTGGGATGCTCTCACCATCAATCACCGCCATGACTTGTCCATCATGGAACTCAAAAAATCCGGCAAAGCGGTGGCAGGACGTGAAGCCATAAAGGGTGAATGTCTTTAGATCGCCATTCGGTTCTTCAATGACCAGGTAATTATAAAAACGCTTTTTATCACCCGCTCCATAAATTCGGTAACTGTCATTATTATCCGGGCAACGGCCAATGTCTTTTGGCTGGCTTATTGTCCCCGCCGTCTGACAGAGCATTTGAAAGCCGTCACCCATGATTTGTGCATTCTCTTGGTGTTTTTGTTTAAAAAGCACCAGAGGAAAATAATCTGAAAGCGTTTCTTCTGTTTGGGAAGAATAAATAAATTTAATACTTTTATCTGATTCAGATTCGATAAGGTTTTCCGACATCAAGGTATATATCGGTTTTTCGCAAGTTTTATTATTCATTTTTGTTTAATCAGAAGTGCGTGTTGAATAGAAAAAGTCCGGAATATTTCCCGGACTTTTATCGGAAGGTTAACCTTTTACACCGCCTGAGGTCAGGCCGCCGACCAGGAACTTCTGGGCAAGCAGGAAGACGATGGTGATAGGCAGCGCGGAAAGAACGGCCGCTGCTGCAAAGTCACCCCACAGGTAGTTCTGAGGGTAAAGGTATTGCTGCATACCCACCGCCAGGGTGTAGCTGTCTACATCCGTCAGCAGCAAAGAAGCAACCGGCACTTCTGCTACCACGCCGATAAACGACAGGATAAACACCACTGCCAGGATTGGCACAGACAGAGGCAGCAGTACCAGACGGAATGCCTGCCACGGTGTTGCACCATCCAGCGCCGCCGCTTCTTCAAGGGACGGATCGATGGTTTCGAAGTAGCCCTTGATGGTCCAGACGTGCATCGCAATACCGCCGAGGTAAGCGAAGATAAGGCCGCCGTGCGTGTTCAGGCCAAGGAACGGAATGTACTGTCCAAGGCGGTCAAACAGAGCGTAAAGTGCAACCAGAGCCAGCACAGCCGGGAACATCTGGAAAATCATCATCGCTTTCAGGATGGTGCTCTTACCCGGGAAGCGCATACGGGCAAACGCGTAAGCACTGGTGGTAGACATCGCCACAATAATCAGCGAGGTAATACCGGCAATTTTCACGGTGTTCCACAGCCACAACATAACCGGGAACGGCGGAGGCGTGATTGAACCGTCAGCATTGTGAACCGGGAAGCCCAGCGCCAATCGCCAGTGATCCAGCGTCGGGTTTGACGGAATCAGCTCACCGCTTGCAAAGTTACCCTCACGCAGGGAGATGGCAATAATCATCAGCAATGGGAACAGAATCATTGCCAGGAAGACCCACAGTACGGCATGGGTCGCCCATACGCGGTATTTCAGGGATTTCGGTTGTACCATTGGCATCGCGGGCACTCCTTAATCTTGCGACAGCTTGGTAAATTTCAGGTTCAACAGTGCCATACCACCCACCATCAGGAAGATAAGGGTCGCAATCGCACCGGCAAGGCCGAAGTCCTGGCCACCACCACCCTCAAAGGCGATACGGTAGGTGTAGCTCACCAGCAAGTCGGTATAACCGGCAGGCTCGGAGGTATTCACCATGTTCGGGCCACCGGATGTCAGCAACTGAATCATCACGAAGTTGTTGAAGTTGAAGGCGAAGCTGGCAATCAGCAGTGGCGTCAGCGGCTTCATCATCATTGGCAGAGTAATGTTGAAGAAATTCTGGATTGGGCCGGCACCGTCGATTGCAGAAGCTTCATACAGATCTTCAGGGATAGACTTCAGAAGGCCCATGCACAGAATCATCATGTATGGGAAACCAAGCCAGGTGTTTACAATTACCACCATCATTCGCGCCATCACAGGATCCGAGAACCAGGCCGGCTTAATACCGAACATGGCTTCCAGGAACATGTTGATTTCACCGAAACTCTGGTTGAACAAACCTTTGAATATCAGGATGGAGATAAACGACGGTACAGCGTACGGCAGTATCAGAAGAACACGGTAGATGCCCTGTCCTTGCAGTGGTTCCCACTGGACAACACATGCCAGAATCATACCGACAGCCAGCGTCAGGAATACGGCCAGGAACGCGAAGACCACGGTCCAGATAAAGATGCCGATGAAAGGTTCTTTGATGCCGTCGTCAGTCAATACGCGGTGGAAGTTGTCCATGCCCACGCCAACCACAAAACCCGGCGAGACAGGTTTGCCGACAAACTGGTTTTCCGCATCCACTTTCTGGTAATAACCGGTTTCCATGTTCGGCTTGTAGAACGCTTCTTCACGGTTGTTGTAAAGCGTTGAGCCGTCTTGCTGCATGGTATAAAGCGGGCCTTCCGCTGCAAACTTACGCAGGCCGCTCATGCGGATTTCTTCGCCGTTAGGCATTTCGAGCAGCAGCTTGGAGAGTTCGCCGCGGTTTTTCACAATGGTCTTGATTGGTGTTTTCTTGCCTTCCGGCGCAGAAACCACGTTCAGGTCCATTGGGGCCACCGGTGGGTTAGTCAGTGCAAATGCACCGGTTTCCAACAGCGTACCGTTGTCTTTGATGATAATGCGGTAACCGTCAGTTGACTCATAAAGGTCAAAGCCGTATGACGCACCAGACTGGAAAGTCCGGCTCAGCAGCACCGACTGGGCGCGCTCAATGGTGAGCTGGTTCGATGCACTGTAGTTGGTGAACGCCAGGCCCACGGTATAAAGCAAAGGGAACACCACAAAAATCACCATACCGGCAATACCCGGATAGATGTAGCGGTGTGGATAGGTTTTGTTGCTACCAAAAATAAAAACGGCCAGGGCTGTCAGGAATACAGTCAGCAGCGCGAAGGCAATTTCGCCCTGGGCATACATAAGGATGGTGCGTAGCCGTTAACCGCAGTAATCAGTGAAAGGATGGTCCACTTAATGTACTTGCGATGTTGAGAGATCTTTTTTTCTGGTTGCGGCTCAAGGAGACCCGCGTCATGCACTGGCTGCATACCAGCTCCTTACTTTCAGAATCCAATACGGACGGCAATATGTTCGGCAAGTGGTAAAACAGCGGGGAAGGCATACCCCTCCCCACTGTGGGTGTGAATTACTTCAGCATTTGCTTGGCAGCAGCATCCAGCGCATCGTTCACTGACTGACGGCCGTCAACCACGTTTTGGATAGCGTTACCTTCGGCATACCAGAACGCCTGCATTGCTGCGATGTTCGGCATGATTTCACCCTTCTCTGCATTTTCCATTGTTGCAGCGATACGGCTGTCTTTTTCCAGCTTCTCCTGGAAGGACTTCAGGGCAACAGCACCAAGTGGTTTGTCGTTATCAACCATTTGCAGGCCTTCGTCAGTCATCAGGTAGTTTTCGATGAACTCAACAGCCAGGTCACGATTTGGAGATGCAGAGCTGATACCGGCGGTCAGGATGCCAACGAATGGCTTGGATGGGTTACCGTTCAGTTCAGGCAGAACCGCAACGCCATAGTTGATGCCAGACTTGTCGATGTTGCTCCAGGACCAAGGACCGTTGATGGTCATTGCCACGTTGCCCTTGTTGAACTCAGATTCAGAGATGCTGTAGTCCATATCCGGAGAGATAACGTCTTTGTCTACCAGACTTTTTACAAAGTTCATGGCACGGCGGGCGCCGTCGTTGTTAATACCGATGTCTTTTGCATCGTATTTCTGACCGTCGAACTTGAACGCATAACCGCCGTCCGCAGTCAGTACCGGCCAGGTGAAGTACGGTTCGCGCAGGTTCCACATGATGGCGCGCTTGCCCTGCTTCTTCAGTTCTTTGTCGATACCTTCAACGTCTTCCCAGTTCTTAGGCGGATTTGGCACCAGATCTTTGTTGTAAATGAGAGAGAGTGCTTCTACCGCAACCGGGTAACCTACGTATTTACCGTCATATTTCACGGCATCCCAGGCGAAATCGACAACTTTGTCTTTCAGTTCAGCAGAAGGTTTGATTTCAGCCAGCAGGCCTGCCTGTGCGTAACCACCAAAACGGTCGTGTGCCCAGAAAACAATATCCGGGCCGTCACCGGCAGCTGCGACCTGAGCGAATTTGTTTGCCAGGTCATCCGGGAATGCAACAGTAACCGGTACACCCATTTCTTCTTCGAACTTTTTACCCAGTTCCGCCAGACCGTTGTAACCTTTGTCACCGTTAATCCAGATGGTGAGCTGGCCTTCCTCGATGGCCGCGGTGGCGTTGGCTGATGCAAGCGCTGCTAAGGTACAAAGTGCAACACTGGTGAGAACTTTCTTCATCTTTAACGTCCTTTCTGATTGTTATCGAATCCAGGTCGGCGATTGTTCGACCTGTCAAACCTGAAGTAACAGCGTCATCTTCCCGCAGCCCAAAGGGAATGAGATCATCCTTTGGACTACGCCCCCGACTACCTCAGGTGAAAAACTTGATCCAGCTCTCGCACGATGCGTTACCCAGATCACAAAATGTGCATATGATGTGATGCGTCGCACATGGTAATGCCAATAAAATTCGACATCAGCCTGGTTAGTTCAAAAGTGTGACGGGTGCACTCATCCCCCTCATCCCCCACTAATCCCCTTAGTAAGGAGGATGTTCCAGCCAGCACGATTAAGCAGAATGGCAACATGACCACTGCGGAAAGAGTCAGCTCTTTTCAGGAAAGAATACAGGCCGGTTGCCCGCGACAAGTGACAGCCGGCAATAACAACTTAGAGGAAAGAACGCAATGGCGAGCGTAACCTTACGAAACGTCTGTAAAGCCTACGGTGACAACCTGATATCCAAGGACGTTGACCTGGATATCGCAGAAGGTGAATTTGTGGTGTTTGTTGGTCCGTCGGGCTGTGGTAAATCCACCCTGCTGCGCTGCATTGCGGGCCTTGAAGATATTACTTCCGGTGACCTGTACATCGGTGGCGAACGCATGAATGAAGTGCCGCCATCAGAGCGCGGAGTGGGAATGGTGTTCCAATCCTATGCCCTTTACCCTCACTTGAACCTTTATGACAACATGTCATTCGGCCTCAAGCTTGCCAAGGCTGACAAAGCAGAAGTAAAACGCCGCGTAGAGAACGCCGCCAACATCCTGCAACTCGGCCACCTGCTCGAGCGCAAGCCTAAAGCCCTGTCCGGTGGTCAGCGCCAGCGTGTTGCGATTGGCCGTACACTGGTTTCACAACCCAATGTGTTCCTGCTGGATGAACCACTTTCCAACCTGGATGCTGCTCTGCGTGTCCAGATGCGTATCGAAATTGCCAAACTGCACAAGCAACTTGGCTGCACCATGATTTATGTTACCCACGACCAGGTTGAAGCCATGACCATGGCCCAGAAGATTGTTGTTCTGGACAAAGGTTTTGTTTCCCAGGTCGGCAAACCGCTCGAACTGTATCATTATCCGAAGAACCGTTTCGTGGCCGGATTTATCGGTTCTCCGAAAATGAACTTTATGAGCGTACAGGTTGAAGACGTCGAAAAAGAACGCGTAATGGTACAACTGGCAAATGGCCAGACCATGTGGCTGCCTGTAGACGGAACAACCGTTGAAAAAGGCGCTCGTATGTCACTGGGTATCCGTCCTGAGCACCTTGTTGCGAAAGAAGAAGGCGATGCCTTTGTCGATGGTGACGTTCAGGTCGTAGAAAAGCTGGGTTATGAAACTCAGGTTTACCTGAAGTTGAAAGATGTGGATGCTGATTTTATCTACCGCCGTCCGGATACGCTGGATATCGACTCTGGCACCACATTCCCTGTGGGTATTCCGGCGTATCGCTGTCACCTATTCCACAGCAGCGGTGAAGCCTGTCAGCGTCTGCACAAAGAAACCGGTATTTAACAGCAAGCAAAGAAGTTAGCGAGTTCCTCCATGTTCCCCCGAGGGTGTGGCCGGTGTAAAACCCGGTGACACGCCCAACTCATACCCTTAAAAAGTTTTGCCCACCAACGTTTTGGTGGGCTTTTTTTGTTTTCAGCACTACTCAACGTACATTTCATTCCAGACAAGTCGGTGATCAGATGAGATATCTTTTCCGTCGCCAAACTGCCCGACCCGGTCATCATTCATCAGCAGACGGCCCAGCTCACCGGTTGCCGGCCAATAGACGCCGGAAGCAGTGACATGTATGTCCTCAGATGGGATAACGTGGTCTACCCGAAGTCCGAATGTGCTGGTCGCACGCTCCGGATACTGCCCGGCAAAACCCTCTTCGAGCGCACCACTGCTGACCGGAACAAGTCCACCCACTGTCGATGCCGTATTCACTTCCGGTAAGGTCAGCAGATTCGCGATAGTGTCACGGAAACCATCCCCTTCAAGCGGATCGGCATTCAAATCCCCCATCACCACGAAATTGGCGCCGGGTTTCAGCCCGCCGGTTTTACCCTTGTCGTCATAGAAGTAATCCGCACCCTGTATGTAATCAATCCAGAACTGAATTTCATCCCGGTTCCGCAGTTTATTATTTTGCGTCACCGTATCGAAGACCGGCGGTGTCGGGTGTGAAAGAAGCAGATGCACGGTGCGCTTTCCCCAGAATGTATCAATCACAACAGGGACATCTGCATGGTTTTTTGATGAAAGTCTTACCTGATTCCATTCGTCATCGGTATACCAGTTGTCTCCGCAGTTCAAGCCATCAGGGATCGGATAGCGCGGGTCATTGCAATTGGTGATAGTCGGGATTTCAGCCGTTGGCAGGTCTTTCCACTTGAAGGTCTGGAACGTGCGAACCTTCTTTTTGAGGATTTTATGTTTGGACATCACCGCAAAGGCATATTGCCCATGATAGAAACCAAATCCCCATGCATCACCCGGAAGCTGGCCTGTCAGCCCGTCGTTATCCAGATCCAGCCCGCTGTTCAGGCCGGTATTTGTCGGAAAGCTTTCGATGTAGGGAAAATGGATAGGCTTCAATTTATCACCGCCGTCAATGCTGTTCAGGCTCTGGCCGTGTGCCAGATAGTGCTTCTTGAAGCCCTTTAATGCGCTCAGATTTTTACCTGTACCGTCATTGTTAAACTCACCCATCATGATCACATCCGGCCGGTTAGCCTGGATAATCGCCGCCACATTGCGAATTTGGATGATCTTTTCCGCTTTAGTCCGGTCTTCCGGGGTCATGGCATCTCTATCATCGATATACGCCCGCACCAGTTTTTTCTGCTTACCCGGCGGGGTCTGCATTTCATCAGCCAACTGCTCGAACGTAGAGCGGTCAAACGAGAGGTTGAACGAGGCCATTTTCACCCTGCCGTCTTTACACCCCACCAATGCCAGTACACTGAGCGCCAGCACCAAACCCATTTTGAGTACCTTCATTAGAGATTCCTTTTGTTGTTGGGATAACACATGAAAAGCACACAGACCGCCGACACGGCAGCCATTTAGAAACCTGCACCATGAACTTTAGGATGCAGTCACGTCAGGCTACTGGATGAGTTTTAAGAGAGGGTGAAGGAAAGTGGGAAGTGGGTCGATTGGGCTAATAGACGACTGTACGGAAACAGGATTGCTCACTATTCGTTTCCTGCTGTATCATATTGATTACATTAGATAAGGCACACAAGAAAAGAGTCCGTGTCACGAAACCATACAGCAAGATTTCAGCAGAAAAACGGACGCGGTGCTTTCTATTAAATTGTTATACCGCAATCAATCATCTTGCCTTTTCATGGCTTTACGGTATACATCGCTACGTTCGCGTTTTCCGACTGCTAAGACGGTTACAATGATGACATCGTCTTCAACTTTGTAGACGAGACGGTAGCCCGATTGACGCAACTTAATTTTATACATGTTGTCAGCTCCAGAAAGTTTTGAAGCCGGAACATGTGGGTTATCTAAGCGCTCGATTAGCTTTTTCTTAAATTGTTGTTGCAGAGTAGAGCCAAGTTTTTTCCACTCTTTGAGTGCGCTCTTTTTAAAGTCGAGTTTATAGGTCATCAATATTTACCGAAATGCTCTCTTCAGATTCACGCTCTTTAGCGATAACTAGTAGTTCAAGATCTTCGAGCCTGTCCATCATCACTTCGTACGCTTCGGCAGGTACGCAATAAAATGCTGGCTCATTTCGGTTTAATACAGCAACAGGTTCGCCGTAAGCACTAGTTGCAACTTTCATAGGGTTAGCTTTCAACTCAGTAATGCTTGCAGCAACATCGGCTAAAATTCTAGTGGTCATATAATCGGTCTCTTAAGTGGTCTTTTTGTTGGTCATTTTAGCCTCAACTAAGCGATATGACAAGTTGCTTAAGAGTGATTCGCAACGCGTGGCATTTTTACTATGCGTTGGTTTAGGAGCTACAACAGGAGCTACAAGGACACACACCCTTAGCAACTGAGAAATCCCTAAGTACTACAAGGACACACACCCTTAGCAACTGAGAAATCCCTCATTTTCAATGTCTGTTGTTCTAGCTCGAAAAATAACCAGACCGACATTACGGTATCCAGGAAATCAGTTAGGCTCATTGCATTGATTCAGTGAATACCTATCGCCATGACCGTTGCCCGTAAATATCAAATCAGCCTTGAAGCCACACCTTATTATCACTGTGTCTCACGCTGTGTTAGACGCGCGTTTCTTTGTGGAACAGATGAATATACAGGCAAAACCTATGAACACAGGAAAGCTTGGGTGGAAGAAAGACTTCTTCAACTCTCGGCGTCTTTTGCCATCAATATCTGTGCATATGCTGTGATGAGCAACCACTACCATTTAGTTTGCCATATCGATAAAGCCAAGGCGCTGAGTTGGAGCCGGGACGAAGTCATTGAACGCTGGCAATCCTGTCATAAAACGCTGCCAATGATTATTGAACGCTATCTCAATGGCGAACAACTCGGTGAGTCTCAAATGATGTTCTCGACGAAACTGTCGAACAATGGCGCAAAAGACTATACAGCTCAGTGAGTTTATGAAATTGCTTAACAGTGATATCGCCAAACAGGCTAATAAAGAAGACAACTGCACCGGCCATTTCTGGGAGGGACGGTTCAAAAGCCAGGCACTACTCGATGAAAAAGCACTTGCCGCTGCCATGGCCTATGTGGATTTGAACCCGGTCAGAGCGGGCACAGCTAAAACACCGGAAACCTCACCTCATACATCCGTCAGACGACGTATCAATGCATTGAAAGCAAAACAACAGCAACCCTCGGGTTACATCCATTTACTGGCAATCCAGGTAATCGCGTCACCAACGGGATCCCATTTAAACTGCTTGATTATTTGGAACTGGTCGATTGGACTAGCCGGCAATGGCGAGAAGAAAAATCCTTCATATCAGCAAATGTGACCGATATTTTGGCTCGAGTCGGTCTGGACACCAAAGAATGGCTGTTGGTGACGGCAACTCTGGAGCGGCAAGACAGCCAGCTTATCGGCAGCCGAGAAGCAATTTCAGAAGCCCTTTCATCTTTAAACCGAAAACGGATTCGTGGTCGAAGACTGGCCGCATGATGCCTTAAGCTGCCAATACAAAAAAAATTCTGCCCGGCTGGCGGACGAAGAAAGTCCGTAAATGAAGCCAATCCTTAAAAAATACACTGTGCAGTAAAAATACTTGTTCGCATTTAAAATGAGAGAGTATTCAGGCTTCAACCAATGCAGTTCAATCCAATTTGGTTTCAATCACTAGGGTGTATGTCCCGATAAATCCACGGGTTTACATCCATTTACTGGCAATCCAGGTAATCGCGTCACCAACGGGATCCCATTTAAACTGCTTGAATATTTGGAACTGGTCGATTGGACTAGCCGGCAATGGCGAGAAGACAAATCCTTCATATCAGCAAATGTGCCCGATATTTTGGCTCGAGTCGGTCTGGACACCAAAGAATGGCTGTTGGTGACGGCAACTCTGGAGCGGCAAGACAGCCAGCTTATCGGCAGCCGAGAAGCAATTTCAGAAGCCCTTTCATCTTTAAACCGAAAACGGATTCGAGGCCGAAGACTGGCCGCATGATGCCTTAAGCTGCCAATACAAAGAATTTCTGCTCGGCTGGCGGGTGAAGAAAGTCCGTATATGAAGCCAACCGTCCCAAAAACACTGTGCAGTAAAAATACTTTTTCGCATTTAAAATGAGAGAGCATTCAGGCTTCAACCAATTCAGTTCAATCCAATTTTGGTTTCAATCACTGGGGTGTAGAACAATCCATTTCCGTTTTGATGCTAGGGTGTATGTCCCGATAAATCGCCGATAAATCCGATTCGATAAATCCATTTATGGCACAATACTTTAGGTAAGGTGTCGGCGTTGTTCACACCTTGCTTTGGCGTTAGCCATCAACCGACTTGCTATACTCAAAGTGATAGAATAGTATCACTTTAGTATTCCTTTGGAGCCGCTCTCATGAAAGTAGAACTCGTTACATCACTTAAACGTCAAGCAACCAAGATCCTCGCCGATCTCCACGACACCAAAGAGCCAGTGTTAATTACCGAACATGGTAAGCCATCCGCGTATCTAGTTGATGTTGATGATTACGAGTTTATGCAAAATCGTTTGGCTATTCTTGAGGGTATTGCACGAGGTGAACGCGCACTAGCTGACGGTAAAGTGGTAAGTCATGATGAAGCCAAGGACAAAATGTCAAAATGGCTGAAATAATCTGGACTGAGCCAGCGTTATCTGACCTCAACGATATCGCTGAATATGTCGCACTTGAAAATATCGTGGCTGCAAAGCAATTAGTGCAAACGATCTTCTCCAATGTCGAACGTCTACAAACTTTCCCAGAACCAGGTCGTATTCCACCCGAACTAGAACATTTAAATTATCGTGAAGTGGTCGTTAATCCATGTCGTGTTTTCTATAAGCAAGACGGTGACAAAGTGTTTATTCTTTTTGTTATGCGTGCTGAGAGAGATTTACGTAACTTCCTGTTGAGTAAGCAATAACCTTTTGGAATGAGCGGCTAACAAGGGTGCTACAAGGACACGCACCCAAAGAAACTGAGGAAGTATCAACATAGTCACTAAGGGTGTTTCCGACAGAAAAAGGATTTTTGGAGGTAGGGTGCTCTCGGACAACAAAATCGACGCTCATGGAAACAACAGCCATAAGCGGGGAAACTCCCCGCTTTATTAAAACCAAACCGATCAAGACTGGCAGCAGATTACCAGTACGCCTGCTTGTTCAACGCAGAAACGCAGTACGACTCACCAGGAATTGCAGTAATTTCTGCACCGCTTAACGACTGGTACAACCAACCATGCGGATATGAAAGAACCAAAGGTGCTTTTGCTACATCTTCTGATATCTGTTGGAAGCCAACACGCGAGTAGTAATCAGGATCGCCATAGGTGAACGCCAACTCTACACCTTCTTCCTTGAGCGCCTGCAATCCGAATCGAATCAGTTTCTGGCCGATACCCTGTTTCTGATAGTCGGTATGGACGGCAACCGGAGAAAGCAAAAATGCAGACGGGCCGTTTTCAAAGGTCAATGTGGTAAACAGAATACTGCCGATAATCTTCTTTTCTTCCATTGCCACAAATCCGCGCAGGTCTTTGCTGTTAGTGGTAGTCAGCAGTTCATTAGCCAACTCGCCGATTACCGCGCCTTCCGCTTCCCCTTCTGAGTCAGAAAAAGTTTTGGTAAACAGAGCTTTGATCTCTTCAATTTGGTCAGGATGGTACGTTTTCAGTTTCATTGATTTTGTCTTTTTCATTTTAAGTCAGATTTTCTTCAGCACGAACACCTGGTAGCCAAAATCTCCAAGGTGCTTGTGATAAACATTCAGTTCAGTTTCCAAATCGGAAATAGCCGTTGATTGCGTCAGTTCCGGTTTAAGTGCTTCCACTTTTTCTTCCAGTGGCTTGTAGTAAGCATCCCAAGCGTCGTGGCTCAGAGAAAAATGCTCTACGACCTCATAGCCGGCGGAATTTGCTTGTTCCAGCCGTTTGGCAACCGACGTCATATCCGGGTATTCCCGTTCGAAGAACGCTTTGGCCTCATCATTCGGTTTTTCAGACAACCAAACCATATCACTGAGAACCAAAACGCCACCTTTGGAGAGTAGCTTGCACCAGCTTTCAAACGCATTGGCGATCCCCATGATGTAAGCACAACCCTCGGCCCAGACAACATCGAAGCTGTCAGCTTCAAATGGCAGATCCGTCATGCAGGCATTGACGGGGTTGATACGCTCACCAAAGCCCAATTTCGACGCCTTTTGCGAGAGCCTGTCCAGCGCCGGTTGCTCCGTATCAACGGCGGTAATATCAGCTTCGGTATGTTCGGCCAATACACTGGTTGCAATACCATTACCGCACCCAATTTCCAGAATACGTTTTGGCTTGAAAGGAACGGCTTCCAATGCTTTCAGTGTTTCGTCTTCAGAACCCGGCCCCCAGCGTTCCAGGTCATTGAACACCCGCATAAAATCGGCCATATACTGTTCGTGCGTATTCATGTCTTTTGACAACCATTTCAAATGCAAAGCCTGCTTTTCGTCAAAGCCTTGCCGAATCAACCATTCCAGGTGCGCATCCGGGGCAACTTTATCAAGTGATTCGTGCCAGTCTCTCAGCCCGGACTTACCTAACAATGCAGCCAGCAACTCCCTCGCCTGCTGCTTTCTGGCAATCTCTTCATCCAACTGCCCTAATCTGTTAAGAAGCAACGAACGGTCTACTTTGGCATCCAGACAGGCTAGGCATTCTTTGAGCGTTAACCCACCGGCCTGAAGCTGTTGAATCAACTTCACACGTTGGACATCACGCTCACCATAGGTTCTGTACCCGTTATCCAGCCGCTGCCCCTCAATAAGGCCCAGTTTTTCGTAATACAGCAGAGCCGTCCGGGACAGCCTGACACGATCTGCCAATTCAGAAATTCGGTACATAGTTTTCCTTTGTGGCTGATTCAGCCAATGAGATGTGCACTCTAAACTATAAAGCAATAGACAGGTCAACAGATAAAAACAAAAAAAAGAGAGCCTCGCGGGCTCTCTCCAGAATCAAGTTCGATGGAAACTTATTATCTGACAGTAATGCTGTTTATCGTCAGAGGGTTTCGGGTTGGCTTCGGCAGGTTAAGTACTTTAACGCGATCTAAACCCTCAGCAGTAATGCCACCTTCATAGTGCGGCACCGGATCTCCCGGATATACGTAGCTTTCGTGCAGGGTTCCATACCTGGAAGAACTCAGACAAGTCAGTCTGGGAAGCGTAGGATGCACACAGCATCAACATATCACTTTTACCCAACCCGGTTGCCCGGCACTGGTTATCTCCCTTAAGTATGAACTGGCCGTCGTTATCATTACGACTAAGACGGTGCATCATCTTAAACAGGTTCCAGCCTTTCACGCCTTCAACCTCAGAGTAGTAAGCAGGGATATCGTTCGTATACCAATGTCCGATATCAAACTCAGTTTCCGCCCACTCTTTCAGCTGGGCGAACATGACCAGACGTTCCCCCGCCCCGCCAGCTCCCCAGGCATGACCCGCTTCAGCTTTGACGAATTCCGGTGCAATACGGATATCCTGCTCAACACGGGACATCTTGCCGTGGTGAACATCCTGCATATAGAGCGCCAACAGGTTGTTCACCACTTCCGTCGCGCCGTCAACGTTGAACGGAGCCTCGGCGGCATTGTGGCCTACCTCATGCCACAACAGCAACTGTTCAGCGGATTAGTATTGAGCTGGTTACTCTGTGCATTGAAGCTTGCATTCATTACAGGGTAACCGGAGTGGGCTGCACCAATACTGATTGCCACATCGTTGACAAAGTGATGTCTGCTGTTTGGGTTTGTTGAACCGGTAGCCTTGCGGTTTGCACCACCGTCAACACCTTCGTCACGGGCATAGAAATCATTCAGGTCAGCAGAGAAGCGGTCCAGATCGTTTGCAAACTTCGAGATTCCGCCTTGATACCCTTCCGCTTTCAAGTTCGCTTTCGGCGCAGTAAAGACAAAGGTTTCTGATACCACTTCCCCCATTGGCGCTGGGGCGTTAAGGTCGTTTTTCCATTCGCCGTTGATATACAAAGGTGCATCCAATGTATCACTGAACGTCAGTTGGACATTATCGCTGTTACCACCCTGCGCATAGACAAGGCCGCCATAAGGTACGGTAAACGTTTCTGTACTTGGTCTACCGCCCCCAATCACAAATGACTTGGTCATTCTCGGTGGACGCTGCAAGCCCAGTTCATGTTTTTCACGTCCAGTCAGGTCATCAGCCAGCGCAACGCTAATGGTAACCGGGCTCTGTTCACCAGATACTGATACGGTAAACGGCACATGTGCCTGTGCCCATTGTCCTGTTGACTGGCGGTTACCTGCAAACCATGCGGTTGTTTTGTTGCTCATATCCAGTGTAACTGTACCGCCACCGGCACCGGATGTTGGTTCACCTGGGAACTGGCGGATATCAACCTTGATATCCAAATCCCAGAACGAACGCCCCAACATCAGGCGGGTCAGCGGTTTTTCCATATAGTTCAGAGGATAGCTTGGGTTCATCACCCCGGCATCTGTGAACTTATCATTACGATAAACCATATTCAGAGAAGCCAATTGATCCTTCAGTTCCTCTGGGCAATAAGTATTCCCTCCTGCCTGGTCGTTGGTATAGCAGTTCAGGAACTGGGTAAATCGCTTAAAGCCCAGTTCATCATCTGCCCCGGCTTCATAGCGGTAGTCCAGATCGTTCCAAAGCCACACGGTCATATTCTGGTAAATGCGTTTCAGGTCAACGCTGTTCAAGCGCTCGCCCTGCTTACCTTTAGTACGGAAGTAACGTTCGTGTTGGTAAAGGGCCTCGATATTGGTGCCCAGGTTTGCCGCAGCTACCATGGATTTCGCCTCGGCTTCACCAAGCTTCAACTCAGTGTAAGCAGGTACGAACATGCCACCGGTAACTGGAATGCCGTTACCCGGACGGTACTCAAGGCAATTCACTTCATAGTGGAAGTCCGGTTTGGTGCAGAGCCCATAGGCACGCCCCCCTTGTGAATTAACAAATGCATCAAGAATCCGAGCCTTTTCTTTCTCGAGGGCTTTTACATCCAGAACCGGTTTACCTTCGCCATCTTCCAGAATATTTCCTCTATCGTCCTTTATTGCGAATTGGGCTTCGTCAATAAAGGCCACATGAGTAACCGGGTTGCCGTCCTTGTCCGTCACCGGATTGCCATCTGCATCCTTTTCAATCCATTTGGCCATTTCCAGCTCTGGCCGGTCATCCGGCTTACCTTCCAGAATATATTTCCAGTCAACTGTGCCGTCTTCATTAATGATGTAAGGTAAAGACGGTGTTTCTCCTTCCCCACCATCAACAGCCGAATAACGTTCCAATACCCAGATTCCGTACTGGCGCTGGTTACGCACCCGGTCAGGGTAACCACCGGAAGGGCCGTTTCCGTTTGCAACGACCGAGCCGCCCATACCGAACGCGATACCCGCGCTGTCCAAGAGTCGCGTCATTTCACCGGCGTCAGCCTGCTCCATGATGCTCTCCATCACCAGTACACTACCCCCCTTTTCAACGTAGAAGATAAGATCCGTAACATCTTGCTGTGACAGTTTAGGATGCTCGGCGTGAGCTCGCATTGGATAATCATAAGGCCGTTCAGGCTACATTTCCGCGATACTCAAAGCCATTTACGATTGCCAATGGGGTACTTGCAGGGTCCAGTCCTGAAAAATCAGAAAGTTGTTGGGTATCATTCGCAAAATGCTTATCCAGCACATAGTCGGCTGAGCTCCCCATTACCTGGCCATGGCGCTTGAAATAGACCTTGGGAATGTTGGTAGCGACAGAAATCGTACCCGGCTCTTTATTGGTCAGGTAACGGATAACGTTTTTGAAAAAGTTACCCATATCAGCACTGTCATTTCCCTGACCACAGACACCGTCACTGCTGTTAACCCAGCCGTTCCAGCTGTAACCGTTAGGACAGACGAGCACACTGTTGTAACGGGCATTGCCCATTACCATCACCTTGCCTTTACCGAGTTCTCCGACGCTGATAAACGGCAGGTTAAAGGTTGCGGTGTTGCCGCCTACGTTGTCAGGAACAACTGTCGAAGGTGCTTCAGTAATATAAGCGTTGCCGTTTTTATCCCAGGCTTTTGGCTTACCGAAATCAATCCAGTAGTTTTTGTCATTGCGCGCCATCATGACCGGGAAAGCAGTATTAGCAATATTTACAGCAGCCTGCCCACGGGCACTACCGGTACTGCCATAGAAGTTAGTGCTGTCATGGAAGATATGGAAGCGTTCAACCGGCTCCCACCCAGCCTCATTTGTTGCACCCCACAGACGCTTTACATCAGCCTGGATCCGGCTGGATTCGGGATCAATCGCAGAAACCTCTCGTGGCATTACAAAGGCAAACTGAACTTCATTTGATGTGCCGATAGCCTGATCAATTTCAGCCGCTAAACCATATTTAAACTGAGTAGTAAATTCACCGGGGACAACCTGCGTTTGGCCACCACCGGTTTCAAGCAAGGTATTTTCACTCGACAATGAAAGAGAAATGGCTTCATTGACCACGTTTGGGTATTGGGCAAAAACCTGCGTCGCTTTTTCTTTCAGGCTCAACGTTGTTCCGTTATCAACTGAGTAGCGCAGAACGAGCTTCTCGGCATTCATCCCTTCATTGCCTGCACCGAGATCTGTCAGTTTGAATTCATTCTTGTTGCCACGCACTTCGCCCAGCTCAAAGGTTTCAATACCAAAACTTACAACATCCCCCCACGAAAACTCGAAGGTGCCGTCATCTGCAGGTTGCCCGTCCTTAAAGCCTGTCACTCCACGACTGTTCTTACTGAAATAGCAATGCCGTTAACCGGGCGGCCCTGGCTGTCTACCAGCTTTCCGGTAGCTAAAATCACCTCAGTGGGTTTGTACTCAAGCGCAGATTCAGCGTTGGCGGAAACAAAACTCTGGTTAAGATCGCTTGACGCACCTGGGGTTACCGCAGGTTCGATGTCTGGCACATGGGTAGTAGGTACTTTGTCAGCCTGATTATCATTACTGACCTTTTCAGTGATCAGCACCTTGAAATCATCAGGCTTCATATCAAGGCTTGACGTTAAGTAGTTTTCAAAAGTCAGCTCATCCGGGTGTTGGCAAATTCTAACTCAACCGTTTTTCCCTGAATGACACCCATATTTTTAATCAGAGTTTGTACGTTCTCTGCTTTATTTGGGTGAGTTTTTATACTCTTCAGCATTTTTAATTAACAACGTTTCTATATTAACGACACGCTTAATATTGGAATCTGCATCAAACGGAGCGCTAAAAGTTGCGATATTCATTCCATTAACCGAGCATGAAACGTCGCCTTTTTGTTCAACATTAAATTGATTAGCCGGTTCACCATTACAGGTTACTGAAGCACCAAAATTAATATGTCCGTCTAAAGATAGAGCCGCAGGAATGATTGGGTCAGGGACACCGATATTCGGGAGTTCTCCCTCCCCAACGTTGGGGCCAGAGACATCTGGATTGGTTGGAATTGAGGGTTCTGTCACTGTTGGGGGCACATATGAAGAGTCATCGTTACAACCAGCGAGCAAACCAGTAATAACTGCAGCAATTAGTTTTATTTTCATATTTTTCCAGAAGGCTAAAATCTGTATTTATTAACAAATACATTTTAAAAGTGATTACGCTTAACCTTGCTGAATTTACTGAATGATGAATTTCAGTCAACACAATTATTCAAATAAAAAGCATTGAAAGTTTTCTTTAATATCCTTGTCTCTTAATACAAATATAAAACATTCACATAAATTATTTGGCCAGTTTATTGACGCCAGAAAACAGTCAAAATAGGACAAAAATCAACCAAAAAGACGAACCAATCTGATTGATTTTTTGTAGCCCATCCAGTTCAACAGCAATTACCGAGTCGAAATCACCTCAGCCTCTCGCATTTCCGGCTTCGCCATACCGTCTTTCCAAATCCAGTACGTTATGGGGCCGGGGCAATTTAAGCTCACAACTTTGTGATTGTTATGTTTATCGATTGCGTGAATCGTCACGCCTTCTGTGTATCCGTCTTTGAGGTACTGCAGGTCTTTTATTGCCTCATACACGGCTTCATCCAAAGACCAGCCCATCTTTAAATACATCACAACAGCGTGGGACGTTACGCAGCGAATACTCATCTCGCCGGTGTGAGTACAAGCGCAGGCACCGTATCGGCTGTCCGCGTAAGAGCCAGCACCGATGATCGGACTGTCTCCCAGTCGCCCCGGATACTTCCAAGCCCAACCGGATGTAGATGTAGCCGCACTGATTTTTTTACTGTGATCCAAAGAAAGAAAAACGGTGGTGTCTCTTACACGTTCCGGGTCAGTTGCATTATTAGACAAAGGAGCCAGTGGCACGTTGGGAAACTGCTGTATTTCCTCGTCGGTCATCGCTTGTTCAAGCTTTTCCCACCAAACACGCTTTGAATCTTCAATCAGGTTATCGCCCCGGCTGGCACCAATCTCATCGGCAAAAATGCCTGCGCCTTCTCCAACAAGAATTTCGTGATTCAAATCCGTCATAACACGATAAGCCACTTCAACCGGGTGAGAGTACCCTTTCAGCGCACCGATAGCGCCGGTTCGCAGCGTATTGCCGTCCATGACAGAGGCGTCCAGTTCCATCTCCCCGAGCACATTTGGCCAACCACCATATCCCACTGTACGAACCCGCGGATCTGCCTCAACGCACTTTATTCCCTCGACGATTGCACGCAGTCCATCTCCACCGGTATGTAATTTCTGCGCTGAAACATCAACACCAGGAAAACCTTCCGAATTTGCTATGAGAATCATTATGTTACTGCCTTGTTGGAATTATATGCGCTGTTCTGTGTCGATATCGAAGAAATGCAGTCTGTCCAGACTGGGAAGCACTCTCACCACCCCTTCTGCTTTCTGGCTGTTATGAGTGCGCAGCATCAGTGATTGACCCGATCTGAGGCGCATCAAAATATTGCACTCTGCACCTAAATATTCGACAAAATCAAAGGAACCGGAAAAACCCTGCTGGGTGTCGGTATCCACTATTTTCAGATCTTCCGGGCGAATACCCAGGCAGACTTTTTGACCATCATATTCGGCTAGCTCCGGGTAAGCCGATATCGGCATTTCAAGGAGAAAATCGGGTTTCGAGTGTATAGTGATTGTGTTGTCAGCCACCTCGACAGTGACATCGACAAAGTTAATCACCGGTGAGCCAATAAAGCCGGCAACAAACTTATTGATCGGATTCTCGTACAAGTCTTTTGGGCTGCCAATTTGTTGGATAACCCCTTGATCCAGCACAACCACCTTGTTACCCATCGTCATAGCTTCTACCTGGTCGTGGGTTACATACAATATGGTTGCATTCACCTCTTTGTGGAGCGCTGAGATCTCCTGCCGCATTTTACTGCGCAGTTTCGCATCCAAATTTGAAAGCGGCTCGTCAAATAAAAAAGTTTGGGTCGGCGGACGATAGCACGACCCAAAGCCACCCGCTGTCGTTGACCACCGGATAGTTGCCCGGGTTTCGATTGCAAGAAATTGGTTAAATTCAGCATTGCTGCAATATTGCGGACGGTTTCGTCAATCTCGCTTTGTTCATCTTGCGGATGCGCAATGACAGAGCCATGTTTTCGTACACCGTCATGTGCGGATACAACGCATAACTCTGAAACACCATCGCAATATCGCGATCTTTTGGCAGTTCATCGTTCACACGACGTTGATCGATAATTAAGTCGCCATCGGTAATCTTTTCAAGCCCGGCAACCATGCGTAATAAGGTCGATTTCCCACAACCGGAGGGGCCAAGGAGAATGACAAATTCACCCTTCTCGATGTCCACAGTGGCATTCTTAATCGCTTCGTAGTTATTTTGTTTATAGGTTTTACGAAGATTTTTGAGCTGAACATAACTCATAACAACCCCTCTTCCTGAGAATCAATAATCGACTGACAAATTTCCGTAAGCAGCAGAGCGCCATATCCCGTTGCCCCTTTTGAGTAGATGCGTCGGTGGGGCATGTTGTGACTCATTGCAGCGGTATCTATATGAATCCATTTTTGGTCGTCTTGAACAAAATGATTCAGGAAGGTCGCTGCAACACATGGGCTGCCATGAGGGTCTTCACTGCCATGTTGCAGATCTGCGTAATCACTTTCCAATGCGTTTTCAAACCAGCCTCCGATTGGCATCGGCCAAACCGGTTCTCCACAATTCAACCCGGCCTTTCTTGCTAATTTGTTGAAGCCGTTATCTGTCCCCATTAATGCAGAATAACCTTTGCCTAAGGCAATACCGGCGCCGCCAGTCAACGTGGCGATATCAATTAAATACCCCGGTTGATAGGTTTGCTGCGCATAGTGAAGTACATCCGCAAGCACCATGCGCCCTTCCGCATCCGTGGAAATAATCTCGACACTTTTACCGGAAAGCATGGTGACAACGTCTCCTGGGCGCAACGCATCACCCGACGGCATATTCTCGACCAAACCACACAAACCAATTACGCGAACGGGCATGTGAGACTCAGAGATGGCATGTATTGCTCCGACGACAGCGGCTGCACCTCCCATATCAAATTTCATCATGCTCATGGATTTTGCGTTCTTGATGCTTATCCCACCGGAATCAAACGTGACACCTTTCCCTACAATAACGATGGTTTCCTGCGCGCCGTCAGATGGTAATCCAGTATTAAAAGATGCCCTTCACGCTTGCTACCCTGGGATACCCCCACCAATCCACCAAATCCCAATTCGCTGAGTTGGGTTTCTGCCAGGCTGTGAATTTTCACATTCGACAAATCCATTCCTTTAACAGCAGAAATGAATGTCTCCGGATAAATCACATTTGCCGGTTTGTTCATTAATTCGCGTGAATAGACTTGAGCGCGTGCCAATGCTTTGCCTCGACAGTGCGCTTTTTTTAGTGCCAAATTGTCGGTTGTGATTTCAACCTTGTTGATTTTTGGATTCAGTTCCCAGCTGGGTGAATGATGATAATTGTATCCAGCTAACGAGAAACCAAAACCTAGCCATTGAATCCATATCTGAGTCGGAAATAACGCCAACACAGAATCATCTATTATCAGTTCGAGATTTTTAAATGGATGTTTATTCGCAATCTCATACGCAATATCCTGTATATCTGGTACTGAATACGAAGACTTTTGAAAGCAAACACCGCTCTCCCCTTCAATCTTTTTTAATTCTGAAACATCTGAAGCACTAAACTTCAGGTGAACAGACACCTCAGATTGCGATGATGGGCAATCCGATTTATAACTAATTGAAAACATTGTTATCCCTTAACCGCGCCTTCGGTAAGGCTTTCCATCATACGTTTAGAAAAAATTAAGAAAGCAATAAGCAGTGGCAACATCGCAAGGAAACTTCCGGTCATCACCAAGTTCCACGGTGTGGATGTTGCGCCATTGAGAGAACGCAAAACCAGAGTAATAATCTGCTTATCCGGTGACTGCAACGCGATGAGCGGCAACATAAAGTTATTCCATGAAGCAACGACCACCATTATTGCAACTGTCATCAACGGGGAGCGCATCATTGGCAGTCCAATCCGGAAGAAGATCTGTAGCTCATTGAGGCCATCGACCCGCGCACTGTCAAACACTTCTTTTGGCATGGTCGATGCCACAAATTGCCGGATTAAGAACACACCAAAGATATTGACTCCGGCAGGCAACCACACCGCCGCCAGGGTATTAATAAGGTTTAGCTGCTTAATGATCAGGAAATATGGAACCAAATTGACTACTGCCGGGACCATCATCGTTAGCAACAGTGTTGAAAAGATAATGTTCTTCCCTTTGAAGTCATAAATGGCAAAGGCATAACCAGCCGCAGCTGAAACAAATACTGCATTCAACGTAGAAAGTGTCGTCACAACAAAGGTGTTAAACATCGCTTTGTTGAACGGGACTTCCTTGGCCAGGCTTTCGTAGTTGTAAAAAAATTGATCGCCGAAGCTCAATGACATCCCCATAATCGAAGAGATGTCTTGCGTTGCCAACAGTGCTGACCAAAAGAACGGGAATATTGAAATCAGCGCCAGTATAGATACAAAGACATAAATAATAAGCTTAGCGACATCAAATTTCTTTTTTGTCTGCATATCGACCTGGCTTGAGTCAGAATAAGCAGACACGGGTAAAAGATTTTTCATTCGCTTACTCCTTTGATGCCTTTCTTGCCGAATAAGAGGAAAAACAATGCGCTAAATAGAGAAATAATGATAAATAGTATCCACGCAATTGCAGAAGCAGTTCCCATGTCACTCCAATCCCACCCCATTTTGTAGAGGTAGAGTGAAACAGTCATCCCTGAATTAGCAACACCACCGCTGCCATGAGTCAGCATCATTGGTTCTTCGAATATTTGCATATTGCCGATAATTGTCATGAGAGTAGCGAAGAAAATATATGGAACCAGAAGCGGTAAGGTAATAAACCGGAATTTCTGCCATTTATTCGCTCCATCGAGGTCAATCGCCTCATAGAGTTCTTTAGACACCGCCGCCATACCCGTCATGTAGATAACCATGTTGATGCCTGTATATTTCCAGGTAACCTGATTTGCAATGGTGAGTCTTATCCAATCAGAATCGAAAAAATCCACCGGTAAGGCATCTAAAAACTGGGGCAAATGAAGCATATGACCTAGTGACTCGAAGCCCACATTTACGATACCGAATGGAGAAAATACATTGAAAACAACAAGCTCACCGCCACGCTTGACGTGATATACGGCAGGAAAATTGCCGCCTTAAAAAATTCAGAACCGAACCTAATCACATGCAACAAAAAGTAAGCCAGAGCAATGGCTAAAACATGCTGACAAATTCCGGATATGAGAGATATTTTAATTGTATTCCAAAGGGATAACCAAAAAATGTCATCAGTTAACGCATAATAGTAATTTTCCCATCCCACAAATTGCATGGAAGACAGACCGCGAACCGGATTCCACGTATTAAATGATAGAAACGCAGAAAAAATTACAGGAAAAACATTAAACGTCAGATACAAAATCATAAAGGGAGCTAATAAAATATAGGCTACCCTGTGATCATGTAACATCCTTGAAAACCATTTCATAAAGGCTATCCGTATTTGGTGTGAAGAGAATAATGGGATTCCCCACTATCCTCTTCATTAATATCAAATTACAACGTACGCATTCTACGTGACAATAACTTGTTCGCATCTTCCAGCGTTGAATCAATATCAGCATCTTGCGCAATAATCTTCACAATTGCATCGCTAAGAATATCATTCGCAATATTGTCTACCGCTGATGAAGCATAAGGTTTAATGTTTTTCACAATTTCAGTGTAATACTTCATAGACAGCTGGCCGCCTAAGATTTCACTTGGAGTGTCAAAAAACGCATTACTATATATTTCTGTTCTGGCTGGCAGTGTTCCCGCAATTTTCGCGATATCAAGTACGTTTTTATCATCCATCATATATTGCACAAATTTCCACGCTTCCGCTTTGTGCTTGCCTTGCTCGGGTATGGCGAATACCGTGCCACCCGCGTTTACGTTGGTTTCGTTTGGAATACCAGCAACGCGCCACAAGCCTTTTTCCGCGCCTTCGGGGTCATATTCTTGTACAATTCGACCTTCAACCCACGGGCCATCAATATCCGCAAACAGTTTTCCTTGTCTGAACAGTTTGATGAACTTCTGGTCTCTGGATGAGCCATCGAGCGCTGCAACCAATTCACGGTCGTACAAAGACTTAACCAGTTTTACCAATGTTTTGATTTCATCCGAGTCCAGATTTGGTTTACCGTTTTTCAGGTAAACAGGCTCCCCTGGCGCATTATTGGTACCCATAACAAGGGGATTAATCAAACTGGTCGCTGCGGGCAGAATATACGCACCGGTTTCATCTTTCAGTTTTTGTGCAAAAGCGACGAAAGAATCCCAGTCTTTTGTAGCATCTTCAATATTCGCACCCACTGCCTCAACGAGATCTTTTCGGTAAACCATGACAACCGGTCCGGTATCGTAAGGCACACCAAAAATATCACCGTTTTTATCTTTCGATAAAGTGATCATGGATTCATCAAATTCCCAACCGGTTTGGTGATTGAGTAAGGAGCATCTGATAAATTTGCAAGCCCACCGGCGTTAGCGTAAGTTCCTAATTTAATTGTACTGATGGTTGTCACGTCTGCTGCGCCCTCACCTACGGCCAAAGCAGTAGAGAGTTTGTCGTGGCAATCCCTAAACCCGCAACTAACCACATTAATATCAATATCAGGGTTTTCCTTCTCGAAATTACTGACCATTTTTTCAACGTAGTTTTTAGGCAGATAATGAGAGAAGATAATCTCAGTTTTTGCATATGCAACATGGCTCGCTATTGTTGCAGCAAGAACGGTTATTGGCACTAGTACTCTATTCATAATCATTACAATCTTCCTTAATCATGTTGATCTAAACAAATCAATGCGCTGAATTTGCATATGAAGACAAGGAAATCACAAAAAGTGAAACCGATTTCAGTTTTTATTTTAACGGTTATAAAGACAAATTAAATTTGCGATTAATGACTAACTGGTCACTAAAATTCACATAACCAGAAACATCTTCGTAACACAGATCACATAAATAGCTTTTTGATTATTTAGTACTTCAGTTACCCTTTATTGACCTAATAAAACGTAGCCAATACAGAATAATTGGATATGCTTCAATTATTTACCAGTTAATGCGTAGTATGATCAGTTAAACTAAATGCAATAGAATGCATTGGATAGGAATACAGGTTTGTTTTTCAAAGAAAGATGATAACTTGATTGAGCATTCGCAATACAAAAAAGACATTGTGCATTGTTACGTCAGTACAAATTAATTCTATTTTTAATTGGGATATGTTGAGAACAAGGGATGAAAGCAGCACAAAGCAAAAATGATCTACCCACTCTTGACGATGTAGCAAAACTTGCGGGCGTCTCCAAGGCAGTCGCCTCTCGTGCGTTGTCCGGCAAAAACCGCCCCGTCTCCAAGATGAAAAAGCAAAAAGTGATTGAAGCCGCCAATGCACTGGGTTATGTCGCTAACCCCTTTGCTAAGAGTCTGACAAATCAAGAAACAGGGCTTATTGCGGTCGTTGTTAACCACATAACAGACCTTAGTGATCTGACGCTGTTTGATAATTTGCTTCAAGCCATTCAATCTCAGGGGAAACAGACGCTTTTTGTTCGACTGAATTCAAAAGAAGACATCGAAGGTATGAGGCATAACTCGTTCATCCATCGAGTCGATGCGGCATTAATTTTTTCAGACCTTATCGAACCGGAAGTTGCCACTACCCTATTCCTGACTCAAAACATCGTGATGCTGAATGGCAAAAGCAGCGCAAATGGTATGTCCGTTGTTGTAGATGAGAGCATAGCTATCAAAACGGCTGTCTCCCGAGCCAAGCAACTCGGATTGAATCAGTGCTTCCTCATCGGAGGCAGACAGTCCTCTCCCAATGAAGCCCGTCGTGTTCAATATTATGAAGACTATGCAGAAGACGCCGATATCAACGTCAAAGGGACGGTGTTCTGTGACTATTCCTATACCAGTGCCAGTGAGTTTTTCAAATTGCAGCCGGCTGATGCGTTCACCGATACTGCGATTTTCTGTACCTCTGATTCAATGGCGATGGCCGCTTTGGATTTTTTTAAAAACAACGGGATAAACCACCAACTCAAAAATATTTTTGGTTTTGATAATACGATTTTTTCACGTACCGACAGTTATCGTTTCTCTACCATTGGCTATGACAAAAACAAATTTATCGACAGCATTTTGGCGCTCATTTCAGAAGAGTATTCAGATTCCGATAACGATAAAAAGCACATTATTGAAGCCGAGTTTTTCCCGGTTTCTTAGTCTGTAACGCTCACGCATCTTGAAGATAAAAATGCCGGACGAACCGGCATTGTTTCAAAGAATATCAACCCGTCGGTTTTCACTTCTTCCCAACTTGGTTTTGTTGGTTGATATAGGCTGTTTTTCACCAAAGGAAACAGCCTGTAGCTTAGATTCATCCACCCCACTGTCGATCAGATACTGGATGACAGATTTGGCGCGGGTGTTGGAATGCCACGAGGCAGCGCTCTAATCACCCGCGAAATGTGCGTGAGTTAAGGTGCGTCAGTTAGACGGCTGACGCCCTCACCCGCTCGATGCGGTTTCCTTTAATGGTCGCCACTTCAAAACGCCAGTTGCCCCATTCGGTAATATCACCCGGGTTCGGCAACTTGCCCTCAACCCACTGGAGCATACCGTTCAGCGTGTGGTACTTGGCGGTGGTTTCATCCGGCAGTTCTGACAGGCCAAGGCGGTCTTTCAGCTCAGAAATCGGAATCAGCGCATCCAACAGCCAGCTTCCGTCATCTTGCGCAGTGGCCCAAAGCTGACGTGGGTCCGGCGTAACCAGCTCACCGGTCATGGCTTCAAACAGGTCATAGATAGTCACCAGTCCCTGAATGTCACCGTATTCATCCACCACAAAGACCATTTCGGTGCCGGAACGTTGCAAATATTGCAGCAGCTCAAGGCCATTCATGGATTCCGGCACATAAACCGGTGGCTTGATGGCACGCGCAATTCTCTCGGTATCTAGTTGGGAGGTGTACCTCAGCAGCGATTTTGCAGAGACCGTACCCAGCATATCTGAGTAGCCACCCCGGACAACCGGAAACACGGTGTGTGCGGCGTGTCGAATCTGTTTTATCTGGACATCCAACGGCTCCTCAAGGTTAAGAAGCTCAATATCAGCTCGGGGTGTCATCAGTGAACTGACAGCCCGGTCTGCAAGCCGGAATACTTTACGGACAATGTCATGCTCCTGGCGCTCAATCACACCGGTTTCAGAGCCTTCCACAATCACGGCATGAATATCTTCTTCTGTCAGCGTTGCTTCGATTTCATCGGTTTTTACACCCAATGTCCGCAGTGAACCGTTAGTCGAAATGGTCAGTAGGAAAACGAACGGTTTCGCAATCTTGGACAGGAAATTCACCGGGCGGGCGATCAGCAGGGACGCACGTTCAGCATGTGCCTGGGCAAGTCGCTTAGGAACAAGCTCACCCACCACGATGGAGAAATAGGTAATCAGCACAACCACACAGGCGGAAGAAAACACGCTGGCCGTCTTTGCATCCATACCCTGCTCTACCAGCCAAACCGCAAACGGGGCAGAGAGCACTGCTTCGCCGACGATACCGTTCAGGATACCGATGGCTGTGATACCAATCTGGATGGTGGAAAGGAAGACTGTGGGATTGTTTTTAAGCTCAAGGGCTGTCTTTGCGGATTTGTCCCCTTTGTCGGCCAGACTTTGGAGACGGTTGGTTTTTGCGGAAACCAGGGCAATTTCAGACATGGCGAAAATACCGTTAACAACGATAAGCAACACCAATAAAGCGATGTCCATGTAGGTTTTGTATCCTCATATTCTAAACACGCGCCAAGGATACCATTTTTTGTCAGGAATACATGCGTTTTTGAAAAACTAATTCGCTGAAAAATTCAGTAAAAACATGGTTATATTTCATTCTATAAATTGAGAAAATAACAACCAAAAACATGCGATTCAGTTACCAAAATTGACCTTGATCATCACACCTCGGCAACAGTCCACTAATATAGACAGAGGGGCTAAAGCCAGGAGCACACATCATGGTCAGATATCACCGTTACTCAAGAATATTTTGCAACGGTTCCGTGATCCTTTCTCAACAGGAAAAGTGTTGGAACAGTAACATCAGAGATTTCTCACTTAATGGCCTGGTCGTTCGCAAACCTTCCGAATGGGAAAATGAAGATAACTGCGATTTTTTGGCGACACTAAAGCTGATGGGTTCAGACAAGGATTTCGTTCTGGAGTTGGATCTTGTTGAAGAAAGCCCGAACAGCCTCAGCTTCCATATCAACATATCGATATGGAAAATGCGGCGTATCTTGAACAGCTATCTGAGAAAAACGTGGGCAACAACTTTTTGTTGAGAAGAAGACTAAACCAGCTTCACCACCGTGGCATAAATAAGCATCATTTCAAAAAGTAAGGGGAGCATTGCTCCCCTCTTCATTTCTATTAATTACAGCAACACTACGCCGTGCTCTTCACAGGCCTTCATCATTTCATCTGGCCAGATGGAAGACTGCACTTCGCCAATGTGGGCTTTTTGCAGGAAGAACATACAGATTCGGGACTGACCAATGCCTCCGCCGATGGTATACGGCAAGGCTTTGTTCAGGATGGCTTTGTGGAACGGAAATTCAGCGCGGTCAGTACAACCGGAAATATCAAGTTGCGCCGCCAGGGAGTCCTCACACACCCGGATACCCATTGAGGAAAGCTCCAACGCACTTCCCAATACCGGGTTCCAGAACAGCAGGTCACCGTTCAGGTTCCAGTCATCGTAGTCCGGCGCTCGGCCATCATGCTTTTCACCATGCGAAAGAACGTGACCGATGTTCTGAATAAACACAGCTCCGTGTTCTTTACAGATGGCATCCTCTCGTTGCTTGGGAGTCAGCTCCGGGTATTTCTGCAACAGTTCTTCTGAAGTAATAAAGGTAACCTTCTCAGGCAAGCGCTTTTTCAGTACCGGATATTCCTGAGAAATAAAGTTTTCAGTCTTGAGGAAGGCGTTGTAGATTTTTTCTACGGTAGTGTGCAGGTAAGACTCGGTACGCATTTCTTTTTTCAGGACTTTTTCCCAGTCCCACTGATCTACGTAGATGGAGTGGATGTTATCCAACTCTTCATCCCGGCGGATCGCGTTCATGTCCGTATAAAGGCCTTCATCAATTTCAAAGCCGTACCGGCCCAGCGCCATACGCTTCCACTTGGCAAGTGAATGCACAACTTCCACTTTAGCGTGATTGTCGTCGAGCAAGTCAAAATCAACCGGGCGTTCAGTACCGTTGAGGTTATCGTTCAGGCCGGTTTCAGGTTTGACGAAAAGCGGTGCCGACACACGGGTGAGATACAGTTCGTAGGCGAGCGCGTATTCGAAGTAGTCCTTGAGTTTTTTAATCGCAACTTCCGTGTCACGAAGGCCCAGAAGTGGGCGGTAATCAGCTGGCAAAGTGAGCTTCATAAAATACCTTTTACAAAATCCATAATTTTTATGCGGTTAGCCAACCAACAATACTTGATTATGCAATCACTCGTCTATGATTTCGTCCCGGCTTTACCAGACATTTCCATATGTGTCAGATATAAGCGCGCATCAAATTCCAACTGGTGATAATCCGGCTCCATATGACAGCAGAGTGCGTAAAAGGCTTTGTTGTGGTCTTTCTCTTTCAGGTGCGCAAGTTCATGTACCACCAGCATTCGCAAAAACGGTTCCGGTGCATCCCGGAACATGGAAGCAATGCGGATTTCATTCTTGGCTTTCAATTTATTGCCTGAATACGGGAAACATAGCTGTGCAGGCCGAGGGCATTGTTAACGATATGAATTTTAGGATCGTAAGCCACTTTGCTCAGGGGCGCAGATTTTTTCAGGAACCGGTTTTTGATGTCCTGAACATAATCATAAAGCGCTTTTTCAGTTTTGATGTTGTGGTTTTCCGGGTAGCGTTTTTTCAGCCAGGCTCCCAGTTTGTTCTGATCGACAAGGTGTTGCACCTGGGAAACCAGATGGTCCGGGTATCCCCGAAGATATTGCAGGTTTGATGACATATTGGGTATTCCACAACAACAATGAGTTGGATGGTACTTAGGATGGCAAGAAAGACAAGGGCTAAAAACAAAAAGGGCCGGCTGCCCATACGGTGGACGCCGGCCAACGCGGAACACCTGTCCGGAACGGGGTTCCGGAGAGATCAGGATGCTTTCAGATATGTTCGAATCTACTCAGTCACTTGCTGACGCAGTACATACTTCTGCACTTTGCCTGTCGATGTTTTCGGAAGCTGAGTAAATATCACCTTTTTAGGGGCTTTGAAGTGAGCCATCTGGCTGCGGCAGAAGCTGATCACTTCATCCTGTGTCAGGCTCTTACCCTCGCGCGGTTTGACAAAAGCACACGGCACTTCACCCCACTTTTCGTCCGGCATGGCGATAACAGCCACTTCCTCGATATCCGGATGACGATAAAGCACATCTTCCACTTCGATGCTGGAAATATTCTCCCCGCCGGAGATGATAATGTCCTTCGAGCGGTCTTTAATCTCGATATAGTTATCTTCATGCCATACCGCCAAATCGCCGGTGCGGAACCAACCCTCTGCCATGGCTTCGTCTGTGGTCGTAGGGTTTTTCAGGTATCCCTTCATCACCACGTTGCCGCGAAGGAAAATCTCACCCATTTGCTTGCCGTTTTTGGTAACAGGTTCCATGGTCACCGGATTGGCAACCATCAGCTCCCCTTGCATCGGAGCCCTGACGCCCTGACGCGCTTTCATGCGTGCACGCTCCTGGTTATCCAACGCATCCCAGTCACGCTGCCAGTCACAGACAACGCATGGGCCGTACGTTTCAGTCAGGCCATAGACATGAGTCACTTCAATGCCCATTGCTTCCATGCCTTCAATGACGGACGCCGGTGGCGCAGCGCCTGCGGTCATGGCCTTGATCTTGTGGTCGATACCCCATTTCAGGTTTTCCTCTGCATTGTTCATCATATTGAGAACAATAGGTGCGCCGCAGAAATGGGTAACTTTATGCTCGCGGATTGAATCGAAGATCGCATCAGCGCGGACATGCCGAAGGCTCACACTCACACCGGCAGCCGCAGCTATCGTCCAGGGGAAACACCAGCCGTTGCAGTGGAACATTGGCAGGGTCCACAGATAAACCGGATGCGAACCCATGTCCCAGGAAAGGATATTGCTCACGGCATTAAGATGCGCGCCGCGGTGGTGGTAAACCACGCCCTTAGGATTACCGGTAGTGCCGGAGGTGTAGTTCAGGGAAATCGCCTGCCACTCATCCGACGGCGGGCCATAAGGGAAATCAGGGTCACCGTCCTGGATAAATTCCTCAAAGGTCAGTTCGCTGATAAGGCAGCCTTCGCGGTACAAGGGATCATCAATGGCGATAACAATCGGGCGGTGAGCAATCATCTTCAGTGCTTTTTTGACGACAGGTGTGAATTCCTTATCGACAACCACCACTTTGCTTTCGGCATGTTGGAAAATAAAAGCCATGGCATCCGCATCAAGCGGGTGTTAATGGTGTTTAGCACCGCGCCGGACATAGGTACGCCAAAGTGCATCTCAAACACTTCCGGTAGGTTTGGTGCGATAACAGATACCGTATCACCCTCGCCCACTCCCTGCTTTTGCAGTGCAGAAGCTATCTGGCGGCAGCGCTTTTCGGTCTCGGCCCAACTGCGGTGGAAATTGCCGTGAACCGTTGCCGGGAAATCCGGGTAAACACTGGCTGCTCTTTCGAGGAAACTCAGCGGCTGAGGCTTTCAAAATTCGCGGGCGTTTTATCCAGGCCGATTTCGTAAATATTATGCTTTGTCATTGTTATCCTTCCTTGCTGCCCAGCTCTCACCGGGCAGTGATGTTCCACAGTTAGTTAGCACTAAACATCTGTTGCAAGCTTCGGTTTGCTTGATAATCAATTTTCAACGACTTCAATCGGTTCTTCGGCTTCTTTCTTTGACTCCTCGGATTCCTTGCGGCGCCATTCAATCAGGAAGTAAAGGGCGATGCCCGCCAGCAAGCCGTAGCCCGCGCCGTATACAGCCAGCACCACACCCATGGTACCCGCAACGCCCATCTGGGTTGCGTTACGTACCTGCTCAACACCCACGGAGATACAGAGATAACCGGTAATCAGGAGAGTGATAGAAAGCGCGATTGGCAGAACCGGCTTGAACAGTGTGATTAGCGGCAGGGCAAACAGCGCCACGAAACCAACAATCCAGAACACACCCGCACCGCTGTAAATGCTGTCCATCGCACTGCGACCGTGGCGGTAGCGCTCAGCAATGGTCGCCATCGCGCCGGTGAACAATGGGCCGGCCAGGCCCGGGTAAGGGGCAAAAATGGAGTGAATCAGGTTACGCAGTGCGGTCACCAGGTGAACGCGGTCTACGTTGACCTCAATGTGCTCATCCGGGCGTAGGTGATCAACGCGATCCAGCAGGCTTTTACCCACGATGATGTCTCCAAAGGCAATCACGTAAGCGATAAGCGCAGTCGGAATCGCCAGCCACAGCATTTCAAGTGTTGGCAGGCCAACAGTAAACGGCAGGTAGTTAATCATTTCGCCAAAAGCCGGGGCGGAGAAACCAAACTCTATCGCCGGAAGCGGATATTCACTGACCATCCAGCCCACTGCCATAGCCACCAGCGTTCCCGGAACCATGCCGTAACCGGCGATAACTTTGGCCCACTTGTGTTTGTTGATGTAATCACGGAAGTTCAGGGAGAAAAGCACATAAGCAGTAACCAGGAAGCCGATAATCAGTGAAATCGGGGTATTCGCCAGACGACCGCCCTCACTGATTTCACCACTCAACGCCGCAATACCGGCGCCAATCAGGATGCCCGCCTTGATAGATGCCGGGAAAAGGTTGACCAGCTTACTGCCCAAACGGGTGATTCCAAGAATGAAGAAAATGGCAGTGACAATCAGCTGGAGACCCATTAACGCGCGGATGGATTCCGGGCCCGGTTCAAAGTTACCCAGGAACAGCAAAACCACCGGGATAGCCGGCGTAATCCAACCCGGCACCATCGGCACACCGAGCAAATTTGGCAGCATAAAACCAATGCCGCACACCACCACGTATGCCAGCGCAACGTCGTAAGGCAGGCCGAGGTATTTTTCCAGCAGCGGGATCATCGCCATGCTGACCACGAACATGATCATCCCTTGAATGGTTTCTGCCATTTCCCAACGGTAATGGACAAACGGCAAGCGAATCTTGAAAGGCCCTGCCGGCCAGTAAGGTTGTTCCTTACCGTGGGAGCGTTTAATGACTGACATGCTTTCTCCTGTTTGATGTAGGGTTTATGGTTTATTTTTCCCTAACAGAGCAACGTCAGTGCCAATGTTAAAAAACTGTACAAATAAGCCAGAACACTCCTGATAAACAAACAATTCGCGCGTTTGAAAATCACTCAAAAGCCCGATGAATAAAGAGGATGTAACAGTGCTGACGTTTGAACGGAATCTGGTCAGACCGGGGAGGATTTGTTAACGCAAGGTAAAGGTGAGTTTAGTGATAACCGAGCAGGAACATAACATGAGCGGAAAGCGCTCAATAACCTGAGCGATTTCCGCCCGGAGCGCTCAGCGCTCACCGGTTTCAGTTGGTGGGTATATTTTCCAGTTTCCGAGCATCCGGGTTGCCGGTGAAAAGCCGAAGTTCTTTATGGTCTCCCCCACCGCCTGGTATTGCATAATTTTGTGGGAATCAGGGTCGATATACGAGCTGAACCCGGCCGGGTCTTCCGGCAGTGAGACTTGCAAACCGGGTAACACATCCCGAATACCAGGCAAGGTTTTCTCTTCCGCTTTGTGCCAGGCAGCTCCTAGAATCTGTATCACCGTATACGCATCCTGAGCAATAAACGTGGGGTATCGCTGGGTTTGCCGGAAAAACGCATCGACATAATCGCGGTTTGTTTCCGTCTCAGGCCAGTTAACATGAGAGCGCCCGGACAACACCAACCCTTCCGGCAGTTTGTCACCCAGCCGGGAAAGCACAAAATAACCGCCACCGGTATCGAAGTTCACAAAATGGGTTTTATCCAGCAAACCGGAAAGCTCGGCTTGTTCCAGAAAACTCACCAGATCCCGGGTCCAGTGCCCGCTTACCAAAACATCCGGCGGATCAGCAAGCAATGCATCTATATAAAGACGGTAGTCGGTTTCCCCAAGCAGGCTGTAGAACTCGTCTTTGATTTGGTAATCCACCCCGTACTTTTTCAGGCTCGCCATCATGGTTTGCCAGATTTGGTGACCGTATTCGTAGTCGGGACCAATATAAGAAACCGTCTTCCAGTTCAGCTCAGTTTTCACATCATTAAGGTAACGCGCACCGGCATCACTGGACTGGGAAGCGTTATTGTTAAGGTGGAAATACCAAGGGTGACGCTCATCTTCGGTCAATCTTTCCGTGCTGTGTCCTGCTCCCAAAAACAGAATTTCATGCTCGCGGGCAAGTTGGGAGACTTCCAGCGCAATGTTTGAATTCACCACCCCGCAGAGCACTTCAACACCCCGGTTAACAAATTGCAGTGCAATTTCCCGGGAGCGGAATTGCTTGCCCATGGTATCCGCCACGTAAACCCGGATTTTCGGTGCACCCGGCTTGGCCGACAACTTGTTTACCGCCATTTCCAACGCGACGACAGCGTCATTTCCCCACAAGGAGGATGCGCCGGTCAGCGGATACATGCACCCTACTTCCAGATCTGCTTCTTCTTTCAGCACACCGATAACAACCTCGCCCCGCGCAAAAGCGGCAAGTCCCAAAAGCAATAAAGCGAAGACTGTTTTGTTTAGCCGTCTCATGATTGTATTCCCAGTTTTTGCAGGCGGCGTTTCAGTGCATGGCGCGAAATATTAAGACGTTTTGCTGCATTCCCTTTATGCCCGCCGCTTTCCCGCAGGGCACCGAGAATGAGGCGTTTTTCTTCATTGGCCAGATGTTCCGTTATCTCACCGACAGGTTCTGCCGGTTGGGAGGCTAAGGTTTCCACCTTATTTTCAGGAAGCTTTTCTGAATATTCGTCAGGTAACTGTGCCAAAGTGACCTCATTGCCGCCATAAAGGACAGAAAGGCGCTCCACCAGATTTTTTAGCTCACGAATATTACCCGGCCAGTGATATCCAGTAAGTGTTTCAATGACTTCCGGTGCAAAAGAAACTGGGTCGGAAGTCATTGAGAACGACATGGAAAAATGTTCGAGAAGAAGCGGGATATCATCAGCGCGCTCAGAAAGCGCCGGCAGCTTTACCGGCATCACATTGAGCCGATAATAAAGATCTGCCCGGAAATTCCCTTCCTCAACGGCGTCTGACAATGAACGGTTGGTCGCGGCGATGACCCGCACATTGGCCTGCTTTTCATCGGTCGAGCCGACTGGCCGGTAGCGTTGGCTTTCCAAAAAAGAGAGCAACTTGGCTTGCATGGCCAGGGAAAGTTCCCCTATTTCGTCAAGAAACAAGGTGCCTTCGTTAGCTGCCTCTATCAGCCCGCTACGGGATTTATGGGCTCCGGTAAATGCCCCTTTCTCGACGCCAAAGAGCTCTGATTCCAGAAGTGCCTCCGGCAATGCCGCGCAGTTCACTTCAACAAAGGGTTTTCCGGCTAACGCGCTCAGCGTATGAATTTCATTAGCAGCAGCGGTTTTACCTGTACCGGACTCTCCCAGAAGCAACACAGTCTTTGCCGGGCTTTTGGCGATAAGGGCTAGTTCCTGGCGAAGCTTTTCCATCACCGGACTGTTGCCAACAAGCCCTTGCCCGGGAGATTCACTAACCTGGAGGTGCCCCTGCAGCCGGGTTTTCAATGCTTTGATATCAAACGGTTTAGTAACAAAATCTTTGGCTCCGCGCTTCACCGCATCAACAGCGGTTTTAATATCTCCGTGCGCCGACATCATATAAACCGGGCTGTCCGGAAGCATGGCTAACAGTCGCTCCAGCGGGTTTAAGTCATCGCTGTCCGGCAGGCGTAAATCCAGTAATATCACCCCGGGTCGCAGAGCATTGGCACTGGCCAAGCCTTCCTCAGCGGTATGGGCAATAGCAATTTCGTAACCCGGATCGCGCAGTGCAATTTGCAGGGAACGCGTAAGCGCTACCTCGTCGTCAATAATCAGCAGCAGTGGCTTCTTGCCCGATTGATTGCTCATCTCGGTCATCCTTATCAACGTTGTATTTTTCATTAAACCTCAGGGAAACCCGGGTGCCTTTGCCCGGCTTGCTGTCAAAATCCAGAATGGCATGATTGAGCTCTGCAAGACGCAACGAAACAGCGAGTCCAAGCCCGGTTCCTGTGGTTTTAGTGGTATAAAAAGGCTGGGTAACAGAAGCGATTTGGCGCGAATCCATTCCACATCCGCTATCCTCGACAACAATTTCTGCACCCGTCTCCGTCATATGCGTTTTGAGCGTAATCTCACTGCCGGAGACAGAGGCTTCGAGGGCATTGATTAGCAAGTTCATCACAATTTGCTGAATCTGGTTTTCATCAGCCAGCACAGGTGACGTTTTTCCAGTTTCCACTCTGAGCAAAATCCCCCTCTCTTTCGCCATCGGCGCAATCAAGCTGAAAGCCGGGTGACGACGTTTTCTAGGGACACCGCTTTGCTGTCCGGGTGAGGTGGACGTGCATAGTCAAGCAACGAGGTTATTAACTGGTTTATCCGGTCTATCTCACCGGTCATCAACGACTGGAGTTCGCGGTCTTCTGCCGAACCCTCAGGGAGCGCCTGAACGCACACTTTGATGGTCGCCAGCGGGTTCCTGATCTCATGGGCTATGCCGGTCGCAAATTCGCCCCAAACTGCTTTGCGCTCGGCCTCCCCTCTGGCTAATAACAGAGAGTCGAGATGGTCAGTCATCCGGTTAAATGCCCGAGCCAATAAGGTAATTTCATCATTGCCGGACGTGCTCAGTGGCGCTCGCCACTCCCCTTCAGAAACGGCATTGGCCGCCTCGATCAGCGGGAACACACGGCGCCTTACCCGTCGAACCAAGAAATAGAAAAAGGTAGAAACCAGCAGCAACACAAGCCCTGCCATCACCAGCACCAAAACACGTTGTTGCTCTTTGGCAAGTATGGGTTCAGGACCGGATGCTTTATGCAGTGACCAACCGGGGGACATTTCCAGGGTAGTTCCTTCATCAGCTTGATGCCCAATGTTCCGGCCAAGTACGTCAAAGCAGCCGAGCGTGTCGACATTCAGGCAAGAAGGCTGATCAAAATCTGATGGTGAAAGAAAGAGATAAGCGGTCAAACTGGCAAGCCGAACCTGAAATGCGAGATAACCCGGCACCTTGCCATCCACCGGCGATGCCGGCATGGGTATCGCCATCAAGTACCATCGATAAACCGGGGGTGGCCGGTTGCGGCCCGATTAGCATTGCATTGCCAATACGGGATACCGGTAAACTTGAAACAGAGAACTTGCCCCCTCCCCAGTAGGGAAACCCGCTGGCACTTTGCCCGGGTAAAGCATTGACCAGATTCCAGTCTGCATCAAAAAACAGCGCGCCATAAATTTCCGGACGATCGATATCAAAGTAGATAAGGCTGAGGGTCTGAGAGTGTTCCGGCAAGGCATCCGGCGTTTCGAACATGAGGGGAATTTCAGGTAATTCGGATATGGCTTCTAGAGCATGTAAATGCTGGCGCACAAAGTGGTGCATACTGTTTTGCACCTGGGTCAGATTCTGTTGCGCCCGCTCTTTTGCCATGTCAGCGACGAGCCCGGCAGTCAGGCGGTCATAAACAAGCACTGTCACAATAAGCGGCACACTGGCAACAAGCAGCGACAACAGGAAAAAACGCCGGACCAGGCTGTTTTTCCAAAATCCGATAGAAGGTATGGGTCGTGCGGTCACCGTTCAGCTCCGTCTGAATGAAACCTCATTGGGGTAAAAGGCATGTCTTCCAAATGACCCAATTACGGTAACAGTTTCATAAAGCCATCGTAACCAAACTTATGTTTTTAAATTGTTATTCCTCACATCATTTTTATATATCTGCTGATAACAAATGGTGGTTAAACACGCTTCTGGTGCCCGGAAACCAATATGAAAGTGCCGGTATCAAACCGGCACTTCGTTACGCCTTCAATCCATTCAGTGTGCGAAACCTAGACTCTGGAGCCATCCTGCACACCTTCGGATATTAGTAAATTTCAACTTCAGCCATTTGGAGAACCCTTTGCTGAGGGGTTTCTACCAAGTCTTTTGTCAGGTACTGGCGTTTTCCGACAAATGCTACATACCTGGCTGAGGTTTTATTAAATTGAATATTTTCCGTGTCGCCAGGATACTGAATCAGAAAAGAGCGTTTTGATTCAGAGAACATTCCTTCTAAATTGTCTGATTGAGGCTCATTGTCAAACAACAGGACATAGACGTCATGGAGCCCATAGAAACCGTTCCAGCTATGGTCAAGACGATTCGAAACCACAATTTCTGACAACGGTTTGGCACTTCCTAAATCGAAGACCACAAAGGGTTCGTCCATTTTTTCCGTTCTGAATACGTTGCTCGTCCGATTCACAATGCCGTCATTTAGTTTCGTCAATCGACCTGGGTATACTGGCTTTTAATAACCTGATTTTACTAATCATTTATCTCTCCGCACTATCGTCATTATGATGATTATTCTTATCGAAGCTGCCCATTCATGTTTTATATATATAATTTAATTTTATATGTAACATGGATATTTATTCCCAAAACGAGACGTGAAGCACAATTAAATCAAAGTGAACCTTGAATAAAATACAAAATGAATATGCTCTCATATCATCAAATTGAATATTTCACTCACTGATTCACTGACTGAAAATTTATTAACTCAACAGACGTACAAACAGAGTCTTAATGTGCACAACACTTGGAATAATTAAATTCCAAAATAAACATGGGGTTAATAAATGGTGCAGGGAAATACATGGTTTGTTTTGTTGAATTCATCACACAAGAGCACTAACTATTTTTTCAATAGCGCGTTAAGACAAGAGAAATGCTCAAAACTCTGGCGCAATGTATACCCATCTCACAATTTAAATATAAAAATGAATTTCATATTTGCTAATTCAAATTGTATTTATCTATGGTCAAAGAGTTCTTGTGTTACTGAGAACACTTACCTTGAGGCGTCTAAATGAGCCCAATAACAACTATAGGTGTCATAACATTTTGATTAACCGGCTTTAATACTGGTCAAGGATGGAATCAAAACATATGAAACGACTTAACAATTTTGCTCTAGCTGCTATTTTGGCTGGCATTCCGATCGCGCAATCTCAAGCAGCGCCAGCGGAGACAGGTGACCGGAGAAATCTTGCACTTGCTGGCTATGCAACACAAAGCTCTGAATATCAGGGAAAATCTGCAGATCGTGCAAACGATGGAATTACTAACGGCAGATATAGTGGCGACTCGATCGCAATGACAAGCCGTGAATCTGAGGCATGGTGGCAACTCGATTTGAACTCGGTGAAATCGCTGAATGAAATCAATGTATTTTTCCGTTCGGATAACTGCTGTGGTTCACGCAATGACAATATCAACCTCTATTTTGCAAATTTCGATATGTCAGGCATGAGCAATGCCGAATTGCAATCTAACCCCGGGGTAAAACATTACAGTTACACCAATACCCCTGCTGAACTCTCTCAGCAATTGGATATTCAGTCTCGTTACGTGATGATCAAACAACAAGGCACTGAATATTTAGAAATCGCTGAAGTTGAACTCTTTAACGATGAAACGCTGCCGCCGCTCGAAACGCAAAAGTTTTTGGACCGAAACCGGTATGGCATGTTTATCCACTACAACATGTCAACGTATTCTGGAGCTCAGTGGGCGTCTCCAAATGCGAACCCCCGTGCGTTTAATCCCAGCAATCTCGACACAGACCAATGGGCTAAAGTCGCTGCTGATGCAGGTATGACCTACGCTGTGCTTACGGCTAAACACCACGACGGTTTTTCTATCTGGGACACAGACCTCAACGATCACAACTCAATGGTTTCACCTTGTAACTGTGACGTTGTAGAGCAATACATGAAAAGTTTCCGTGCCGCAGGTGTTGAGCCGTCAATTTACTTCTCAATTTGGGATAAATATGAAGGTTATGTTCCTGATCCACAGGACAAAACCTACCGCGGAAACACTGCCTGGAAACAAAATCCGCGATATTTGAAAAATCAACTTCGTGAACTGTTAACACGTTACGGCACAATTCCGCTGCTTTGGTTCGACGGTTGGGGTACTTTTGCTGACTACAAATACGTCGAGTTTCAGGGAATGCGGGATTTCATTCGCCATGTCAGCCCGACAACACTTATTGTTAACAACGACCGAATCCGTAACCACGAAACCAAAGATATTATTTCTTTTGAAGAAGGTGGACCGATGAAAGAGGTTGATTCAACCCATCCTCTTACACAGGGTCTGAAATGGATGTACTCTGCACGGGCATCCAACATTTGGTTCTCCTATGGATCATCTGGCATACCAAAACACGACGAGATCATAGCCAAGAGCGTGGACGCGTTACGTGAATCTCCTAATGGCACTTACCTGCTCAACGTTGGTCCGACCACACATGGAACCATTCCTCAAGTCCACATCGACCAGCTTCAATCAGTGAAAAAACTGGCTAAACAGATGGAAATCTCTGACAGTTGGATCCCGGGCAAAAACATTGCCCAGAACAAATCCACGTCTCAGAGCTCCACTAATGGCGGTATGAAAAGCACCAAAGCGGTTGATGGTGAAAAATCCGGACGTGCAACGTTCTTGGTGAACGGCCAGCGCACTAATAAGGGCTCGCTTGCTCACACAAATTCCGACCAACACCCTTGGTGGCAAGTCGATTTGGGTAATTCCGAGCACGTTGATGAAATTCGTGTCTGGACCCGCCTGGATTCCTGCTGTGAAACTCGCCTTGGCACAATCGCGGTACACTGGAGTGATTCTCCTATTACAGGAAACCTTTGGGATAACCAAGGTAATGTGAATGTTACCGAGAATGTCCAGGTGATTGATACCACTGACCAGGTCGCTGTAAGAGTACCGGTAAATGGTCCCGCCAGATATGTCCGTGTTGAGCGTCAAGATGCCGGTTATCTTGAATTGAGTGAAGTTGAGGTGCTTCAGTTTGAAAGAAGCCTGACTAAAGGTGCTACCGCGTCACAAAGCTCCACCGCTTATGGTGGCGTCGCACAACGCGCTATTGACCAGAATATCTCAGGCAACTATGCAAGTCGCAGTGTGACTCACACTGGTGAAGAAGATTCACCATGGTGGGAAGTGGATCTCGGTGACGTGAAAGAGATCGACAACATCGGCATACACAACCGTATCGACGGTCAATTGGGTAAGCGCCTCTCGGATGTTTACATACTGACGTCTGAGAGCAGCATGCAAGGCCGGTCTTTGGACGATCTCCTCGCTGACAGTGAAGTAACCCAATTCTACAAAGATCAGGTACTGAACGAATGGACAGTGGATACCACTGCACCAGCGCGTTACGTCAGGGTTCAAAAAGCATCGCCAGGGTTCCTGTCGCTTGCAGAGGTGAGTGTTGTTGGCAGACCAGAAATCGGCAACAACCTTGCTCTCAACAGAGACGCATACCAGATCTCTACTAACGGTGGGAATGACGCTTCAAGAGCCGTTAACGGAAACACTGACGGTAAAACATCCGCAATCACCACAGGCGTGGATGCTCCATGGTGGTATGTCGACTTAGGTACATCGAAAAGAGTGAGCAAAGTGACCATTTATAACCGCCGCTCTGACCCTACAATGCTCGACAGCGCTTATGTTCTTCTCTTTGATCAACTCCCAGACTTGGATGGATCAATGGTGAATAACATCAACAAAGCGAAACGAGCGTTCAGGATTAATGTTGCTGATGATATTGAAGAACTGCATCTACCTGGTCACCTGGCACGTTATGTAGTGATTCAGAAAGAATCCAGCAGGCCTCTGGCACTGTCCGAAATTGTTGTTGAGTAAAATCACTGCATACAGACAGAGTTGTTAAATAGTAAAAATGCTGCTTCGGCAGCATTTTTTATTTCACACCCAAATCCTTCAGGCGTTTATAGATTGTGTTGCGGCTCACACCCAAAGCAGAAGCCGTTTTGCTGATATTCCCGCCAAATGCGGCATAGACTTTTGGTAATGATTCGCGCCAGTCAGCGTCCTCCTCGACCTGAATATCCACATCATCCGTCTCGGACACAGACGCTTGCAGGTCAAGGTAAAAATCATCCGGCAAATGATGCGGTGAAATCTCATCCCCCGCCGACATCACGGTTGCAACCCTTAGTACGTTGTAGAGTTGGCGGATGTTACCCGGCCAGTTATGGCTTTCAAAAAGGTTGAAAACTTCTTCACTGATTTCGGTCTGCCCGTCGTATTCATCCAAAGAGCGGAGCACCGTTTCAGCCAGTGAGCGCAAATCTTCCCGTTCCCTTAACGAAGGCAAGAAAACCGTCAGGCCATTCACACGGTAATAGAGGTCGTCGCGGAAACGCTGCTGTTTTACCAGGTTGCGCAAAGGTTGGTGCGTTGCACACACCAGCCGGAAATCAACCGGGTAGCTTTCTGAACTGCCAAGTGGTGTCACCCGTTTTTCCTGCAAAACCCTGAGCAAACGGGCTTGCACGTTCAAAGGCATGTCCCCTATTTCGTCCAGGAACAGTGTGCCACCGTCGGCGCGACGGATATGACCGGTACTCCCCTTCTGGTTAGCGCCGGTAAACGCACCCTTTACGTATCCGAAGAGTTCCGACTCCACCAGCTCTGTGGGGATTGCCGCGCAATTCACTGCCACCAGCTCTTTATCAGAGCGCGGAGAAGATGCGTGAAATGCGGTAACAAACACCTCTTTGCCAACGCCGGTTTCCCCCTGGATAAGCAGCGGGATATCACTGTGGACCACATTCAGCCCCTGCTCCACCGCACGTTGCATCTTCTGATCACCAAGCGCCAGTGACATCAGTGCCTGAGGGTCACCAAAATCCTGAGGTGAGATCTTCGGTTGCCGGGCATCCTTCACCGCCCTGTGCTTTCGGATATCCGCCACGCTGCCCCGGGCCTGTGACACAGCCGGTTTACGGATGACCGCAAATAATGGGTAGTTGGCCAGGCAATTAAAGTTGAGCACCTGACGCTCCGGATGCGCACTGAGTTGGAGAGGCTTGATACCTGTCACCTGTTCGATAGCCAGCCCCTTTAACTCAGTTCCCATCAGCAAGTCCGCCCGACGGTTTGAGGCAACGATCCGGCCTTCCTCATCAAATACCAGTAACCCGGACCACTGGCTGTCAATGTTGTCCGGATTGGTATTGAAAATGAAAAGGTAATAGTGCTGACGGTAGGTTGCGATAATAAGCTGGTTTTCCACCGCCTGCGTCATCACCCTTACCATGCCGTTGACATGGGTGGTGGGCAGGTACGCATCGCTGGAAATATTGAGGACTCCGACCACTTCACGGCGGGAATCGAAAATAGGTGCTGCGGAAGCGCTCATGTAACGGTTCGCAACCAGGTAGTGTTCATCTCGCCCGACTTCTATGGCTTTTCCGGTTGCAAGTGCCGTCCCGATAGCATTTGTGCCGTTATACTGTTCCACCCAGGACGTACCCGGCTCAAAAAGGCTTCTCTCCATTTGCGTAATAAAGGATGGACGCCCCAAGAGTTGATAAGGTTGCCGTACTGATCAGCCAGCAGCACAAGGCTGTTGCTGTTTACAAGGATGTTTTCGTAGTAAGGCAGCACCTGCTCTTCGGTTGCCACAATCAGGTCCCGGGTTCCCTCCCGAGCGTCTTCTCGCTCGCCCCGATTAAGCTGAACAATCTGCGGCCGGCTTTGCGGTTTTAAGCCAAAATCCTTACATCTCACCCAGGATTCATGAATCGCTCGCTGGTGATTGAGTTGTTCTTTGCTCATTATTTCCCCGGATTCATGCGCGAATACGAACGTTAAGGCGGTGTTAATTGTTGTTCACTTGATGTTAACACTTAACAATTACTTCGGATCATCTTTTTTTAACAATCTAGCGAATTGTGTTTTATATAATTGATATAAATGATTTTTTAGATTTTTTAATACTCTGAAACACACTTGGCATGCTACTCGCAATCTGTACCCGGAATGGAATCACGCCAAGGAGTACAAACGAGATGGCGCTCGTATTAGAAAATGTGAACCGGATAGTCGATGGCGAGCATTGGATCAAAGATGCAAACCTTTCTCTCGATCCTGGGTCTTTTAATGTTCTGCTCGGACGCACCTTAGCGGGCAAAACGACATTGATGCGTATTATGGCTGGGCTGGATCGCCCTAATAGCGGACGCGTCCTTTTTCATGGTGTGGATGTAACTGGTGTACCGGTGCGTGAGCGCAATGTATCGATGGTGTACCAACAATTTATCAATTACCCCAACCTGACCGTATTCGACAACATCGCCTCCCCCCTGCGCCTGGAAAAACTCAAAGATGAAGAAATCAAAGAGCGTGTATATGCCGTTGCCAAGATGCTGCATATCGACCCATTTTTAAAGCGTCTCCCGCTTGAACTGTCTGGCGGCCAGCAGCAGCGTACCGCTATGGCGCGGGCACTGGTGAAGGATGCTGACCTTATTTTGTTCGATGAGCCGCTGGTTAACCTTGATTACAAACTGCGGGAAGAACTGCGCCAGGAAATGCGTGAGTTGTTCGCAGAGCGCAATACCATCGCTGTCTATGCCACCACCGAACCCAACGAGGCGCTGGCCTTGGGTGGCAATGTTGTTCTTCTCCATGAAGGCGAGGTGTTGCAGCATGGCCCCACACCGGAGGTTTACCACAACCCGGCCAGCGTGGCGGCAGCAGAGCTGTTTGGCGAGCCGCCGATCAACCTTATCAGCGGCACAGTCAGCGAGAAGACCGTCTCTTTTGCTGATTACGTCCACTTCCCTCTGAACACCGATCTGGGCGACTTACCCACCGGTCATTATCAGTTCGGTATTCGCCCCAACCACCTTTCACTGGTTCCCGGCAATGACGACGACCTTGAACTGTCGGTGGATGTCGAACTGGCAGAAATCAGCGGTAGCGAAACCTTTTTGCACGTCAGGAACCGAAATTTTTCGCTGGTATTGCACCTTCCCGGTGTTCATGACTACGCCGTGGACGAAAAGATTAAAATTTATGTCCCAACACACAAGTTGTACGTGTTTTCCCAGGACAACCAACTCATCCAGGCGGCTCGCCGCGTGAAGGAGGGAATTCACTATGGCTGAAATCCGGCTTGAATCTCTGGCACACAGTTACTCGGCCGACCCTCAGTCGGTCGATGACTATGCGATACGCCGTATGAACCATGTTTGGGCAGACGGCGGTGCCTATGCGCTGCTGGGCCCTTCCGGCTGTGGCAAAAGTACCATGCTGAACATCATTTCCGGCCTGCTTCGCCCCTCAGAAGGCTTCGTGAAGTTTGACGGTATTGACGTGAAGGAGTTGGAGCCGCAGGAACGAAACATCGCGCAGGTTTTCCAGTTCCCCGTCATTTACGACACCATGACGGTGTTTGATAACCTCGCTTTCCCACTGCGCAACATGAAGGCACCAGAAGCCAAAATCCGGTCTAAAGTCACCGAGATTGCAGAAATTCTGGAGCTGACACCGGTACTGAAGAAGAAAGCACAGCACCTGAGCGCAGACGAAAAGCAAAAAGTCTCTATGGGTCGAGGGCTGGTGCGGGATGACGTGTCTGCCATCTTGTTTGATGAACCACTGACCGTTATAGACCCGCACCTGAAATGGAAACTGCGCCGCAAGCTCAAGCAGATCCATGAGCAGTTCAATATCACCATGATTTACGTCACCCACGACCAACTGGAAGCAGCAACCTTTGCGGACAAAATTGCGGTGATGTATGACGGAGCCATTGTCCAGTTCGGAACACCACGCGAACTGTTTGAACAGCCAAACCACACTTTTGTCGGCTTTTTTATCGGCAGCCCCGGCATGAACCTTATCGAAGTAAGCGAAGTCAGTGATGGCGTCATTTTTGACGGAATGCGTATGGCTCTCTCTTCCAGCCAGCTTTCAGCCCTGGAGGCGACCGACAGCAAAAACATCAAAGTGGGTATCCGGCCGGAGTTCGTCCACCTGTGGGATGAACAACGCGATGATGCCTGGCCGGCGTTACTGACCCATGTTGAAGACTTGGGCACCTACAAAATCCTGACACTGAAACTCGGGAACCAGACTATTAAAACCCGTCTGGCGGAAGAAGTGGACGTACCCGAAGGCGATATCTGGGTCAGCTTCCCTTCCCAGTGGCTCAAGTTATATATCGACGAATATCTGGTGGGTGAGGAAGCAGACGAACTGCCATCAGAGGAACAAGGAGGCCCGGATGCAGCTTAAAACTGAAGACAACCGCGCCTGGTGGCTGGTTATCCCCGTATTCCTGCTGGTGGCGTTTTCCGCCATCGTGCCCCTGATGACAGTGGTCAACTATTCCATTCAGGACATATTTGACCAGAACACTGCCTATTTTGTGGGGTCAGAGTGGTACAAGGAAATCCTTAACGATCCGCGCCTGCACGACTCCCTGCTGCGCCAGATCATCTATTCGTTTTGTGTGCTTGCGATTGAAATCCCACTCGGCATTGCGGTGGCACTCACCATGCCAACCAAGGGTTTCAAAGCCTCGCTTACCCTGATTGTGCTCGCTGTCCCGCTGCTTATCCCCTGGAACGTGGTGGGCACTATCTGGCAGATCTTTGGCCGGGCTGATATCGGCCTGCTGGGCTGGTTCCTCAATGGCATCGGCGTGGACTATAACTACGCGTCAGACCCGATGGATGCGTGGATTACCGTGCTGGTGATGGATGTCTGGCACTGGACATCACTGGTTGCCCTGCTCTGTTATTCCGGCCTGCGGGCAATTCCGGATGTGTACTACCAGGCAGCGAAAATCGACCGGGCATCTTCCTGGGCGGTGTTCCGCTATATCCAGTTACCGAAGCTGAAAAGCGTATTGCTCCTTGGTGTCCTGCTGCGCTTTATGGACAGTTTTATGATTTACACCGAGCCGTTTGTCCTGACCGGAGGTGGCCCTGGTAACTCAACCACCTTCCTGTCGCAGGCACTGACCAAAATGGCAGTCGGTCAGTTTGACCTCGGCCCGGCAGCCGCTTTCTCCATCATTTATTTCCTGATCATCCTGCTGGTGTGCTGGTTGTTCTACACCTCAATGACTGCGCTGGATAAGGAGAAATAAGACCATGAAACGCAAAACCATTGGCCTTTTAGCCTACATCCTTTTCCTGTTCCTGCCGGTCTACTGGCTGTTGATGATGTCGTTCAAAACCAATGAAGAAATCCTTGGTGAGCTGACATTCTGGCCGACCAATTTCACCCTGGACAACTACGCAGTGATTTTCACCGACCCGTCCTGGTACACCGGCTATATCAACTCACTGATCTACGTATCGATGAACACCGTCATTTCGCTGCTGGTTGCCCTGCCGGCTGCCTATGCTTTCTCTCGGTACCGCTTTATCGGTGACAAGCATATGTTCTTTTGGCTGTTGACCAACAAGATGGCACCGCCAGCGGTATTCCTGCTGCCGTTCTTCCAGCTCTATTCTTCCGTGGGGCTGTTTGATACCCACATTGCGGTCGCACTCGCTCACTGCCTGTTCAACGTGCCGCTGGCGGTATGGATCCTGGAAGGCTTTATGTCAGGCGTACCCAAGGAAATCGACGAAACCGCCTACATCGACGGCTACAGTTTTCCCAAATTTTTTGTGCGGATATTCCTGCCGATGATCCGCTCCGGCATCGGGGTAACCGCCTTTTTCTGCTTTATGTTCAGTTGGGTTGAACTGCTCCTGGCCCGGACACTGACATCCGTAAACGCCAAGCCTATCGTTGCCACCATGACTCGAACGGTCAGCGCCTCCGGGATTGACTGGGGCGTTCTAGCAGCAGCCGGGATTCTCACCATCTTGCCGGGTCTTCTGGTGATTTGGTTTGTCCGTAACCACATCGCGAAAGGCTTCGCGCTCGGGCGTGTTTAAGGAGAAACACTATGAATTGGATGGCCTGGACACTACCCAGCGCACTGTTCTTTATCGGCATCGCTGCATTTTGCTGTCGATGACGGTATTTGAAATCCTCAGACCTTGTGTAGAAAGAAAAGGCTTTTTGCCTATCTCGACCACACGTGGGGATCGTCTCTTTATCGGCCTGCTCAGCAGTGCTATATCCACCTGTTCTTCATCGGAATGACTGACATCACAATCTGGGTGCCTTTCGCACTCTCCGTATTGTGGCTGACAGTTGTTCTTCGTTGGGGATAAGGACTAAACAGTGATAAGGAGTTCACTAATGAACCGGAAGTTACACCTACCTAAACGCACTACCCTTGGCTTAGTCATTGGTATGATGTTCAGCCGCTTGCGCTGGCCGACCAGTATTCCGATGCAGCCCAGAAATGGATTGGCGACGAATTTACGCCTTCGACGTTAAGTAAGGAGGAACAAAGTAAAGAGCTGGCCTGGTTTACCGAAGCCGCCAAGCCATTCCGGGGAATGGAAATTAAGGTTGTTTCTGAAACCATCACCACGCACGAATATGAGTCTAAAGTGCTGGCGAAAGCGTTTGAGGAAATTACCGGCATCAAGGTTACCCATGACCTGATTCAGGAAGGCGATGTGGTTGAAAAACTGCAGACCGAAATGCAATCTGGCCGCAGCATCTATGACGCGTACATTAACGATTCTGACCTTATCGGTACCCACGTACGTTACGGCAAAGTTTACCCAATCAGCGATTACATCAAAGAAGAAGGTAAGGATGTCACCCTGCCGACACTGGATCTGGAAGATTTCATCGGTATCAGCTTCACCACCGGCCCGGACGGAAAACTTTACCAACTGCCGGATCAGCAGTTTGCTAACCTCTATTGGTTCCGTGCCGACTGGTTTGACCGTGAAGATCTGCAAAAGCAATTTAAAGACCGTTACGGCTATGAATTGGGTGTACCGGTAAACTGGTCTGCCTATGAAGACATTGCTGAGTTTTTCAGTGTACATGTGAAAGAAATCGACGGTGAGCGCGTTTACGGCCACATGGATTACGGTAAAAAGGACCCATCCCTCGGTTGGCGATTCACTGATGCCTGGTTCTCTATGGCCGGTGCCGGTGACAAAGGTATTCCGAACGGAAAGCCGGTTGATGAATGGGGTATCCGCGTGGACGGTTGCCGTCCGGTCGGTTCCAGCGTTGAACGTGGCGGTGCAACCAACGGCCCGGCAGCTGTTTACGCAACCACCAAGTACGTAGACTGGCTGCGCGACTATGCGCCACCGGAAGCACAGGGCATGACCTTCTCAGAAGCCGGCCCGGTTCCGGCACAAGGCAGCATTGCTCAGCAAATCTTCTGGTATACCGCCTTTACTGCCGACATGACTAAGCCGGGACTGGAAGTCGTTAACCCGGATGGCACACCGAAGTGGCGTATGGCGCCATCGCCCAAAGGCCCATACTGGGAAGAAGGCATGAAGCTTGGCTACCAGGATGCCGGCTCTTGGACCCTGATGAAATCAACGGACTCCAAGCGCCGTATGGCAGCATGGCTGTACGCCCAGTTTACCGTTGCCAAGACTGTGTCGCTTAAGAAAACCCTTGTTGGTCTGACGCCAATCCGTGAGTCTGACATCAACTCTCAGGCAATGACTGACGTAGCACCTAAGCTGGGTGGTCTGGTGGAATTCTACCGCAGCCCGGCTCGCGTACAGTGGACACCAACCGGCACTAACGTACCGGATTATCCGAAACTGGCTCAGCTTTGGTGGCAATTCATTGCTGAAGCAGCAAACGGCGAGAAGTCTCCTCAGGAAGCACTTAATGGCCTCGCTGCCGCTCAGGACAAAGTATTGCAACGTCTGGAGCGTGCAAATGTTCAGGGCGAATGCGGACCTAAGCTCAACCCGAAACAGGATGCCGAATACTGGCTCTCCCAGCCCGGTTCGCCAAAAGCGAAGCTGGCAAACGAGAAACCTCAAGGCAAAACCATCAAGTACAGCGAACTTCTCAAGTCCTGGCAGCAGTAAACAATACGCTTCCAAGCACTTAAACAGCAAAGCCCCGAAATTTCGGGGCTTTTCTTTCTTTGATGTTCCGGTCTTATTAAGGGGTTATTGGGAATTAGTCCTCAAAAACACCCTCCGTTTCGATAACGCTCATAAAATCCTGGAACTCGGTGTAGCTGACAGGCTTCTTGCCAGACCACATTTTCTGGGACAGTGTTTGCATCGCCGGTTTAACCCGGTCCTGAATGTCATCCACAGTGTAGTGTGTTCCCGCTGCAAACGCGTCATTCCAAACAGCAAACATACCGCCTTTCACCTGAGGGTGGTCTATGTCGAACTTCACACTCGAAAAGGTATTTGGTGTCCAGTTATTATAGAGCCACTGGGTATTCAGGTAATCTTTGTAATACCCGGCGAGCGGAACAATATACAGCAGCGAGTCTTGGGTGTTAATGATGTCATAACCATCTCTCACTGCCTGAGCCGGATCGTAAAACCCGCCAAACCAGATGTTCACCAAGAGATCGCGATCAACCCCGGCAGCGCCACCGATAGTGTCTTGGCTGCCCCACATCCTCACCGGGTTCTTACCGAGTCCTTTCAGGTAACCATTGAAATGGTTGATGAACGTCTTCATTTCCGCAGCAGACCCGTTGTTGTATTCGTCTGTGCCGATATGAACATCCTCAATCATAGACGCATACTCACCCCACAGTTCCTCAAGGAACGTTGTTACATCAGGGTTTCCAAGGTCAAGATGGTCTTCCTTGAGGCTCGGGTGCCTCAGATCAGGCTTGTATTGAGTGAACGCCAGGGAGTGAGCAGGCGCATCAATCTCGGTGATGATAGTCACACCATACAGCTTGGCCAACGCAATAAGTTCGGCGTATTCCTGTTTGGTGTAGTGCTGTTCTGAAGTCACTCCCGGATGAGATTCACTTTCCAATCTGAATCCGGCCTGCGCTTCTTGCCATTTACTTGAATCAAACTGGATAACATTGTCATTGAGATGGATTTGCAGATCGTTCATTTTGAAGTACGACATCTGCTTAACCATGTCGCGCAAGAAATCCATCGGCATAAACATCCGGCCGACATCCAGCAACAAGCCACGGTTTTCCCATTGTGGGTAGTCTGTGATAACACCTTTACCAAGAGAGTTGTTCCCCAAATCAACCTGCAACATTTGCAAGATTGAACGGGTACCGAAGAAGGTACCGTCAGCATGGTTTGCAGAAACCACGACGGCATCCCCGATATCAATGGTGTAGCCTCTTCACCAAGCGCTGAGTTATTAGCTCCCAATGAAAGGAAGATGTCACCGGCTGAAGGTGCGGAAGCAGTAATTACATTGAAGTGGCGACCGAGCAGGTCAAACAAATCTGACTGAAACGCTTCCGCTTTATCCCCTAATTCTGATGCATAGTTGGCATCTACAACTATTCGGGAATTATCACTCAGTTTGAACTCGCCTTTGCCACCATTCCATTCAGAGACTGAAGGAATAATTTTAGGCGCTGCATTCTTCTGGCCAAAGAATTTATGGATTTCAGAAGAAGATAACGCACGATCAAAGATTTGCAGCTCGTCAAGTTCACCATGCAGCGTATCCGCACCATCACCGCGCATACCAATGATATCCAACGGCAAATCCAAGACTTCAGATCGCGCATCCACCCGCTCACCATCGGCATACAGGGCGATACCCTCGTCCGTTTTCACAAATGCGAGGTGCGTCCAAGTGTTTAACGGAACAGCGTAATCAAAGGTGTAATCCGCCACGCCAAATTTGGTAAATCCAACGTTGGAATTTCCCAAACCCCATTGTTCAATTTTCAGGGCGCCGTTCACGGAAGACAGTAGCGCTGAGCTGTTCTTGTCACTGAGGCGCTTAACCCATACTGCAGCAGTCCAGTCACCAGTGAGATCACTAGCCCCCAAAACGACATGGTCATCTGTACCATCAAATGTCAGGCCACCGTTCTGTTTTCCCTCACTCCAGGCCGGTCCATTAAGTGTACCGTTTAACTGGTTCTTGCTGTCCGCGACCTGAGAGCCACTACCTTCATTGAAGCTCAGCTTGGCGTGAAGACCTGCCAGACCATAAAATTTTGCAACATCCGAGGCCGGCATTGCAGAATCGAACACCTGTACCTCATCCAAAATAGCATGAAGCTGGTCAACGCCTTCCGATCTGGCACCAATTCGTTCACGAGGCATAGGAATGGAGACAGGAAGTGTATCGGCAAGATACCCGTCGGCATAAACCGACAGTCCGTTGCTGTCATTGACAAAAGTAAGGTGAGTCCAGGTGTTGAGCGGCACAGAGTAGTTAAATGTGTGATCAACAACGCCGAACTGCGTTACACCCAGCGCATGTCCACTACTACCCCATTGCTCAAGTTTAATAGCATGATTCTGCGAGGAAAAAAGTATTGAACCTGAGGTATCCTTGGTGCGTTTGACCCACATTGCTGCAGTCCAGTCACCAGTAAGGTCACCTTGATTTAACGAAAGGCTACTGTTTGGCTCACCAAATTCCAAAGCATTCTGGTTAAATCCCGATGTCCATTGGGCACCAGCCACAGAAAGGCTTGAACGATTACTTCCATCTGCTGTGGAGGAACCCTCCCCTTCATCAAACGCCAAATGGTTGGCGAAATAACGACTGCCGTATATTCCCTGGATTTCTGTAGGTTGAAGTGCTTTTGAGTGAACCATCACATCATCCAGCTCGGCGACAAGTGGGTCACCGCCGTTCAACTTCGCGCCAATTCGACTCAGAGGCAACGGTGCAGAGACTGGAATCGATGAATTAAATTCACCATTTACATAGAGACTTATGCCATCTGATGAGTTAACAAAAGTGAGGTGCGTCCAGACACCGAGCGGGGTTGAGTATGGAAACGAATAATCTTTCGCCCCGATAGACGTGATACCGACCCTATGATTGCTGTTCCACTGTTCTAACTTAATAACGTGATTCTGTGAGGCCAGCAAAGAAGAGGTTGTCGTATTGGCGTTGCGCTTGACCCATAGAGACACCGTCCATTGCCCGGACACACGGGTTTCACTTACATCAATATAGTCACCGGCACCGTCAAAGGTAAGCCCACCGTGTGCATACCCAGCACTCCAACTCGCACCGGAAATCACACCTGAAACAAAACTTCTTTTGTCCGTAACAGTTGCGCCGGAACCTTCGTTAAAGTTCCACTCATGTACCAGTGTGCTGGGTACGATTGTGGCCGCCGACCCCGTAAATGGCAACATTGCCAGAACCAGTACGCTTAATTTATTTTTTATTCTATTACGTTTTTTCATATTCACATGATTACACATAATAGATCCCCCTAAATACTAAGAATTTCTTTCCCTGATATCCAGATATTGTGCAAGTCGAACTCTTCAATATAGGTATGACAAACCTAATTAATTTCCATGCACAAAGATGTTTCACTGCGAAAAATATTTGGCATATACCTCCTTTAATACACCTTACAAAACATATTTACACAATATGAAACTCTATTTTTATTGATAAATTTATTCTTAATAATCAATGGATAATAAAAACACCAAAATCATCGTTGCTTTCATATCACAAGATTATTTCGCCTTATTGCATGAGATAAATTAAGTCTAAATAACATAATCGCTTGTGAATGAGATTAAAATCACATTCATCGCACTTATTAATTTCAATCCCAAATTAAATTATAAATACAACCTTTATGTCTAAGTTACATCAATATATTGGAATATTAATTCATTTTAGCGCATTTGATTGGTGTTAATGGCTTTTCATCCATGGATGGAAAATTGAGCAATTTTGTCATTTAATGAACGTATTTTCATACGAATTGATCGAAAGATTATAAAAAACGACTTTCACACCTGTATTTTTAATCACCAAGACGAGTATCAATTCAGTATAAATTTTTCGGTATGAAGTAATGATATTAGAAGCTACAACTTTGGTCTTTATCACCAGGACAGGGAAATGAAAAACGCAAAGGAATAGTTATCAGGGACAGCGATCAACTTTATTTCGGCTCGCTGTAATAACAAGGAATCCGCACAACGAAGCCCCGTGTACCGGGGCTATACAATCAAAATATTGGAATGATATTAAAAGTAGCCATTCCTTTAATACTGAGCAGGGATTCAATTCTTGAAAAGACCTTTGGCCTCGATGATACGCATTACGTCCTGAAACGCTACGTAACTGCCATTCTTCTTCCCGGACCACATCTTCTGGGACAGTACCTGCATCGCTGGTTTTACTCGGTCCTGGATGTCGTTAACGGTGTAATGTGTTCCCGCTGCAAAGGCATCATTCCAAACGGCAAACATGCCACCTTTAACTTGAGGATGGTCAATATCAAATTTCACACTTGTAAACGTATTAGGCGTCCAATTTTCATAAAGCCACTGAGTGTCCAGGAAGTCTCTGTATGTCTCACCAAACGGAACAATATAAAGCTCTGAATCTTGGGTATTAATGAGGTTGTAACCGTCCTTCACCGCAGTTTCAGGGTCACAATACTCGTCATACCAGACATTGACTAACAGGTCACGATCCAGCCCGGAAGCGCCGCCAATTGTATCCTGGCAACCCCACATTCTTACCGGGTTCTTTCCATGCCATTTCAGATAACCGTTGAAGTGATTAATGAATGTCTTCATATCTTCAGCGGACCCATTTTTATACTCATCTGTACCAATATGAACATCATCGATAATCGACAGATATTCACCCCACAAGGTCTCAAGGAAGGAGGTGACTTCCGGATTTCCAAGGTCAAGAAGGTCTTCTCTGAGATCAGGATGTCTAAAATCCGGCCTGTATTTGGTGAACGCCAACGAGTGCTGGTGCATCTATTTCTGTGATAACTGTGACGCCATAAAGCTGAGCCAACTTGATGAATTCGCCGTATTCCTGCTTGGTATAGTGCTGCTCTGACGTTACACCGGGATGGGTCTCGCTCTCCAGTCGAAACCAGCCTGAGCCTCCAGCCACTTCTCCGAATCAAAACTCATGGCATTGTCACTAATGTGTATTTGCAGGTCATTCATCTTGAAATAAGACATCTGCTTAACCATATCGCGCAAAAAGGTGATCGGCATAAACATCCGGCCGACATCCAGCAACAACCCTCGGTTTTCCCATTGCGGATAGTCTGTGATAAATCCTTTGCCGATTTGCTTATTCTCCGAATCAACCTGCAACATCTGCAGGATGGAGCGAGTGCCGAAGAAAGTCCCGGTTGCTTGGTTCGCTGAAATGACAACAGCGTCGCCGATATCAATGGTATACCCCTCATTGCCAAGTGCTGCATTTTCGGCACCCAACGAGAGGAAGATGTCGCCAGGTGAAGGTGACATTGCGGTGACAACGGAGAAACTTTGGCCCGAGAGATCATGCAGATCAGATTGGAAGGCTTGTGCTTTATCCGCCAGTTCATGCTGGTAGTTCGCATCAACAACAATCCGGGAGTGTTCGTTAAGCGTGAATTCTCCCTCAGCACCACGCCACTCACTGACCGAAGGAATAATATTCGGAGTAGCATAGCCGGCATACGAGGATATGCCTTTGGCGGTTGCTCTTTTTTTATTTTCTTCTCTGTTTTTTCCCTCAGAATTCATGTGATTGCACATCTTAACTCCCCACACTCCGTGTCAAACAAATACCCAAGCATTCAGTTTTAGTGTGACCATATATCCGTATAAACGTGGAAGAACCTGGTCACTCCTTGAATGCAAAAATGTTTCGCTTAGAAAATTATTATGCGTATTTCCTGTTTTACACACCGAGACACATCGTTTTCCAAAAGATGTTGCCCAATAGAAAATATAATAATCCTTAATTTTCAATAGATTAAAATAATACCAGAACACGCTTCATCAATTAGTGTTTTGAATTACGATTCTTATTAATAAAAGGAAATTAAGTTTAAATGAAAACACCGTTTCAAAATACGCACCGAGTCACAATCATGGTTTTTATGAAAAAAGACATCAAACCCACAACTTTCTACGAACAGTAACTTTACCGAGGAAACGAGTGACCCTTATAAGCAAATAACCGCATAAGGTGGTTTTCATATTCTTTCATGAGATGATATTTCCCATTAACACCCCATCATTACTTACACACATCTCTTCTTTATAATTTTGCAGCGCTGACTGACATCTCCAAAAAACCAGAAAGTAAGCACCATCCCATTTTACGCTCTTATTCCAAGCGTTCCCCCGGAGGATTTTTCGTTGTTCAATTCGATAAAGCACCGGATTGCTGTAGGCTCAGGCGTTGCCCTGGCCTTTACGTTAGTTATTGCCATGGGCATGACGACGCGAGCATTCAACGGTGTCCACAAAGACGTGTATGACTACGTTAACCAGCAACTTCACCAAAGCAGCGAACATACACTGGAAGCGGCAGCAAACCAGCAGGCTTCAGATATCTCAGGCTTTCTGAAACCGGTTATTGCCAACCTGACACAAATACGCGCCACACTTGAGCAGAGCGCAGAACTAAACCTCGGAGCCAACATCCTTGTTAACCAGTTTGAAAACGCGCTGAAGGTTCAGGATAAGTCTGTATTTGCCGGTTACATGGTTTGGATGCACAAATTCTGGCCGGCTGAAACCGAAGCCATGGTTCCCCATGCGTTTAACTCAAACGGATACCTTGCTCCTTTTTTCTCTCCAAACGGACACGGTGCGTTTAAAGCAGAAGGCATGGCCAGCTTTGACTCCACAGAACGCAATGCCAACGGCGAACGGAAAGATGACTGGCATCTGATGCCATATCAGACCGGCCACAGCTTTGTAATGGAACCGTACTTCTATCCGATGAACGGCCGTCAGGTACTTATCACAACATTGAGCCAGCCATTGAAAGTCAATGGCAGCATTGTCGGTTCTCTGGGGTTTGATATTGCGCTTGACCATCTTCAGGAAAATGCTGAGCAGGCAGTGGCGGATATATTTGACGGCCAGGGCCGCATTATCATTGCCACCGCAAATGGTATTCAGCTTGCAGACAGCCGCGCTGCAGCGAATAACGGCAAGCGTCTGAACCGAGAACTGATGCAAAACTGGTCAACGATCCTGACCCGCTCAACTCAGCGTCACGGCGGCGTGTTGAGTATAAATGGCGAGCAATACGCAATTTCCCACGTAAATACCTCAGACAAGCTTGGATCATCTTGGTTTCTGTCAGTGACAACGTGCTGGCCCAACCGGTAAACCAATTTAGTCAGTGGAGCGTTGAAAAGAACGATGCTGCGATTTCCCAGGGGATCATTGCCGGTATCATCGCGGCGGTGCTCGGCATTATTGCGATGCTGGTGCTTTCCAACCGGATTGGCGCAGCACTGACAAACTTAGTTGACCGCTTTAAAGATGTCGCTCAGGGTGAAGCAGACTTGACCCGCCGGATTGAGGTTGTTGGAAGTGATGAAACCGCCCAACTCGCTCACTGGTTCAATACATTTGTTGAGCGTATCCAGGGGACAATTCGCACGGTGACAGAAACCGCGACCGAGGTCGATTTTTCAGCGTGCTCAGGCAAGGAAAGTGCAGTAGGTGCGAAACAAAAACTGATCGCCCAAACCAACGAAGTCAACTCCCTGGCTACGGCGATTAATGAAATGAGCGCAACCGCCCATGAAGTAGCCAATTCCGCCATGCAAGCCGCGACTTCAGCGTCACAGGTTCAAACTGCCAGCCTGAACGGGATGGACAAGATGAACAGTGCTGCCATGGCGGTTGGTGAGTTGGCACAGCGGGTCAATGACGCAGAAAACCAGATCCAGCGTCTTGCGGAATCCAGCAGCGCCATCCAGAGTATTCTGTCCGAAATCAGTGGTATCGCCGACCAGACGAACCTGCTCGCGCTTAACGCAGCCATTGAGGCTGCCCGTGCCGGTGAATACGGTCGTGGATTTGCCGTCGTAGCAGATGAAGTACGTAACCTTGCCAACCGTTCTCAAGGCTCTACGGAAGAAATCAGCAAAATGCTGATGCGGCTACAACATGAAACTGAAGATGTAGTGGTGCTGATGCAGCAAAGTCAGCAACAGGCTTTGGATACCCGAGAAGAGACTGAGCAGGCACAGGCCGCGCTGGATGAAATCAATCAGGCTATCGACGTCATAAATGACATGAACAACCAGATTGCATCAGCGGCCGAGGAGCAAAGTGCTGTTGCCGAGGAAATCAGCCGCAATGTTGTCATGATCAATGACGCAGCTAACGACGTGATGGAAAGTATGGAGCAGTCAGTCAACAACAGTGAAACGCTGGCAGGCCGGGCTTCAGAGCTCCAGGATGAGCTTTCTACCTTCCGGGTTTGACAACCTGAACCTTTGAAAAAGGCTTCCTCCGGGAAGCCTTTGTTTTATATGTTCTTCAAAATACTGTGCCACAATAAAGAAGGATATAGAGAGGGAGTAGCTTGTTATTATGACGGCCAAGTTTCTTTTGAACTGCCCACATTTTGCCGGATTGCCAGAGCAGATTCAGGCGACGCTCAACCAGCAGGCAACGCACTTCGAATACCCGTCCAAACGCGTCATCTTGCGCCCTGAAGATCCCTGGCAAACGTTGTATTGGATTACATCCGGCGTTATTCGAATGTACTACCTGGACGTTGATGGCAAAGAACATAACAAATCTTTCTTTTCGGACAATGATTTCTTCTGGCCGGTCACCGAGAGTCTGAGAGCCGAAAAACCGGTTTTATCATCGAAACAGTCAATGTGTCGTCCGGCTGGAAATGGTCTTTTGACGCATTCCGGCAAGCCTTCCCGGATGAAACGAACTGGCTTCGGTTTGCCCAGCCCTGGCAAGAAGCCCTTCTGACAGCAAAACTTCGCCGCGAACGGGACCTTCTTCAACTCTCCGCGACCGAGCGCTACCAGGTTCTGTGCACCGAATTCCCCAGCTTGGTTGAAAACATGACCGATGTCCAACTCGCCAGCTATATCGGTATCACGCCAGAGTCACTTTCGCGGATTAAAAGAGCGTTACGCGCTGAATAACAGGTAAAAATGAGCCCCAGATTTCGGGGCTCAATGTCAAAAACTCACTTTATTGCAAAAATTAAGCGCGAGGCTTCAGGTCAAGAACATGGAGCAAGCGTTCTGGTGTTCCTTCCCAAACCATAGGACGACCTTTCGGGTTTTCGTCCGTCCACCAGCCGGTAAAGCGAGTTGTGTTGTACTGGTAGAAGTTCGGGCCGGACATTACAGGTACAGTAACCTGATTTTCCGCAATGATGGCCTGAATACGGTGGGCAATGGTCAACTGCTCTTCACGGTTACCGGTCTTGTAGAACTTATCCAGCAGCGCATCAACCTCATTATTCTGCCAGTGGTGCATCGCAAAGCGTGGCATGCCTTCAGGTGCCTGGAAACGTGAATGGTAACCGCTGCTCCAATAACGGTGAGGTGTAGAACCGTGGAAGTAGTTGGTATATGCAATGTCATAATCAGCGTTGATCATGCTCTGGTTGTAAATAGCGAAATCCGGCATACGCGCTTTGACGTTGATACCGGCTTCCTGAACCTGCTCAACACCCAGCATCACGCTGTTATTGAAGTCGGTCCAGCCGTTTGGAGACTGGATTTCAAGCTCCAGTTTCTCTCCGTTTGGAGCTTCAACAAAGCCGTCTCCGTCCACATCTTTGTAGCCGGCTTCTTTCAACAACGCTTTTGCACCTTCAATGTTAAACGTCATAAACGGCTTGTATTTTGCGTGGATTTCTTTGTCTGACCAGGCTTCAAATGCATAACCCAGTCCTGAAGCAAAGTCGTTCACCATACCATTGCCGTAGTGCGCGATGTCGATGATTTCCTGGCGGTTAAGTGCCATAGAGAATGCGCGCCGGAAGTTGATATCAGACAACGCTTTTTGTTTAACCGGATCCTTAGACTTGAAGTTAAACATAAACGCCTGAGTACCTGCCGGTGGATACCAGTATCCGTGGTTGTCAGAAGCTGCCATAAAGGTTGCATCAATATCCGGGATAAAAGAACCCGCCCAGTCAACACCGGATGCAACCAGCTCACCCAGTACCTGATCGTTGTGGCTCATCTGCGGCATGCGAAGGCAGTCTACTTCCAGGTTGTCTGCATCCCAGTAATTCGGGTTGCGGCACTGCAAGAACAAAGAAGAGGTAAAGCGAGGCAGTTCAGTAAACGGCCCTGTTCCTACCGGGTTTTCATTGGTAAAGGTGGTTGGGTCTTCTACTTTCGACCAAATGTGTTCTGGTACGAGTGGTATCTGGACAATCTCATACGGTGCGTTGGTATTTACCTCTTTCATCACGAAGCGGACGGTGTAGTCGTCCAGCTTTTCAATTTTCTCTATCTGCGGGGAAATACCGCGATCATCCAATGCTGAATGCTTTTTGATCATGTCAAAGGTGAACATGACGTCATTTGCATCGAAAGTTTTACCATCCGACCACTTCACACCTTTACGCAGGTCAAAGGTAATACTCAACAGGTCATCACTCAGCGCATAGGCAGTTGCCAGGCGGAATACCGGTACGTTTCCTTTCAGCTCATTGAATACCACGAGAGGTTCATAGATAAAGTCGCGGGCAGTATGAAGACGCGAGCTGATATACGGGTTGAAGTTACGAATCAACGTTTGGTTGTGGTTAGGAATAATGGTGACTTTGGAAAGTGCATCAAGATCTTCTGCATGAGTCAGACCGGACGTGCCAATCAGCGCCGTCGCCAAGACAGAGAGGTAAAATGTTTTTTTCATTATGTTGTTCCTTTGAGGGTTTAACAGAGGAACACATAACGCTCAATAATCGCCCAATGCAAATGCTGACATTGAGCAAAATAACATATGGCAACAGGCCAAAATACCCGCAAACCGAATAGCTTGCGGACCTACTTTACGAACCTTTAACCGGATTCAACTCAGGTTCACATCAGGCCACATGTATATTTCCAAAGTTGCATAAATATCTGGCACTGCGCCCCAAAATAACGCCAACCTGTTATAAGTAAAAACCTTTCAACTCTTCGAGCAAGCTAACACTTAACCATCGTGATGTATTAGGTGGATGCAAAATGAACAACCCGACACATAAGCTGACAAGAAACTGGCAAAAATCCCCGTCTCATCTGTCGTTTTCCTGAGCTTTGGCCACAAAAGATTGATGTTTGTCACCCAGAAGCGCAAAATCTGCGTCTATCCTTCCACAATCTATCACTGAACAGAATGACCACTATGGAACCTATTCGCCTTACCCAATACAGCCATGGCGGCGGTTGCGGCTGCAAAATTTCGCCACAAGTGCTGGATACCATCCTGAAAAGTAGCCTCACCCCATTCAACGACCCTAACCTTTTGGTCGGCAATGAGAGCAAGGATGACGCTGCGGTATACGATCTGGGTACCGGTCAGTCTGTGATCAGCACCACCGACTTTTTTATGCCGATTGTGGATGACCCGTTTGATTTCGGGCGAATTGCCGCAGCCAACGCAATCAGCGATATCTACGCAATGGGTGGTAAGCCCATTATGGCTATCGCTATTCTCGGCTGGCCGGTTAACACACTGGCTCCGGAAATTGCACAACAGGTTGTTGAAGGCGGCCGGGCTATGTGCCGCGAAGCCGGTATCGCACTGGCTGGCGGTCACTCCATTGACTCCCCCGAACCTATCTTCGGCCTCGCTGTAACAGGCGTAGTCAGCACCGAGCGCGTAAAACGTAATAACTGCGCCGAAGCTGGCAATAAACTGTTTATCACCAAACCACTGGGTATTGGTGTTCTCAGTCATGCGGAGAAGCAAGCCAAATTGAAAGAAGAACACAAGGGTGTAGCACGCGATTGGATGTGCACCCTGAACACCCTGGGTTCTGCCTTTGCGGAAGTGGAAGGCGTTACCGCGATGACTGACGTCACCGGCTTTGGCCTGATGGGTCACCTGAGTGAAGTATGCGAAGGCAGCAACCTTGAAGCCACCGTATGGTTTGACAAGATCCCTACCCTGCCGGGTGTTGCTGAGTATATTGCTGAAAACTGTGTACCGGGCGGTACGCACCGCAACTTCTTCAGCTACGGCCACAAAATCAGCGCAATTTCAGAAGATCAGAAAGCGCTGCTTTGTGATCCCCAAACTTCCGGAGGCCTGCTGATTGCGGTTCGCCCGGAAGAAGAAGACAAGATTAAAACCATCGCCGCAGAAAAAGGACTGACTCTGGAAGCGATTGGTGAATTGAAACCGGCAACAGGAAGCGCCCAGATTATTGAGGTGATTTAATGGCGCGTCCCAACACACCGGACTACCGTTCTCTTTCCTGAACAACGTACCGATGTTCGACACCCGGGCACCGGTAGAATTTGAAAAAGGCAGCTTCCCCAACGCTATCAACCTTCCGCTGATGCTGGACGATGAGCGCGCTAAAGTAGGTACCTGCTATAAACAACAGGGCCAGGAAGCAGCTATTGAGCTTGGGCACAAACTCGTCTGCGGTGATATCAAGGACGAACGCGTAGCCAAGTGGAAAGCATTTTGTGAAGCGAACCCAGAAGGTTACCTGTTCTGTTTCCGTGGCGGCATGCGCTCACAGATCACCCAGCAATGGATTAAAGATGCCGGCATCGACTATCCCTACGTCGTTGGTGGTTACAAGGCCATGCGCCGGTTCCTGATTGACACCCTGGATGACATGGCAAACAACCGCAAGATGTTTGTGGTTGGCGGCAACACCGGTAACGGCAAAACCATTATGGTTCGTGAGATCCCGAACGGCTTGGATCTGGAAGGCGCAGCGCACCACAGGGGCTCGTCATTCGGCCGTTTTGTCACTCCTCAGCGCGGCCAGATTGACTTTGAAAATGCATTGGCTATTAATGCCCTGAAACTCGACGAAACCGATTGTCAGACTATCGTCACTGAAGACGAAGGCCGGATTATCGGTTCTGCAAATGTCCCGCTTTCTGTGTACAACGCTATGCAGACTGCGCCAATCGCCGTGATTGAAGATCCGTTTGAGGTCCGCCTCCAGCGCCTGATTGACGAATACGTTATTTTGATGCACAACCAGCACACCGCACATGAAGGTGAAGAAGAAGGCTGGAACGGATTCTGTGATTACCTCCACCAAGGTCTGTTCCGCTGTCGCAAACGCCTTGGTGCTGAACGTTACCAAGAAATTGAAGATGCGCTGACCATCGCGTTGGATGAACATCTGCGCACCGGCGACACTCACGCCCACGAGTGTTGGTTGTCTCCGCTGCTAGAGCACTACTATGACCCGATGTACACCTATCAGCTCAGCAAGAAAGCTGACCGGATAGTGTTCCGCGGTAACTACGAAGAAGTAAAAGCCTTCCTGGCCGAACAGTAATCTTCAAAATAGTCGGAATCGAAAAGGCCACCTAAATTTGGTGGCCTTTTTCTATTCGTCAGGAAACTGGTTGGTGATTATCCGCGGCGCTTCTTGATAGATGCCATCACCGCAAACCCTGAAAGAAAAAGGAATGCAATTCCTGGTTCAGGTACGGGCAGATCAGGGGCAACTACACTAGGTGGTAAAGCACCGGCAAACATCACATCAATATCGGAACAGTTACCCCATTCAGCACCGTTGTTACACGCTCCGGAGCCATAAGACGGAAGGTTTGCGGCACGGAACGCCAGGGAATAAATAACTTCATTATCAGCCAGACCAAAATTACTAAGGTCGATTCCCCCTGCAAAGATACCTGCGTAAGGGTCGGTCGCAGAATTTTTGTTATCCTTAATCAGGAAGTCTGCAAACTGATTATTGAAAATGCCATTAATTTCAACACCAATGGTTCCACCCCACACCCATGAGTAACGATTCATCACAAACACAATGTCATCACCGGAGGTGTTCTTTACACCATTGTCCCACGTGAGCGTGACGGCTTTGTTCATCGATGAACCATGGGGCCAGAAGCGGTAAATCCCATTGTAAATGTCTCCATCAATGATCTGCCCTGAGATTGATTGGCAATATTAACCGCAGAATTTGCAGCCGCATCCGTATCGAACTGACCGCCTTTATAATTAATCAGAGCGCTTTGCGCCGTCGCGGACATAAAACTTACTACGATAGTCAATAAAAGGCCGGTTATAGTCTTCATCGCGTCTCACCTTCAGAAAAATCGAAATACTTCTTGTTGAATGCGCACCAGCAAAAACCACACCAACAAAGTAATTCCCGCTATTTCAGAAGGATAGTTCATCAATCATTTTTTAAATTACAAGGGCTGTAAAAAATTCCGTCACCAGCACATGCACTAAATTAGTTAGAATATCAGGAAGTTGTTAATGCTCACCCGCCATACTTCTAAGAAAATCCAATTTCTGTCGCTCTTTTTCACTGGGAACGTAAGATTCTTGAGTAAGTTTGGATGTATCAATGCCCTGGATGTCAAATGATGTCTTTTTCGATAACCCAAAACCTCCTTTGTCTCCGGGGTAGCCAGACATCCTTTCCAACTGAATATCCTTAAGTTGGAATTCTGTTTCCTGTTCAGGCAAAACACTTCGATGGACTTTCAGGTACAAGAGTCCCGGTCCTTCATCAAGACGTTCCTTTGCATTCAATGCAGCAAAGGGAACACCTCCCTTCCGGTATATGTTTGCTCGCAACCTGTAAATCCCTTTTTCATAAATATCCACTGAAACCGGAATCAGATAGTCCGCACCGCTGGGCGTCGGTGATTCTATGCCGGTTACTTCTCCGGAAGGTTTCAAATACTGAAAATCTGCCGTAAGAATATCGTTGCCCTCTTGAAAGCTGATATCTGCTTTTATTCTCAACGCATTTGGCCAATTCTCTTCGGGTTGAATAACAGCAAAGTTTTCAGATACCGAATCGCTGAATACCACGTCCCAACTATCGGTATCAATAACGCTGATGCTCATTCCATTGACGGCAAGCTCAGACTGAACTGACACTTCAATCGGTTCTGGATAAAAAAACCGATATTTTTCCAATACCAGCACAGCGGAAGATTCGCCGTCTAAAACTGGCATATTAACAATGCTGTAAGTATTTAACTGAAGGTAAGGGCTGTCTTTCCCTGTGATCGGCTGCGAGTAGTCAGGATAACGAAGAGATGTTTCATAAGCCTTTGCTATATCTCCCATTTTCTCAGCCAACGCTTCCGGTAATTCCTTTTCTTCATGCTCTTTAAGTGAAGACACACTACCATCTACCGCTGAAATATCAGAAGGTGGTTTCGTTACGGCAATAGAGCGAATCTGTCCTTCACCTGCATCAATGACTTCTTTCTTCTTATGCTGGTCAGAGCGTTCAAAAGCAATATCGTCAGGTAATATCCACCACAAGATCGGTGCGCCAACGAAAACCAGCGCTAGCAAAAGCAGTTTTCTGTTCATCATTTCCACCTGATAATAAGAGGAGGAACGAGCCTCCTCATGTGATGAGCTGATTACGGGACCAATTCTGCAGCAAGTTCAGAAATAGTTTTATTTTCAGATCCTTTTACGTAGCGGTAAGTCCCCCAAGCGAGCCAAGACCACTCATCTTTGGTGTCAACATTCAGTTTGATGCCGTTTTTCATTGCCACAGAAGGTGCTGCAGCAGTGACAGTACCTTTCCAGACATTTCCGATAAGGCCGCCATGGCTGTAATCGTCACCCATCATCAGTGGGAAATGATTTGGCATAAATTGTGTAACAGCATCTGACTGACCTGAAACTTCTCCGTTAAAACCGACTTCGGAGGAGCAACTGCTATAAGAGCCTGCTTTGCTACTGCCACAGGAAGAATGAGCTGAAACCACACCATCATCGTTGCCTGGTAAAAACCCAGATGTCGCACTCCAAAAATCAGAACCATTACCTGCAAAACGAATACGAGGCACCCGGCCACTTGGTAAAGGAGCCAGCTGTCGCGCATTTTCAACTTTCAGATCATTGAGAACCCCAGTATTGTTTGCATCCGGGTATTCACCCAGCCACAGTGAAATCGCATATTGCATTGCACTGTTAAAACTGCCGCCCCCTTCAGAAACGTTAATCGCAACATCTGCCAATTCTGAGCCACCCCCCGCGCCGGCGAAATCAAACGTCGCGACAATATTCAGAGGTTTCAATCCTGCACTATGCAGCCAGTTGTCCTGATTATCCAAGATATAACGGGCAACCAAATCGCCTGTTGAGTGCGTGACAAGGATACAGCCGTTGTTACAGGTGTTTTTTTCGGAGAGTTCTTTCAAAGCCGGCCAAAGGTAATCTGAAGAAATTTTACCGGTAATACGTTCCTGGGACGGCCAGTCAATGCGGGCGTCTGCTTTTGCAAGCCAAAAATCGCGCCAGTAATTAGCGCCGTCGGAGGATACAGTTTTAGAGTCGGGATGCGTTTGGAGTTGCCCCGCCTGAAAACCATGAATAAGAACAATGGGATGATTTCCGAGCGCAGAAAAGGCTGAAAATGAGACAGTAAACAGAAGAAGAGTGAGAAATCGAGTTATGCGACCCATCAATAAAATGCCCTCAAAACAAAAAGAGGCGCTATGTTAAAGATGTGTGTCTGTCAGTACAAATAGAGTTTGAACGATTATCCCGGAATGGGAACTGGTTGGACCTGGATGCTGTGCAAACGGTGATTGCGGTACTCACGCCTAAGTAAAACAGCCTTTCCACCTCACCCTGTTGACCAAACAACACCAAGAAAGAAATGCCAGCAGCGAGCTAACTGGCATCTCCCCTTTTAAGGGAAAAATCTGAACTTTCTACCGCGTAGTTCCCAGTCCAGATAAATTCTGGGCGAAAAGGCTGTGGAAACTAGCTTAGATTAGAAGGTGAACTTAGCACCCAGTTTAATCTTGTCTGAATCGACAGTTTTGCCAGACTCTTCGAGTTCACCAGTCTGGTAAACACCGAATACAGAGAACTGGCTGGTTACTGCGTAAGTCGCACCTGCGTAAACAGTTTGCGCTTCAACCTGACCTTTTTTCTCGGTATCAGCATCTGCTTTCTGTGCAGAAGCAAACAGAGTAGTATCACCCATTACATACTTCAGGCTCAGAGCGTAAGTTTTACCGTCGTTTTTACCAAACTTGTCATCCAAATCAATTGAATTTTCGTTTGCAGACAGGCTACCTACATTTTCAAAGTTGATGTAACCAGCAGAAACAGTTACGTCGCCAAAAGAAACGTCTGCAGCAACACCAACAGTGTTTGCGTCATCACCGTCAGAACCGTAAGCAACACCTACGTTGTAGCTGTCACCAGAATAATTCAAAGAAGTTGCGTAAGCAGAATCTTTCTTGGAATCTTTTTGAGTTGCGTAGTTGGCAGAGAATGCTACGTCGCCAAATGATTTTTCGTAACGAACACCGTTGTCGTCAACACCGCCCTGGCTAACTGCATACAGGCTGTCACCTTCACCAACTTTGGCTTTTTCGGTTACGCCGAAAGAGTTACCAGTTGCGCCCAGAGTCAGCTTACCGAAATCACCTGAACCATAGATTTTTACATCTTGGAATACATCGGAATCGTCTTTAACGTCAAAGCTTGCACCCAGTTCAACTGCATCAGTCAGTTGGTGAGTCGCGCTTACGCTAAGTTTTGCGCTTGTAGATACTGCAAGATTTTCATCTTTTGAATTGTCGCTGGTGCTGATGTTAGCGCCAGTTGCTTTAACTTCACCAGACAGAGATACAGTTGCTGCATCGCTGCTGTATACTTCGCCTGCCACAGCTGTGCCTGAAGCAAATACCGCTGCTACTGCTAATCCAAGAAGCTTCTTGTTCATTGCTATTTTCCTCAGTTTTTTATAATTACACGTCGTACACGATAGAGCTGTGCTCAATCGAATCTAAAATCCAAATAACGTAAGTTCGCATCCATGCTATGCAATAGAACAGTCAATAATCTGATTGCTTAAGCAGTCTCAAACCTAAAATGAATTACGTTCTCGCAAAACAATTCTCAAAATGCAAATAAAACAGAATTGCTTTGCAAATAATTGCATTTTGCATGTGAAACATAATTGCAAGATGCATATTGTGGATATCAAATTTAAATAAGTGATTATTTTATATCAACATGAAAAACAGTTTCATTTTCAGTTTTTTGATCTAGATTTGATTATTTTTCATAATACAAATATAAATAAACTAATTTATAACCATTAAAATCAATATGTTATATTCGATATGGAATAAAAATATACAACGGGATAAATTTAGTAAAAAGAATTAGAAATCGCAGAAAACAAATTCCATACATCCATGACCAATTATATTTCATTGAAATGCAACAATTATCATTAAAAAGAATCACTAGAAATTGGACATACCCGTCATCAAACAAGCGTTTAGGTGAACCAATTTACCCCTGCAAAATCAACAGACAAAATAACAAGAAACAAATACACGATTAATGTGTGATGATTGGAATTTTTAAAATATCATTCCAAAATTGTATTAGGATAAATACATTAAATGGGAATGCTGTTTCACATGAAAACATGGAATAGAAACAGTATTGACTGGTCGACATTGCATTTTTTAATCGAATTAAACCCAGAAATTCACAACACCAAAGACCAAAAAATCAAACATTGCTTCAATGTCAATACTAAAGTTATCCGTTCAATTCTGGAAATAGACTGTATATTATCCAGACAATAAAACTTGTTTTTTCTTCGTTTACTCTTCTCGTTTTTAACAAAAACGCCAGTTTCTCGGGCGTCTATAATTCGATTCAGGAGGGAATTTGTATGGATAGATACATCTTAAAACGTACAGAAATCGAAGCATTTGAGTGTGTGCAGAAAACACATTTCCTAAACAATAATGCGTAGAGAGTGAATAAATCGTTGGGTGATCTCACCGGCATTAGGGGGTTTGGCTTTCACCTTGTCGAAATTGAGCCCGGCAGAGAATCGACTGAATTTCATGTTCACCACTATGAAGACGAGTGCGTTTATATACCCAAGCCATCTCAAGATACAGGTTTCAGCGAGAGTTGATTTTATCGGCTACCGTGCCGGCGGAGCAGCACATACAATGGTTAACACAGGCGACAAGATACTGAAGTGCGTTGTGGTGGGACAACGCTTGGCACATGACGTGGGCGATTATCCCAGAAAAGGAAAGCGTATCTTCCGAAATGACGGGATGACCTGGGATTTGGTGGCAACTGATGCTCTGGAGCATCCAGGTTCCAGCGCGGGAACAAAGTAAAACTAATCATCGAACACCTTAGAAAACGCCACTTCATGAGTGGCGTTTGTTTTACATTCTAACCTTCACGACTTACTCAAAAGCAATTCGCTTGTGCGCAATTCCCGTATGGCAGTCGATGCAAGTTTCCCCTCGTTGATCCATCATTTCATGATTCAATCGCGCTCGTTGAGGCTGACTTTCCAGCACAAAGTTGCTTCCAGTGTGACAATGACGACAATTCGCTGAGTTATCAGCAATCATGTCGTTCCATACCTTTTCAGCGAGCCTCGGGCGCTCCTGTTCAAAATTCTCTTTGGTGATCCTCCCCACCAGCATGTAGTAGATATCAGCGGTCGCGGTGATCTTTACCCTCATCTTGTTGATGAAGTCATGCGGTACATGGCAATCAGCACAGGTTGCGTGTATTTCATCAGCATTCACATAGTGGCTGATGCCTTGTACTCCTGAACAATAGTGTCCATTTTCAGATGGCAACTAAAGCAGAAGGCGTTTTGGTTGGATGCCACCATCACGCCCTGGAATGCCGCAATACCCAGAATCACCAAAACAATTCCGATAGGCACTCCAAGCCAAAGTGGCTTTTTCAGCCAACGCCAAAGCCGTTGCATTCTGGAAAGTGTCTGATTGCCGGATTGCTCTTCCCCCATGATTCCTCCTCAGGGTGCCGGGCTATCCACGTAGCCCGGCACAATCCAGTGATCAATTATTCTCATCCAGATAGCGGGCCTTGAATGCAGCCTGAGCCTCTTTCCTCGCTTTTTTCACATCGTCGGGTTCGTTACCGCTGAACCAGGCATGTTCAGGCCTTGCCAGAATTTCGTCCAACAGCGCCGTCGCTTTCTCTGCGCCCTCGTGGTTACCGTTCTGTTCGGCTTTTTCAACCAGTTCACGGTATTGAGGTACCATTTCGATGTAAAAACGCTCAGCGACTTCATACATACCGTGCCACTGCACATAGTCAGGTGCCTGCATCGCTGCCCCGTGACGAGCTCGCCGTCCCTCATGGTGCCAAAGGTAGAACCACGTCCACTCTATTTCCTCGTCAAAGCCCGTATCCGTAATCATCCCCTGCTCTCTCAGCATGCCCATCATGGCTTTACCGGGACGGGCAAACTTGTCGTTATAAAGCACCACCAGAGAATCAAACTGAGTATAGAAATTGTCGATCATGGACTTGGTATGGCACGCCTGGCAGACGTTTTTCATGTCCGCTCGCCGGTCTTCCCAAGACTTGGTTTCCTTACCCAGCGCTTTTTCTTTAGCATCAATCTTTTCAGAAATGGCAGGACGCAATGTCCAGGAGATGCGGTTGCCGACATCGTGGGTAACGGGTAATTCCCGGGTTGCAGACATGTGGCAAGTCGCGCAGGTTGGTGCTGCATCGTAATCTTCACCCACAATCCACTTGGATGAGTCCAGATTCATCCTGTCTACGTGGGCAAAAAAGTTGATGCCATGTTTGGACTCCTCATAGATCTCCTTTTGTGGGTGATCCGGCCCCAGGTGACATTTACCACATGCTTCAGGACGCCTTGCCTGCACCATCTCAAACTCATGGCGCTGATGGCAGGCACTGCATGCCCCCAGTGATCCATCCGGATTAATCCGGCCAATACCGGTATTGGGCCATGTTGCCGGATCCAGATCCCCATTAGGGAGCACTTTCACCTCCGCACCATGACACTGCCAACACCCGTTTACCGCAGCGGGGGATTGACCGTTTAACGTAAGCGCCCCTTCTACAACCTCAGCCAGGAAATTATCCAGTGAACCGATAATCTGCCGGCTTTGGCATGATGGCTGGAAGAGAATTCTTCTACCTCCTGACTGTGGCAAGAACCACAATCTTTCGGCGAAACAATAACGGCGATGTTGTAACCTTCATGCTCAATGGCATCAGGCTCGGTCGGTGACGCTTGGTGGCATTCATAACATCCCACATTTGCGCCATAGTGTTTTGAACGCCCCCACTGGGTATAGATAGAAGGATTTTTGTCTTTATGGCAGGCAGCACACTCCTTGCTTTCTTCGCTGAGTTGTTTAAAGGGTTTCATCACCAGTGCTTTGGGGGAGCTGCCGCTGTACCTGAATACACAAACAGCATTCCTAAGACCAGAAACATGGTGACGCCGACTGTTTTTATTTTCGTCAACAATCCTGAGTTCATCGCGAACCTCGCTCACATTGCCGCGGTACATTGCCACGCCTTTGTTGTGTGAATGTTGACTGCTTTACTTTCTCTCGTTAACTGTATTTGCCTTCCGTATTAACCACAATATCAATAGATGTAATCTGAGAGCATCATTACAAGCCGGGCACCACTGATAGTCAGCCATTCCAATTATTGATATGGATATCTAATATTCACAACACAAATACCTAATCTGGTACTATGCTCAACCCGTTGGTTTATCTGGACGCTAAAAAGCACAATCGCAAAAGGACTCGCCGTAAAACCTGTGCTTACCGGATGTCCGTTTTTGGCGCCTTGTATCTTGCCCTCGGCGAGCTAACCGGGTTATTTAACATCAACGTGACAGGTCCCCCCGGAACATTAGCCAAAGCCCATTGCCTGCTCTTCCCGGAGTATTTCTTTCTGATTTCAGTTCTGGTTTTAGATTTTTCCGGTTCAGGAAGTGGCATTGATACAAACAGCCTCTTGGCAACTCGTTACACTGACCCAGCAATAATAACAACATCAAGGAAACAACATGCTTGATATCTTTACCGTCGCCGCCACCGTGTTCATGGGCTTTTTTGCCATTATGAATCCTATCGCCAATACGGCCGTTTTTGTGGGAATGGCTGGCGACATGGACCATCTATCCCAACGAACGACTGCCATTAAGGCGGTGCTGACAGCCTTTTTCATCGTCGCGTTTTTCTGCCTGCTGGGAAAAGCCATTTTTAACCTTTTTGGAATTACCCTCCCTGCCCTGCGCTTGTCTGGCGGCATCCTTGTTTTCCTTGTGGGATATCACATGCTTCAGGGGAACAGTTCAAAAATGCATTCAGACAAAACAGAGCAGCAAAAAGACTCAGACGATATTGCGATCTCTCCCCTTGCGATCCCCATTCTGGCCGGCCCGGGAACCATTGCCACAGCAATGAACTATTCAGCTGCTGGCGGAATCGGCAATATCCTTGTGACCATAGCCGCCTTTGCGCTTTTGTGTGTTATTACGCTTATCTGTTTTTTGCTCGGTAAGCGGCTCATTGGATTTATAGGGGTTGCTGGCCTTGGCATTATCACCCGTCTGATGGGGCTAATCCTGACGGTCATCGGCATGCAGATGGGCATCCAGGGCGCGCATGACGCTTATCAATTGTTCGATAAATGGTGAAAATGGTGACACAATCGCCAAACAGTTCACGGGCACAGGATTTTCGCTTGCAACGGTTTGGCACTGCCGCTAATATCCCCGGCGTCAACACGATGCGTCCGTAGCTCAGTTGGTTAGAGCACCACCTTGACATGGTGGGGGTCGGTAGTTCGAGTCTACTCGGACGCACCATTCAAAATGTGTTCGATATTGCGTCTGTAACTCAGTTGGTTAGAGTGTCACCTTGACATGGTGGAAGTCGGTGGTTCGAGTCCACTCAGACGCACCAAATTCCTTACAAAGCCCGCTTATTGCGGGCTTTGTTGTATCTGGCAACATCCTCCCCGCTTATTCTTTTCGCAGCTCTGTCTCGAAGCGGTTGTATTTTCAGCAATCAGCGCAAACGTTTGCTCTTTTCCTTTACCCGACGGAATTCCCTTGTATGATAGCCGCGATTTTCCCCTACCTAAGGACAGACAATGCTTAAGCGCGCTTATTTCTTAGCCTTCTTCATTTCTCTTTTTTCATCGCAAGCTTTCGCGCAGACCATTGCAATCATGGGCGCTATGGACGCCGAAATAGAAAAACTACTGCCCGAGATCCGAGATTCCCGGCAGTATGTCAAAGCAAACAACACCTATTACACCGGAACAATTTCCGGGAAAGATGTGGTCGTTGTGCGCTCTGGAGTGGGCAAGGTAAATGCGGCGGTCACAACGCAGACGCTCGTGTGTGATTTTGACACCAGCGCCATCATATTTACCGGTATTGCCGGGGCGGCATCCCCTGACTTGGAGGTTGCCGATGTCGTCATCGCATCTGCATTGGTACAGCACGACGTGGATCTGACTGCATTTGGCGCTCCACTTGGGTTGATAGATGGATACGAAGATCGCCTGTTCAAGGTTGATGAAAACCTGAAAACACTCGCGGAGAAAGCTGCGGAGAAAATTGTTGGTGAAAAACGCACCCATTCCGGCATTATTGCAACGGGTGATCAATTCATCGCTGACAAAAAACACGTCGCGTTCCTTCGGGAAGAATTTGAAGCTATGGCAGTAGAAATGGAAGGGGCTGCTGTGGCACAGGTTGCGGAAATGTACGGCGTTCCGCTTGTGGTAATTCGCACTGTGTCTGACAAAGCTGACGGTTCCGCTCATATGGTGTACAACGAAGCAAAACAGGTTACCGCAGACAACTCTGTCGCCATCGTGCTGGAAATGTTGAAAAACTTGTGACAGAAAAACGAATCAGCCCGGTAATTCACCGGGCTGACTGTTCAGAATTTTACGGCATCTAACGGCTCAACAACCTCTGAGGGCCGCCCCTGTGAAATGACTATCTCCACCCGGCGGTTCACTGCTCCTTTTTGTTTCGAAAGCGGCTGGGTAGCTCCTGCCCCCTCCACCAGCACTCGGTTCGGGTTAATTCCTTTGTCAGCCAGGATTACATCTGCAACTGACACAGCCCGCAGCGCTGAGAGCTCCCAGTTATTCCGGAAAAGATCAGAAGATGGCAAAGCCGCATCGGTGTGACCGATTACCGTGATAATACCCGGTACTTGTTCAACCGCTTTTGCAACTTTGGAAACCAAGGGTTGAAACTTGGGTTGAAGGTATTCAGAGTCGGAGGCAAACAATACCGGTGACTTGAGCCGGATAATAAGCTGCTGCCCCAACCTTTCGACTTCCACATCCCCAGAATGAATTTCTTCTTTCAAGGCCGTTTGTAACTTTTTAAGGTTCTGTTCGTCCGGTTTGGGCATTTCTGAACTGTTGGTTTCAGGCGATTTTTCCGGTAACGGTTCATGGCTCGGAGCCAGATGAATCGGACGGATATCCATCTGTGAAGAATCCACCGTCGAGTTACTCCCTGTTACACCAATCCCCCCATCAAATACCGGAGACTCCGCTGGGTGGGAAATCATGCCTACCTGTTCCAATGATGTCATCAGGCTGTCTACCATCACCTGTGCCTTGCCTTTTTCACTTTGTGCAAAGGCATAAAGGACAACAAACAGCGCAAACAATAGTGTCATATAGTCGGCGTAAGAGACCAGCCAGCGTTCATGGTTTTCATGCTCCTCATGAGGGGCATGGCGTTTCTTCCTCGCCATCATTCACCGCCGTTGAATTTAGGGTGCTCAACGAAAGTTCCCAAGCGTTTTTGCATCTCAATCATGTTGTACCGCTGGCAATACCGTACACCGCTTCTACTATCATCTGCGATAGCTGGCAAGCTCATGGGCAAACGCTTTATAGCGGTTACCAAACGGCAGGAAGATAATATTCGCAAACGCCACACCGTAAATCGTGGCAACAAACGCAACCGCAATGCCGTGACCAAGTTGATCAGGTTTATCCAGCAGGCCCATCGCGTGGATAAGACCCAGCACCGCACCCAAAATACCCATGGTCGGGCAATATCCCCCCATGGCTTCATAAACTTTGGCAACCTGGCCAATACGGTGATCTTCATTAGCTATTTTGCTTTCCATGATCTCGTAAATAGCATCTTTCTCCATACCATCAATCACCATCTGCAGGGATTCAGTGAGGAAAGGTTCTGAGATCTTTTCAAGCTCCATTTCCAACGCGAGGAAACCGTCTTTTCGTGCAACACCTGCTAAATCCACCAACTGGCTTGCAGTCCCAAAGCTGTCATAGTGTGGCGGCTTGATGAGCCAGGAGAAGTATTTGATGACATCTTTAAGCGTCGGAAAAGGAAATTGCACCAATGCAGCACCAGTGGTTCCTCCCAGAACGATAATAAACGCGGGTCCGTTCATCAGCGCACTGGGGTGCCCCCCTTCGATCAGGTTAGAAATAAGAATAAAAGCAACGGCTAACAACACACCAATAAAGCTCATTATTTTTTCTCATTTGTCCGGATATTTTTGGCGGCAGATGTTAACACCAATCCGGTATAAATCCGCCAAAGTTCCGCCCATTGAGAAATGCAAAAATGCAATCTAATAAACTGATTTTGTTTGTTTAAGTAAAAAAAGACCCGCTCTGCGCAAAAGGAACAGGCGGGTTGAAAATGCTAATGCATATAAGGGAAGTAACGCAATTCCGGGATTACCCGGACTATCTGCCCGGCGAGAGGGAGGACTCACCAGGCAAATTCAGTTAAAAATTTTTGCTCCCGAAAGCCTTTAACGCCACACAACGCATGACGTATCCCACCTTAAACAATCCGGCAAGGAAGATAGTGGCAATGTGCGCTGCGACCAGCGTCGGGATAGACAGTTCGCTCTCATAACCGTATGTTGCGATAATACAGACCGACAGAAGAGCCAACGTCAGAACCATGGTCCAGTTCCCAGCGACCAAACACCGCTGATAATTCAGCGCATAAGCTACGGGTGGTAAATAACGGGGAATGGTGAATTGTGCAATCATAATGGTCACCTCACTCTCTCATCACTTTTGGTATTTATTTTCATAGAGCAAAAGTAAGGCCAGAATTAATTTTCTTTATTTTTCATTAGATAAGGTCATATACAATCTAAACATCAAAGAAATTTGGTCTTTTTGACATAGTTGTATATTTGTCAATTTGACTCGTTAAACTACATTTAGACTAAAAGTATTAAATGTGGGAAATGTTCTCAGGATGAGTAAATCCATCTCAACAGATGACTTGATTAAATTGGCTCTGGATTTGAGTGCCAGTATCACACACGAAAACCGGTTCCTCGAACTATTGCAACATGCTGTGCAAGTCATCCCATGCGATGCAGTGGCACTGCTTAAAAAACAGGGGGAAGTTCTTATCCCTCTCGCCCTTCGTGGGCTCGCACCCGATACTATGGGAAGGCGGTTTTCCATAGCAGACCATCCCCGGCTGGACGCCATTTGCCGTTCACCAGTACCGATCCGGTTTCCATCCGAAAGCCCCCTACCCGATCCCTACGACGGATTGGTCGAAGGCAGCAAAGGGGATTTGCCCGTCCATGCCTGTATGGGATTACCGCTCACTTTTGAGAACCGCTTAATCGGCGTGCTCACGTTCGACGCCCTGATACCCGGCAGTTTTGACAATATCCCGGAAAACACGCTCCAACTTATTTCCTCCCTGGCTTCAACGTCCCTTTATACTGCGCTCAATATCGAACAACTCGAAAACAGTGCTCGTCAATCTCAGCAGATGGTAAGAGAGCTGAGCCAGCATAGTGTCAACGACACTGAAATCATTGGCAGCAGCGAACCGGTTATGGGCCTAAAAAGTGAAATTACCAATGTCGCCCCTCCGATTTTGCGGTGTTGATTCAGGGAGAAACCGGCACCGGAAAAGAACTGGTAGCCAGTACCGTACACGCTTATTCAGGCCGCAGTCATCGGCCCATGATCCATGTAAACTGTGCTGCCTTGCCGGAACAGCTCATCGAAAGCGAACTTTTTGGTCATGTAAGAGGTGCGTTTACAGGTGCTGACCGTGACCGGACAGGTAAATTCGTTTTAGCTGATGGCGGTACACTCTTTCTCGATGAAGTGGGTGAATTACCCCTTTCTGCACAAAGCAAACTTCTCAGGGCTTTGCAAAACGGCGAGGTGCAGCCGGTAGGCCAGGATAACGTTAAAACCGTCGATGTACGCCTGGTCACGGCGACTAACAGGAATCTCGCCAAAGAAGTCGAAGAAGGCAGATTCCGGGCCGACCTTTATCACCGGTTAAGTGTTTATCCGCTACATGTCCCTCCCCTCAGGGAACGAGGTGATGACGTTGCATTGCTTTGTGGATTCTTCCTTGAGCAGGCCCGGCGAAAACTGGGGATCACCCAACTGGCGATGGCACCGGGGGTGGTTCATATTCTCAAGAGCTATAGCTGGCCAGGTAATGTTCGGGAATTACAACACCTTCTCGACAGAGCCGCCCTGAAGAGCCGAAGCCGGCAACAAAAAGGCGACATCACTCTCATCACACCAGAAGATCTCGGGGATATCACGCCGTCACAACCGCTGTCCGTTGTCACCGATAGCCATGAACGTCCTGCCAGTATCACCCAGATCAACGAAGACCTCAGCCTTCGTGTCGCTACCGATGCATTTCAACGGCGTCTTATCATCCGGATACTGGAAGAAGAAAACGGTAATTGGTCGGCTGCAGCCAGACGACTGGGAACCGACCGGGCAAATCTCGGAAGGCTTGGAAAGCGTCTGGATATTGGAATCAAGAAGGTTATCAGCTAGTGAGAAAAAGCAGCTGATGCCGGCTGTCTCCGGCATCGACAATTAGGAATTTAACAGGATTCAATCTGTAAGAAAGTCGGTATCAGAGACATTGTGAAATACCGCCTTTGGTTGTTGCCGCCATAACACAGCCTCGCTCACTGTCTGTTGCAGTCTGGCATTGCCTCAGCAATGTGGCGGTATCCGGGGACATTCCTCCGAGAACACTCTTGGCATGTCTGACAACCTCACCGCACTTTTCCGCTGAGACCGGAGGATGGTCTGTGCAGGCAGAAAGCCCCAGAATTAGCAGTACAGAACAGCTGAACGAGGTAAAACGGCGATTTATCATTGTCATAGCGAACTCCGACCTTAATGAAGGGAACAGTATTAAGACTAGGAGATATGTTTCACATTCGCGACTATTAAGTCAGCAAATTATATACCCAAACCACCTCCACCAAATCATTTAAATAGCCAGTTTCCGAAGATTAAGCGACAACGAATATTACAGATAATTTCCTCTGCACAGAGATGATGGATGCGCTCTCAAGCGCGCATATTCAACTGACTTGGGTATACTATGCCCTTTCTCGGCTTACCAGAGATAGTGACAATGTCCTCCGGCTTTCAGAAAAGATTTTCCCAGTTAGATTCTTTGCTTACGGATTTACGTCCTTACTGGCAATTTATGCCTTACGCGGAAAAGGCGTTACCCTGGAATGACATTAATCCGGCACTTTGTGATTGGCTGTCTGCGCAGACCCCCGAAAATCTGGAGAGTTGGAAAACGGACACTTCCTCGCTGTGTAACGCGATTTCCCAATTTGTCCCTGCAGCCACTAAGCTTCATAGGCTATGCGCTCTGACCAGCACAGAAACAGAGCGTTATTCTTTGCCGCCCTATCTTAATACCGGCATCCCCGGCCGAAAATGGCAGCAAATCATCGCATTTAACGACAGTTTACCCTCAGAAAGTGACATAAACTGGCTGGAATGGTGCGCCGGAAAAGGATATCTCGGAAGGGTGATCTCCGCTTCACGTCGTCAGCCTGTGGTAAGCCTGGAGTGGCAAAAACAACTCTGTGATGACGGCCAGCACTATGCAGACAAAAATGCGTTGCCCATGACGTTCATCCATGCTGATGCCTTTACACCCGAAGCAGATAAACTGGTTAAACAAAAGCAACATGCTGTTGCCCTGCATGCCTGCGGGGATCTGCATGTTACCCTGTTGAAGAAAGCTGCCTCAAACGGGACAAGAGCCGTTTCTGTCTCCCCATGCTGTTTCCACCTGATAAAGGGCAACACGTATCAACCGCTCTCTGAAACAGCAAAAGCCAGCACGCTGACACTGAATAAGCACGACCTCAAGTTGCCCCTGCAGCAAACCGTTACCGCTGGTGCTGGCGTGCAGAAAAAGCGCTTTGTTGAAGTGAGTTTCCGGCTGGGGTTTGATGCGCTTCAAAGACACCTGACAGGCCGAGACGCTTACCTGCCGGTACCCAATTGCCAGAAAGCTTTGCTTAATGAAGGTTTTGATACATTCTGCGGTTGGGCGGCAGAACAAAAGGGATTAAAGATCCCTGCGGCAACAGACTTTGCTCACTGGCTGGCAATTGGGGAAAGCCGGTTCAATGATGTTGAGCGTATGGAGACACTTCGCGACATATTCCGCCGCCCGCTTGAATTGTGGCTGGTTCTTGACCGAGCCTGTTTTCTTGAGGAGTCGGGTTATAGCGTCTCACTCACTGAATTTTGCCACCGAGAACTGACCCCCAGAAATATCCTTATCCAAGGTATCTTCCGAGACGAAAAAATGCGCTGAAAAGCGCATTTTTCTTAGGCTTTGATGTTCGCCAATGTATCAGTGGTGCTTCATGACATGTTCGTCCATCATCGCTACCATGCGGCCGATTTCCGGTTTTGTAATGGTATCGTTGGCTCCAAGTTCCAACGCTTTACGCCGGTTGTCATCACTCATTATCGATGAGAACATAACGATAGGTAACGTACTGTAGCACTCCATATCACGAAGGCGCTTAAGCAGGTGCATGCCGTCCATTTTCGGCATTTCCACATCTGTCACCACACCGTCTATCATTTCTTCAACGGACACGCCTTCTTCCGCCGTCAGACGGGCAATCTCTTCCATTTTTTCCAGGGCTTCGTTGCCATCTCTCGCGGTGATAATGTTATAGCCCGCAGATGCCAGCGTATCCTCAATGAGCTTGCGGATAAAACTGGAATCATCAACAACCAGGATGGTCTTGCCGTGTCGTTTCTTTACACTGAGATCGTCCAAAGACACATTCCGGTCTTTGCTGACATCGTATTTTTCCATACTGATTTCCGGGTTGATATCCGCAATAATTCTTTCGAAATCAAGAATCATTAACAGGTTACCGTCCCGGCGAACCACAGCAACCACGCAATCCGTTTCCCCGGCTTCCAGGAACTCGCTGGGCGATTCAACATCTTCCCAGGATACGCGGTGAATCCGGCGTACACTGTCAATCAGAAAACCGTTCATCATCTTGTTGAAGTCAGTGATGATCGCCATGCTGCCGGACTCTCCACTCACTTTGGAGATGCCCAGCCAACTGGCTAAATCAACCAACGGGACGAGGTGTTCCCGCTGTGAGAACACGCCAATCACGTGAGGCTGCGCGTTGGGGTAATCTGTTGTTTCCGGCGTAAGAATTACTTCACGAACCTTGGATACATTGATGCCGTAGTAACACGTCTTCGTTGACCCGTCAGGCAATTGCTTAAAGAGATGAAACTCGATGATTTCGAGTTCGTTCGTTCCACTCTCGAGCAGAATGTTATTGCGTTCTAATGGTTGGCCCATAAATTCGACTCTTCCCGAACTGATCGCGTTGTTGTTGTTTGGTCTCCTAAGTCAGTATAGGCAAGGGTTTTGATATTCGTACAAGCGATTCATAAATAAAACATGAGCGCATTATCTGAACACCAAGAGAAGGAAAAGCCTGAGGTCTTACCGAACCGTCACTGCTTGAAAGCGCCCCCGGCCACTGAGACCCGGTGCAACCGTCTGGGTGCGTCGCCATAATCTGTGACCGCATAATGTTGTGTACATCGGTTATCCCATATGGCAACGGAGCCAGGTTGCCAGCTGAAACGGTACTGATACGTTGTCTTCCGGGAAATGCTGAACAGTTCGGAAAGAATGACTTCACTCTCTTGCACGGTCATACCGACTATTCCGCGAGTAAACTGCTCGTTGATATAGAGGGTTTCTCTTCCCGTTTCCGGATGGGTAGCGACGAGTGGGTGACGTACTGGCGGAAATCGGCTCGCCATTTTGTTTACCCTGCTTTGTCCGAGCTCATCAACCTGATCATATTTAGAACCGGCAAAAGCATGCAGCGCATGTATCCCTTCCTTCCCCCTGAGCGTGGTTTTCAGCGAATCCGGTAAGCTCTCCCATACTGCTGACATGGATACCCAGATGGTATCCCCTCCCCGGCTTGGAACATGCTGCGCATGAAGCAATGAGCATTTAGAGGGAATGGCTTGCCAACTGAGGTCCGTATGCCAAAAGCTCTCACCCGGAGGATTTCCCGGAGACGTTTCGATCACCACCACCTGCGGTGCGTCATCAAGATGCGGAAAAAACGGGTGAATCGGTTCAATCTCACCAAACCGACTTGCAAGCACCAGGTGCTGGTCCGGGGAAAGTGCCTGGTCGCGGAAGAAAATTACGTGATAACGAAGGAATGCTTCATAGATACGCTCAAAATCCGAGTCTGTGCAATGGCTGAGAACGACACCTTCAATTTCGGCGCCAATATGTTCTGAGAGTGGTTTAATCCGCATACGCTTCCCTGGCTGACTTCACTGAGCACAGTTGTCATCTTTGCCATAAATGAACGCCAATGCACGGTTTTTATTTCGCAATCATTATACCCAAGCCATCTTTCCTTGAATTGAACGCACTGAAATCACTCTGAATCACGCACCTTGAGGTGGTTTGGGTATAGAACGTCAGTTGAGATACACTTACCGGCCCTAAACCCGCAGGAAACTCTCATGTTTATCGGATTCGACTATGGTACGGCTAACTGCTCTGTCGCAGTTATCGAAAACGGCGTCCCAAAGCTTCTGCCGCTTGAAGGTGAAAACCGGTTTATCCCTTCTGCGCTCTGTGCACCAACTCGTGAGGCAGTCAGCGAATATCTTTACCGTTTTTACGGCATTTCACCTACAGACACTGTCGGAGAGCAACTTCTGCGCCGCGCTATTACATTCAACCGTGAAGAAGATATTGATGTTGAGGCCGGGTGTCTGCAATTCGGACAGACTGCACTTGAAACATACCTCGATGATCCAGAGGAGGTATATTACGTAAAATCACCGAAATCCTTCCTCGGTGCATCAGGCTTGCGGGATATTCAGATCCGGTTTTTTGAAGATCTGGTCTGCGCGATGATGGTGAATATTAAACAACAAGCCGAAGCCGCAGTTCAGACAGACATTGAAAAAGCCGTTATCGGCCGCCCAATAAACTTCCAGGGGATCGGCGGAGAAAAAGCAAACCAACAGGCGGAATCCATCCTTCGCCAGGCCGCATCACGCGCCGGTTTCAACCAAATTGAATTCCAGTTTGAACCGGTTGCTGCGGGGTTGGACTATGAAAGCCAGCTTGCAAAGGACCAGAACGTACTGGTTGTTGATATTGGTGGTGGTACGACCGACTGCTCCCTAATCACAATGGGGCCGGGCTGGCAACACCGTGAAGACCGCACCGCCGGGTTGCTGGCTCACAGCGGCTGCCGTGTGGGTGGTAATGACCTGGATATCTATCTAGCTTTCGAACAACTCATGCCTATGTTGGGGAAAGGCAGTAAAACCCTGCGCGGTATTGATATGCCGATAAACCAGTTCTGGAATCCAATCGCCATCAACAATGTTGCTGCGCAGTCTGATTTTTATGCTTCAACAAACTTCGCGGTACTCGACCAACTGCGTCGGGATGCTGCAGAGCCTGACAAAATTGCCCGCCTGATTGAAGTGCACAGAAACACGCTTGGCTACCAAATAGTCCGTCGCGCAGAGGAAGCAAAAATCGCGCTGTCAGAACAGTCTGAAACCGTATCACAGCTTTGCTTTCTGAAAGAACAGTTGCAACAGAACATCAACCAAAAGCAACTCGCCGAAGCCATTTCTTCCCCAACCGTAAAAATTGCTGAACTGGTGCAAGATGCGTTGAAACAAGGCCAGACCCAGCCGGATGTGATCTATATGACCGGCGGCAGCGCGCGCTCCCCTATTCTGAGAGCCTTGCTGGAAAAAGCCTTACCGGGCGTGCCGATTGTATCCGGTGACTATTTTGGCTCCGTGACTGCCGGTCTCGCGCGATGGGCTGAACGCTATTTCCGATAACCGGTCTTCCCGGCAGTTGGACTGCCGGGAACCAAGCACAATCAAATTTTGTTACTCAGGGTGTGTTTATCTTTCAATTTAAGCACCTGTTGACACCTGAAAGTGGTGTAATCAAGGCGTAAATTCAGATATTCAGACGCTCTATACCCAAGCCAAGGATGGAAAAACATGGATATTCGATTTCTGCACACCTCTCCTGCCAACGAAAAACTGTTCCGGCAGTTGATCGGCACATCACTGCACTCATCAAATGTTACCCACTTTGTCAGAGAAGGTTTTCTCTTACGGGCACAAGCCGGGAATGAGATGCCGGCGCTGACTTCAGAAATAAAAGCGTTCATTGTTAACGAGATCAATGACGGGGCAGATCTTATAGTCTGCACCTGCTCCACATTAGGAACCATCGCAGAATCAACCGCGCCAAACGTATTGCGTGTCGACAGACCCATGGCAGCAAATGCGGCAAAACATAACCGGCTCCTGATTGTCGCTGCAGTTGAAAGCACGCTGGTTCCCACCAGGTCACTCATTGAAGATGAAACCCAAAAAGCCGGAACTGACCCAGAACTGGAAATACTTCTGGTTGAGAATGCCTGGCAGCACTTTCTCGATGGAAACCACACCGAGTACTACAACAAGATTGCTGGTGCAGTAAATAGCTACGAGGGAGACGTTGATGCGATTTTGCTTGCTCAGGCGTCCATGTATGGTGCAACACACCTCATTCGCACCGGCAAACCGGTTTTGAACAGTCCGGATGCATTTATAGCGCACTTGAACCAATTGGGTATTTAATCAAAATTAGTTTTCAGGCCTGACAATCGAGATCAGCAGGACTACGCTTCCTGCACATCTCACCAACGGGTCTGTCAAAATGAAAAAATCCGTTCTGGCCACGCTACTGGCTGCCGTACTTCCCTTCGCTGTTCACGCTGCCAACTGGAGTTACAGCGGCGACACTGGCGTCGCAACTTGGGGGGAGCATTACCCAACCTGTGAATTCGGTGAAAACCAGTCCCCCATCAACATCACAAAAGCCTATAACACTCACCTTGAGCCTCTGAACATCCACTATCAGGGTGACGTGGCAAAAATCATAAACAATGGACATACCATTGAAGCAGTGGTGGAAGGCAATAACACATTAACGCTCGACGGTGATGTCTACACCCTGAAGCAATTCCACTTCCACACACCATCAGAAAACCACATAAACGGCAAAACCTTCCCGATGGAAGCACATTTTGTCCACCAGGATGCGGAAGGAAACCTTGCTGTGTTGGCTGTAATGTTCCAAAACGGTATCCGTGAGAACGACGCATTGGGCAAAATCACCGCCCATATCCCGTCAAACGGCAAGAGTGTTGAACTGAAGGGCAGCCTGTCTCCGGCAGATCTGCTCCCTCCATATTACGGCACCTATTATCGCTTCAACGGTTCGCTGACAACGCCGCCGTGCAGTGAAGGCGTGCGCTGGGTAGTCGTAAAAGACACCCAAACTGCCTCAAAAGACCAGATCAGCGCCATGCATTCAATGATGGGCAAAAATGCCCGTCCGGTTCAGGATATTAACGCCCGGGTGGTTGTTGGTAACCGCTAAGCGAATTGGTGAGAGTTACTTAGCCAAGAAGCCTCAGGATGAATCCTGACGTTACGGGGCAACAAAAAGGAGCAGAAAAACTGCTCCTTTCATTTATTCCATCACCGGAAATGCCTGTCTTATTTGTTCGAGTACGTCTGCATAAGGGTAATTTTCCAGCTTCCCATACCCTTCCATTTTACTGGCTTTCAGCTTTGTCCCTGCTGGTGTGGCAATGCCACAAAGGAATCGGGCAAGGGTTGCTGATGAAAGAGCTCCCCGCTCGTTTTGATCATGGGCTCACACCACGCAACCAAAGATTCCGGGTTGATATCCGGCAATTTCTCCTGTGTTGGTAACCTCGCAACATTTCCCCGACACACGGAACAATGACCGCAACGCTCCGGCGCTTTCTCATCGGCAAAATAGGCAGCAAGTGCATGGCTGAGGCAGGTATCTGACTCGAACAATGCCAGCATTGCATGAACCCGGGCAACCTCACTCTCTTCCTTCTTAACAAAGTAACCATGAAGCCGCTCAATAAGCAGATCCAGGGGTTGAGAATGCGGTAAAATCCGGTAGACATCCGTCATTTGCTTGCTTTCCAACTCAATCCAGCCTTGCTCCGCAAAGTAGTCCAGGGCAGCCACAACCCGCTTTCGTTCAGCCCGGTAGCCTTGCCAAAGCGCTTCAAAGTCGAGGGTATACCAGAGTCTGCCTTTAGGTGATGCGGCGAAAATGGCAGAAACAAAATCCCGGCGTTCGCCGTCAAACCGGGACGTGATATTGTCCACATTCCCGTTCACCTTGAACCTGTAGTCCGCGTAGTAACTGTAAAGCGGCTCAATCACCCCTTCCAGTTCCAGATATACAAGCAGGGTTTTGAGGGGCAACTGCCTGATATTGCTGTCCCGTGAAAGACTGTATAGCTGGACTTCCCACTGCCCGTTGTGCTGGCTGATGTCGTCAAGGATGTAACGAATGCCGCTGCGATCCGGCGTGTCCCCGTAAACGAAATTCTCAAGCACATTCAAGCCCTGGCGGTTCGCAAGCACCGTACATTCTGATCGTTCGCCATCACGCCCGGCGCGCCCTATCTCCTGGCTGTAATTTTCTATCGATTTCGGCAAATCAAAATGGATAACGCGGCGAATATTGGCTTTGTCCACACCCATACCAAAGGCGATAGTTGCAACGATGCAGGGAATATTTCCGGCCATAAAAGCCGACTGAATATCTTCGCGGACATCACTTTTCATTCCGGCATGGTACGCCCGGGCATGGATGCCGGCGTCACTCAAAAACGCAGCTACCTGTTCCGCAGTGTGCTGCAAGGTGACGTAAACAACCGTCGGGGCATCGGGTTCGTTGCGGAGCATACTTAAAAGGCATAGTCCTTTTCTCTCTCCGGGCAGGGGTAAACATTGAGGTCCAGGTTACTCCGGTAAAAACCGGTCACCACAATATCATCGTATTCGATACCGAATTTTCGCCCCATATCATCAATAACGGCGGGTGTTGCCGTTGCTGTAAGCAGCAGCACCTGCGGGATGTTGAGTTGCCGGCAGTAAACGGGCAGTTTCAGGTAATCCGGCCGAAAGTTATGGCCCCATTCAGAAATACAGTGGGCCTCATCAACAACAAGGAGAGAAATCGGTATACGGGAGATAAACTGGCGAAAACGCTCGTTTTTCAGGCGCTCAACAGAAATCATCAGAATCTTGATGCCACCGTCCCTGACGCCCTGCATGACCTTCTGGCTCTCTTCCCAGCTCTGAGAAGAATCAATAGAACCGGCTGCAATACCTTTACTGCGCAGGAAGTCCAACTGGTCTTTCATCAGGGCCAGCAAAGGCGATATCACCAGCGTCAAATGGGGAAGATGAAGTGCAGGAAGTTGGTAACAAAGGGACTTACCCGAACCGGTTGGGAAGATGGCTGCCGCAGATCGGCCTTCCAGCACTTTCTGAACAACCGCCTGTTGCCCTCCCCTCAGGTTTTCAAAGCCGAACACCCGCCGCAAAGTCTCTTGGTACATTGTTTTCCCCGGTTCAATCTGATTCATGTTTCTGTTGCAGAAGGCTAACGCGATTCACTTTATATAGCGACGCCACATCCCACTTTTTTCCGACCCGGTATCGCTTTACGCACTGACAGGCCAGTTAATTGCTTTTCAGCACTCGAGCGATATCAGGTAAACTTGCAAAAAATGATGCATCAGGACACCCACGACAGTGACTATCCCTTCTTCCTTCCCCATTACTGCTATCGAAGCTGATTTTCATCAACTCATTGCAAACCGGCATTTGGTTATCGAAGCTGAAACCGGCTCCGGTAAATCCACCCATTTACCGGTGTGGGCAGCCAGTCATGGTCGTGTTCTTGTCATTCAGCCAAGACGCATTGCCTGTACGTCCCTTGCAGAATTTATCGCGGGGCAGCGCAACGAGCAGATCGGGGAAACCGTGGGCTATGCCATCCGGTTTGAAGGCCAGTTTTCCGACGATACACGCATTGTTTTCGCCACCCAGGTGTTGCTTTGCGGTGGCTGAGTGAAGACGGGTTGTCCCGGTTCGATATCGTGATGATGGACGAAATGCATCTTCGACGCTGGGATACCGATATTCTCACCGCCATGTTACTGCAAAAAGGCAATCACCGTCTGATTGTTACCTCAGCAACCCTGGACTCAGTAAAACTGACAAACTATGTGAGCGGCAACGCGTTGAAAGCAGAGGGGCGTAATTTCACAGTTACCGTTCGCCACATTGCCAAAGACTCACGTTTTGGACCGGATATACGCGGTATTGACCGCAAAGTGCATGAAGCGGTCACGTCTGTCTGGAGCGAAAGCGGCGGCGATATACTGGTTTTTCTGCCCGGCAGGAAAGAAATTGCCCAGTGCCAGTCAATCCTTCGAGGTATTGAAGGTGATGTCATTCCGCTTCACGCGAGTGTGTCAGATGAAGATCGTCAGCGCGCCCTTCAAACCCCGGATGAAAACAGCCAACGCCGAGTCATCCTCGCAACGAACGTTGCTGAAACGTCGTTAACCATACCCGGCGTTACTGTGGTCATAGACAGCGGCCTTGAGCGCAGAACCCACCAACGAAATGGGCGAACTGTTCTTGGGTTACACAGTATTTCACGAGCAAGCGCGGAGCAACGTAAAGGCCGGGCCGGACGGGTTGCACCCGGTCTTTGCCTGCGACTTTACGGCAGCGCAGCACCACTTGAGGCCAACACTCCACCAGATCTGTTGCGGGAAGAACTGGTTGAGCCATGTTAGCAGCCGCTTGTTGCGGTTTCAGGCTTGCTGATTTGCCGTTGCCTGACAGGTTGCCGGATAAAACACTGTCAGCGGCGACATCCACCCTTCAAAAGATGGGCGCGATTGATGCAGACGGTGTGGCAACTGATCACGGAAAAGTCCTGTATCCACTTCCCATAGACACGCTGTTCGCCCACCTGATTTCAGTGATGGACGAGCCCACAAATAAGGAAGCCATGGTTGACCTCGCCGCCGCACTCTCGCTTCCTCAACGTCTGTGGTCAATGCCTAATTCCGACCATGCGGTTGATGATCTTAATAAGTGGGAACCCATTGGGTGTGACGCCGTAACGCTAATACGGTTGGTGCGTGAGCCTGTCCCTGAATTTTTGAACGTTGATGATGATATGCGAGCGGAAGCCCGGTTGCTCTCAAGCCAGATGCGGGAGGCGCTCACTCTCCCACCACTTAAAAAAGCCACACCGTATTCACGGGATACCTTGCTCCGGAGCATCATGCTCGCTGCACCTGAATTGGTTTATGTTCGCAGGGAAAGGCGGCGTCAGGCACTGGGGAACGGATTTGTCGAATGCAGTACCGGCCGGGACACACGCTTCCCCGATTCAGCAGAAGCCGCCATTGTATTTGACCAGCATGCCGTTCCCGGAAAAGGAGTGAAGCAAAACCTGGCATTTGCAACCTGTATGGCTCCTGTCACTTTCAAGCAATTGGCAGATCTTGGATTTGGCGAAGAACAACCCGGCCAGACAACAGCCGATGAAGATGGCCATTGCCTCACCGAAATACAGCGCATCTTTGTTGGTCGGGTAATCGCCACACGAAATGAAGCACCTCAGGGTGAAATGGCCCGGGAAGTGGCGGTACAACAAATACTGAACGGAGAGCTGATGCCCGGTCTTGCCGATATCCTGCAAACCGACATCCATCAATGGAACCTCTACCTGGCACTCGGTCGATATAATGCCGATTTTTGTACCCGCCAGCCGGAAGCCGTGCATTTTGAGTCCTGGCTGACAAAACAGATCGAAGATTTGGGCATTGAATCACCGGAAGATCTTCAGTTGTTTGACACCTCGGACTTTTATTTTGATGGAATCCCGGATTGGGAACGCCAGGAATTTGATGATGCTTACCCACACACTGTCAAACTATCAGATCTGACGTTAAGAATTGAATATGACCCACCACGCAAACGGGTCACCGCTGTACATACTGAAGGTGGTCGCAAGGCAGACCCGAAAAGGTGGGAACTGCCTCGCTGGCAGGGCTGGCGAGTTCAATATCGAAAAGCCAGCCGGACAATTGATATCAAGTAGTCGTATCAGCAATCGGCGCTTCAGGCGCATGGTTCATAACGGATTTGATACCATTTTCCATCGCCGCTTTACTGGAATAATATTCACTTCGGCCAATCTCCTGATGGTTGGCCGCCTTGAGAATAAAATACGGTTCGCTGTTTTTGTTCTCCCTCCGTTCAAAGCGTGCATCCAATGGCGCATTCTTCCTGACTGATTCAATACCATTTTGTGCTGCCGCTTTAGTGGTATACAGCTCGCTGGTCAAAATAACCTGCCCGTTGCTGGCCTTGAGATTAAACATAAACTGGCCGTTGTTTGCGGTTTTTAGTTCGAACTTACCCGGCATCGCAGAGTCCTCTTCTTTTGGGTGCAAAAGGTGAAGCAGGGCGGAACAGTTGAAGCTCCCCTCGGGCTAAGTATGGAAGGCAGTCAATAAGACACGCAGTGCAATAATAAGATGATCAGCCAATGTATCCGGCAAATATTACGTAGTACAATTTCGCGGCAATTAGTTGTGGAGAAAAGAATTTGCATTACTCAGTGTTTCGAAGAGCCGCCCTCGCAATGATTCTGGTTACCTCAGTATCACAGCCCGTCTTCGCTGCCGGAAACCCGGAAGCTGGCCAGATTAAATCCCCAAGCTGCCGTTTTTGCCATGGCGAAAACGGCGTAGCCCAAAGGAGCGACTACCCAAACCTTCGTGGGCAAAACGAGCATTACCTGGTCAAGGCAATGAATGCGTACCGCAATGATCAACGCACAGGCCCCATGGCAGCGATGATGAAGGCCCAATTATCTTCTTTGAACGATCAGGACATCGCAGACATTGCGGCGTATTACGCAGAAATGGATAAAAAGAAATCAAACTACTGATTGGAAAGTGATGATCATCACAGGCGGGCTTGCCCGCCTTTTTATACAGAAAAAGTGTGCAATGTGTCTCAATTTTGAGCTAAACGTCACGGTTTAGGTTAAAAGACGACTGAAACACAGAAAAGATGCCCGTCTCAGCTTTGGATCGTGTCACAATAGCTGGTCAAAGGAAGAACAGAACAAGGAAGGTTGCCGATGTCATCAGAATATGGTTACGACACTGTTGTTGAAGAATCACCTTCTCCGCGCGCCAAGTCAAAATCCAACCGCTCAAACTCAGTATCAGAAAAACAACGCAAAGCACATGAAGCCAGACGGCGAATTGAACTCCTTAATGAGCTCAAGGAAGCAGGCCTGACTGAAGACGAGTTTTATTCCTGACGATCCACGTCTTTTATCTTCGAATTCCCTCGCTTGCTTACGCCTGAAATTCTGAAATCAAGACGCGATTCATGACCCCTCTGCTTCAACAGAGGGGTTTGTTGTTTCAATTGGCTTTAGTGGTTGCTTCTCGATGACATCCGGATTGGATGACGATTTTAGCCGTTAAAGAATGATCTCCGAATCCAGTCGAGTTGATTTTAATCCAGTCGTTTTGTAAATCGCAGGGATGCCACCAGCAACCCAATCAATGTAAACCCGCACAACCAGATTGTGTCATCCAGTAAATCCTCAACCATCGCATCACGCAGCACTATTCCGCGTATCAGTCGCATAAAATGCGTTGCCGGAAGCGCCTCTGCGATCCACTGCGCCGGGACAGGCATGGCTTCATAGGGAAACATAAACCCGGACAAGAGAATGGATGGGAGCAACACAAAAACCGTCATTTGCATTGCCTGAAGCTGGGTTTTGGCAACAGTAGAAATCACAAGACCCAGAGTGAGGCTGGCAGAGATGAACAATAAAGACGCAATCAACAGTGAATCCAGGCCACCTCGAACCGGGACATTAAACAAAAAGTGCCCTGCTGTAAGAATAATGCCGGTCTGCAGCAGCCCCACCAACACAAATGGCACTACCTTGCCTATCATCAGCTCTATTGGCCTTACCGGTGTATTGATAAGAAATTCCATATTCCCCTGCTCGCGCTCCCGGACAATTGCCGCGGAGGTAAATAAAACCATCGTCATAGTAAGGATTACCGCCAGCAGACCAGGAACGATATTGACCGCAGAACGCTGTTCGGGGTTGAAATAGTTCACCACTTCCAGCACCGGAACCTGCTTGGCCTGGGGCAGACCAGACAGGGGTTTCAATGGCATGTTACGCAACGCACTGATTGCCGCGGCCACCATGGTGTCAGATCCATCGACAATCCACTGTCCCACAGGCCGCGCCGTTTCCGGAAAAGCGTTGCTGTTAAAATCAGGATGAGTGAAAAGGCGACGGCTGAAATCTGCGGGCAGCACCAGCACGGCTTTCACTTCCCCCCTTGTCACTGCGGCTTCGGCTTCCTGTACGGTGGGATACGCGCGGACAAAATTAACCACCTGAGACGCGGTAATATCGGAAACCAGTTCGCGGCTGTAACTCGATTGGCTTTGGTCCACCAATGCTGATGGAATATGGCGCACATCTGTATTGATGGCATACCCGAACATGATTAACTGCACCAGCGGAATCATGACCACCATGGCAAATGTCATGCGGTCACGGGAAAGCTGCCGGAGCTCCTTTTTGACAACAGCGAGTACCCTAGCAAACCACATCTCGCGCTCCTCCCGTACAGGTCACAAACACATCTTCCAGACTGGGCCTGACGCTTTCAGCATGCCCTTGGTTTCCAACTATCGACATCAGCCAGCCAATCGGATCGGTTATTCCCTTGTCTACCAGGACACGAAGACGAACACCCAGCTGGGCTGCTGACAGCACACCGGATTTCTCCAATAGGATTTTTTTCAGGCTACGCAGATCCTTGGCTTCAATCTCGATAACATTTGCCCCCATTCCTGCCATCAGCGTCTCGGGCGTCCCATCTGCGTTTCTGCCCCTGCTCCAGAATCGCCAGTTGGTGACAACGTTCGGCTTCATCCATGTAATGAGTTGAAACAAGAATGGTTGTGCCGTCATTGCAAAGGTCAAACAGCCGTTCCCAAAAATCGCGACGGTTTTCCGGGTCAACCGCAGAGGTTGGCTCATCCAAAAACAGAAGCTCCGGCTGGTGAATCGTTGCTGCCGCCAGTGCCAGGCGTTGCTTCTGCCCACCACTCATGGAGCCGGCCATTTGTTTTTGGCGGTCACTGAGGCCATAGAGGGAAAGTAATTCTTCAACCCGCTGTTTACCGGTTTTGCCCAAGCCATAAATCTGACGGACAAATTCAAGGTTTTCACGGACAGTGAGGTTGTCATAAAGGGAGAATTTCTGGGTCATGTATCCGATACGTAACCGAAGTTTTTCAGCATCACCCGGAACACTTAACCCCAGGACGCTCACCTCCCCTTCTGTGGGAGACAGTAAGCCCGTGAGCATCCGGATAGACGTGGACTTGCCGCAGCCGTTAGGCCCCAGAAACCCATAGATGGTCCCGCGGGGAATCTCCAAATCCAAACTGTCTACAGCGGTCATCCCACCAAAACGTTTGGTCATCCCTTTTGTTTTAATCGCAAGCTCGGTCATGGCAGCACAACCTGCGCAGGTAAACCCGCAGGTAAACCGGCGGCATTGTCGTCAAGTTGCACTTCCATCTCTACATCAGCCTCGCCCGGTCGTTTTCAGTTAACGCATAGTAAGGAGAGAAAACAGATTCGGCTGAGATCCAGCGTACATGACCTTCGAATACCGCTTCACTGCCGTCAACTTGCACTTCCAGCTTCTGCCCGACTTTCAGGTTGATACGCTCTGGTTCAGGCACATAAACCCTGGCATAGGGGCTGCCGTCAGCCAGTAACACCGCCACTGGCGCGCCGGCAGGGACTCGCTCCCCCTGAAACCACGGCAGCGAGTCAATCCAACCGCTTGCAGGTGCAGTAAGGCGTGTTTCATCCAGTTTGTGTTGTGCCGCCTCCACGCCGGACTGCGCTTCCAACACCGCCATTGTGGCCTGCTCAATCTGTTCAGCCCGAGTGCCGGCTTTCAGCAATGCCAGGTGCTGCTTCGCTTCTTCAAGATGCGCCTCTGAACTGTCCCTGAGTGCTCTGGCACTGTCCAACTCAGCTTTTCCCTGTACACCGCGCTTCACCAAGGACTGGTACGCACAAAATGCTTCTTGGCGTCTTCAAGGGTCGCTTCCGCCCCGTCCACCCGCGCCACAGCGGCGGCGATATCTTCTTTCCGCGGGCCACTTTTCAGCTCATCCAAACGGGCACTTGCGCTGGCGAGTACCGCTTTTGCCCTGTTAAGCTCGGTCGTCGCCAATGTACGGTCCAAACGGCCAATATCCTCGCCTTTTTTCACCTCTTGTCCTTCCCTGACGTTCAGAGCAACCAATGTTTCGGACAACGGCGCGGAAACAAGGTACCGATCCATTTCCAATGTCCCCAGGGCAAGGTTCCCTTCGTCCTTCTGGCAGCCTGCCAGGACAAAACCCAGAAGCAGTAGCAGCAAAGTTTTTGATTGAGTCATGATTTCATCCTGATTATTGACTGTTGTCTTTGGTTGATTTGTCCGGCGCGTTGTCAGTGAGCATGCCCTTTTTAAGAACATTTCCGTTATGCATCGCTAACTTAGTCAGTGTTTCCTGTGACATATCTACACCCAGCTTGGCCAGCAATTGCGGCGGTGCAAGAAAAGGAAAGACAGTCATGCTGATGAACGAGAGCCGGGCAAATTCGGGGTTTATGCCGTCTTTTAACTGGTGATTAGCAACAAGTGAGTGTAGTAGCCACTGTTGGGAGGTCTGAATAAGGTCGTTAAACACGCCTTCTGTGATCTGCCTTGGTGCTTCGCTTTCATCCATCATCATGCGCGTACCAGCAATTTGGGAAGATCCGGCTGGGTGCCATTATTTCGTAGTACGTGCCAATGATGTCTTCAATATCTGACTGCTGAGGGTTTCTCGAAGCCTGCTGAAGTTTTGCTAACATTGGCGCGAGAGAATCCCGCAACATGGCCTCGTAGAGACCGGCCTTATCGCGAAAGTAATAACGGATAAGTGCCGCATTGACACCGGCTTCCGCCGCCAACATTCGGGTAGATACGCGGTTATAGGGATAAGAGACGAACAATTTCCGCGCTGAATCGACTAAAAGTTGTCTGGCCTGAGTATCGCCGGAGGGGCGGCCGGGTCGCTTGCTCATGGGAACTCCACGAATTAATCACATGATTAATATAGTAAGCAATCCGGTAGTTATTAGAAGGGAAATTATTCGCCAAAACAGGCGGATTTGATTAATTAAACCCGCCCGGTATCTCGCTCAGAGCGCGACGGACAACAGGGTTTCGTCACCCTGCAAAGTGAGAACAGAAAGCACATCGTTTTCCAGCAAGCCATACGAAGGCACACCATCACCACGGGGAATTGTCGTCGAGCCCGGGTTGAAGTGAATATGCTCGCCAACTTGTCCGGCAACCGGAATATGGGTATGACCATAGGCCAGCACATCTCCCTTCGCCATGGGAGGCAGATTATCCGGGCCGAAGATATGACCGTGGGTCAGGAAGAAACGTCGCCCTGGCATAAGGACAGTTTGCCAGGCTGCGGTAATGGGAAATTGGCAGAGCATCTGGTCTACTTCACTGTCACAGTTGCCTCGCACGGCAATAATTTTATCTGCTTCACTGTTCAGTAACTCTGCCACCGCTGCTGGGTTGTAGCTGTCCGGAATAGCATTGCGCGGGCCATGATACAGAAGGTCACCGAGCAGGATTAACCAATCTGCCCCACTCTCTCTGAACTTGGCAATCACCTGTTCTGCTGCATTGGCAGAGCCATGCAAATCAGATGCGAAGAAAAGTTTCATCTGCTTGTTGTCCTGTTGGTACAAAAGACGTATTGAGTCCTGACAGGGACTATACGCGTTTAAAGCGCAGTTTCAATCCCGGTCAGAAGCAGATGTTCACTGGAAAAGGCGGTTATGGTGTGTCGATTTGAATGAAGATAGATTCACGCCGTTCATCAGCGTAAGCCAGCTCGACATGGGTATCGGCTGCGATAGTTTTTAACTGCCCCGGTTCCATCTCATACGGCAGCAACACTTTAATTGATCTAATGCTCAGGGATTTTGCAAGACGAACCAACCGGGCAATATTTTCTTCATCACTGACACGGGTAGACAAATGGAACGCCGCCAGTTCGTGAAACTGATCTGAATTGGATTGATCTGAAGAGACTTTAGCCTGCCATGCCACGTTAAATACCGGCATGATAGATTTAATCGCCTGATAAAAAGTCCATTTTCTTTTTGGCGCATCACAGAGGAAGTGGGTGTAGTCAAACTCTACAACTGCGGATTGCACTTCCTTGGATGAGGCTGAACAAATGTCCATACATATTCCTCGCAATCTGAACAGCTAACTGAACACCATCACTATAAACAGGTTTGGATTAGGCAAACAACCAAATTTTCATTTAAAAATTAACGCTTTACATCACATTTTCATTTCGCGCACATAATAAACAAATTGCGATCAATGTCGAAACATATCTCGCGCACGGGTGCGAGCCCAATTTGGCTCACACTCCATGCAATACCGCTTACAGTGCTTTGTAAACGACTTTGTTGCCAGCCAACTGGATGCGTTCTGCAACGCCTTCTTCTGTCAGCTTTTTCAGTGCGCCTGTCGCCCAGGAGGCAGCTTTGCCATCTTCCTGACCCGCAGCCAGACCGATACCCTTAGTTGATACCTTCAGGATTTGCGCGAAGGATGTCCAGTACTTGCTGTTGCTTAGGAGTCAGGGCGACATCAGAGGTGACAGCATCTTTAGATTGGGCTGGCTCTGCCTTCTGCGCAACAGGCTTTTCTACTACTGGCTTAGCGACAGTTTTGGCAACTGGCTTTTTCGCCGTAACAGCTGTCATTACCAGGGTGCTTCTGGATTTGTTCAGTTTGAGTTTTACTTTACGTTTGTGTGAAAGTTTCATTGATCAGTCCTACTCCGGTGCATGACCACTACGCCCACGAGATGCAACGGGGCAAAAGAAAGCGGGATTTATATCAGAAATTGCCTATTTTTGACAATTCCATTGCTTTGTCCGGATAAAAACTGACCAAATCAGGAGGATATGTACATTTTCCCTTGCCAATGATCACCTTTTCCAGACAGGACGTATACTTGGAAAAGCAGTATGCCCAAACCACCTCAAGG